>JAGCWE010000109.1 GCA_017962005.1 Paludibacteraceae bacterium | reverse complement strand
CGCGACTTCTCCGAACTGAAGAGGATGGCGAAACAGATGCCGTCCGTGTCCTCGTCAGTACAGAACACCATCCGCAGCCACAAACTCAGTTTCGAGCGGTCGATTGACCTGCGCGGGATGCGTGCCGACGAGGCGTTGGAACAGGTTATCGCCTATATGGACACCGCCATTATGGTGGCGGCGGGCAGCGTCACCATCCTGCACGGCACGGGCACCGGCGCGCTCAAACAGCTCACACGCGACTACCTTGCCACCCTCAAGAAGAAGAACCGAATCATTGATTATCACGACGGCGACCCGGACCGAGGCGGAGCCGGCATAACCATTGTAGAACTATGACCTGTTACCTCTCATTGGGAAGCAATCTGGGCGACCGCGAAAAGCATATTGACAACGCCTGCCGGATGATAGCCGCACAATGCGGTTCCGTTGTGGCGCGTTCCGGCAACCACTACTCCGAACCGTGGGGCTACCGTTCCGAACACACCTACCTCAATATTTGCATCCGTATCGAGACAACACTCACTCCGATTGAACTGCTGGATGTCACACAACAGATAGAGAGAGAGTTGGGAAGGACGCAAAAAAACGTTTATGCCGACCGGATCATTGACATTGACCTATTGTTCTGTATAGCCGGTGACGGGGCTCCCGTCACGTGCCGGTCCGAACGCCTCACCCTGCCGCACCCGTTGATGACGCAGCGCGACTTCGTAATGGTTCCTCTCCATGAAATCGCGGACGGACAGACGATTGAAACATACATACAAAACCATACACAATGAAAAACGTAAAACTTGTCATTATGGCAACGATTGCCTTGTTGAGCGCGGCATGTACGGAAAAGCCGCAAAAGGAAGAGGGAAAAGAACCTGTCCGCAAGCCGCAGATCACCATACAGGGCGGCAGACTCACCCCTGAAGCCCTGTGGGCGATGGGCAGGATAGGCGATGTGCAGGTTGACATCGAAACAGGCTGGATTGCCTATACCGTCAGTTACTACAGCGTCAGCGAGAACCGTTCCACAACATGGATACGCATCGCGTCGGAGGAGAACGGACAATTGGAAACGATAGACGAGTTTGGCGGCAACTCGCCCGCATGGTGGGGAGGCAGTGGCACACTTGCCTATCTGAAGGACGGCAGGTTCTTTCTCCGTCAGAACGGACACGACATAGCCGCCTCCGGGTATGACGAAGAGATTGAGGGCTTCCTGCTCAACCCCCGCCGCTCGCAGGTGCTGCTCATCACCGCCGTCAAGATTGTTCAGACGACAGCCGACCGCTATCCCGACCTGCCGCTGGCAAGCGGGCGCGTCATTGATGACCTGATGTACAAGCACTGGGACGAATGGGTGGAGACAGCCCCGCAACCCTTCCTTGCTGATATTGATGCCGTTTACAACCAGGGACTGGCTATAAAGAGCGTTACGATACGAAACGCCAGAAATCTGCTCAAAGGCACCGCTTACGAAAGCCCTATGCGCCCGTTTGGCGGGGTGGAACAGTGGGACTGGTCGCCGGACGGCAAGCAGATTGCCTACACATGCCGCAAGAAGACGGGTCTGGACTACGCCGTTTCCACCAACTCGGACATCTATCTCTACGATGTGGAGACAGGCAGCGAGACCAATATGACCGAAGGCAACGGCGGCTACGACCTCAACCCGTCCTATTCGCCTGACGGACAGCGCATAGCGTGGCTCAGTATGGCGCGTGACGGTTATGAGAGCGATGAGACCCACCTGATGGTCTATGAACGCGGGACAGGCAAAAAGACTTTCGTGAGCGAAAAACTCGGTACGGCGGTCAGCGATTTCTTCTGGCGTGACAACGAACATTTCATCCTCTCCGCCGTATGGCACGGAACGGAGATGCTCTATTTGCTTGATATGGACGGCAACCTCCAGTGTATCACCGAGGGGCAGTACGATTTCGTGCCTGTCAGAACCCTTGCCGAGATGGCACCCGAGGAGACCATGACTTACTGCCTGCGCCACTCGATGTGCGAGGCGAACGAGATTTACAAGGTGCATATGGACGTGGCGGGCGAGAAAAGCATTGAGCAGCTCACATTCGAGAACCAAAACATCTACGACCAGATTACGATGGGAACAGTTGTTCCTCGCTGGCAGAAAACCACCGACGGCAAACAGATGCTCACGTGGATTATCCTCCCGCCGCACTTTGACGCCACGAAAAAATACCCTGCGTTGCTCTATTGCGAGGGCGGTCCGCAAAGCCCTGTCAGCCAGTTCTGGAGCTACCGCTGGAACTTTATGATGAGGGCTGCCAACGACTACGTGATTGTGGCTCCCAACCGGCGCGGTCTGCCCGGCTTCGGTCAGGAGTGGAACGAGGCAATCAGCGGCGACTACGGAGGACAGTGTATGCGCGACTATTTCACAGCCATTGACGAGGCGTGCGACTCGCTGACGTTCATTGACCGTGACCGTCTGGGATGTGTAGGCGCGTCGTTCGGAGGCTTTAGCGTCTATTGGCTCGCCGGACACCATGACCGCCGCTTCAAGGCGTTCATCGCCCACGACGGCATCTTCAACATGGAGATGCAGTACCTTGAGACGGAGGAGAAATGGTTCGCCAACTGGGATATGGGCGGCGCCTACTGGGAGAAGGACAACGCCGTGGCGCAGCGCACGTTCGCCAATTCGCCCCACAGGTTCGTAGACAAGTGGGACACGCCCATCCTGTGCATCCACAGCGAGCGCGACTACCGCATCCTTGCCAACCAAGGGATGGCGGCGTTTGACGCGGCGAAGATGCGCGGTATTCCCGCCGAGCTGCTTGTCTATCCTGATGAGAACCATTGGGTGCTCAAGCCCCAGAACGGCATTCTCTGGCAGCGCACGTTCTTCTCATGGTTGGATCGCTGGCTCAAGCCTGCAAACTGAACAACTAAGGAAGCTTGTTGTGACAATTATTTTTGTTTATCTTTGCGGCTTGAAAAACAGCAAGGATATATACGTGAAATAAGGAAACAGAGTTATGCAGGAGAGACACAAGAACAGGCGGTTGTACTTTGAGGAGCAGAGTTACACGACCGAAAAGTATGTGATTCCCTTTATTGAGCAATGGGGTGGAGTCGTTGTTGGCGGTGATACGGGGGAAGGGCTTCGCGTGCTGGAAATCGGTTGCGGCGAGGGAGGCAACCTGAAACCTTTCCTTGACAGAGGGTGCGAGTGTACGGGGGTGGATCTCAACGGTCCGCAGATAGAGCGTGCACGCGAGTTCTTCGCCGGTCATCCCCATGAGAATCGTCTGACCCTTCTGCACAAGGATATTTACAACGTGTCTCCTGATGCGCATCAGTACGACATCATTATGCTGCGCGATGTAATAGAGCATATCCACTGTCAGGAAAAGCTGATGCATATACTTCCGCGTTTCCTGAAACCTCACGGCGTGATGTTCTTCGCCTTCCCTCCATGGATGATGCCCTTCGGCGGTCATCAGCAGATTTGCCGGAGCCGGTTGAGCAAAGTGCCTTATATACATCTTCTTCCCCGCCGTTGGTACAGTTGGTTGCTGCACCGCTGCGGCGAGACAGACAAGCGCATAGAAGAGTTGCAGGAAATAAAGGAGACGGGCATCACCATTGAGCGTTGGGAACGTATTTTGCGTGCAGAGGATCTTCCCGTCCTGAAGCGCGAATTGTTCTTTATCAATCCCAATTACGAGGTGAAATTCGGCTTAAACCCCTGGCGTGCCTTGCCTGTATTGAGACGTGTGCCGTATATCCGTGACTTTTATATAACGGCGGCATATTATTTGTTAGGGAATGCACGCGGCAAAGATGAAAACGTATAACCATAATAATAAAAGATAAACCAACTCACGATGAAACAGATAGATTGGAAGCGTTGTCTGCCCTATGTGGTGGCGATAGTGCTGTTTTTGGTGTTTGCGCTGCTGTATTGTTCGCCATTGCTGGGTGGCAAAATCCTTCAGGCGGGTGATGTGACACACTGGGAGGGGTTTTCTCATGAGGCCCGCGAATACAAAGCCCAGACGGGCGAGACAACATGGTGGACGAACTCGCTGTTCGGGGGAATGCCGACATTCCAGATTACAGGAAGCACTCCGGCGAATATTCTGCGCGGCAAATTGCAGCATATCACTCAGTTCGGTCTAACGGGCGATTTTGAGCCAGTGGGATTGCTGATGGGGTATCTGTTAGGGTTCTTCTTAATGCTGCTATGCTTTGGCGTGAATCCGTGGTTGAGTATCTTAGGCTCGTTTGCCTTGACGCTGAGTACATACTTTATGTTGATTATCCCTGCGGGTCATATTACGAAGGCGAGCGGTCTGGCGGCACTTGCCCCGATGATAGGTGGTATGTATGCCATATTTCGCAGACGTTACCGGTTGGGCGCTCCGCTGTTCACCATATACGGCATTATTGGTCTGAACCTTCATCCCCAGATGACGTACTATATGGCGATGCTGATGGGCTTGATGGCGCTTGGCGAGGTCTGGCAACATGTCCGTGAGAAGTGTTGGAAAGAACTGGGTATTGCTGTGGCGGTGCTGTTGGTCTGTGTCGGACTAGTTTATGGCAGCAAACTGAGTTGGATGGAGATGAATACGGAGTATCTTGCCCAGACGATGCGTGGCGGTCACAGTGAAATCAATCAAAATGAGGAGGCGAGACAGGATGGTCTTGATCTTGGCTATGCCACAGCATGGAGTTATGGCATGGACGAGACGATGACACTGCTGATACCTAACTTTATGGGCGGTTCGAGTGGTTATAACGTAGGAACCAACTCGTTGCTGTATAAAGAATTGGTTAAAGCTCGCGTGCCGAAGAGCAGTGCCAAGCAGTTTTGCCAGCACGCGCCGACATATCGCGGTGAGAAGATGTTTACTTCTGGACCGGTTTATGTGGGGGCGGTCATCTGTTTCCTGTTCATGCTGGCTTTGCTGATTGTTCCCGGAACATACAAGTGGGTGCTTTTAACAGCTACACTGTTCTCCCTTATGCTGGCTTGGGGACGGAACTTCATGCCGCTCACGGAACTATTTTACAACCACTTCCCGATGTATAACAAGTTCCGTGCTGTGGAGAGCATACTTGTGGTGGCGGAGATAACGATTCCCTTGCTGGCGCTATTGGGTGTACAGCAGGTGGTATCTCGAAAGGATAATCTTTCAGTGGCGGCTGGCAAAGGGACTCTTCCTGTCTCCACAGCGGTCATTGTGTCGTGTCTTCTGACTGCCGGGCTGTGCCTGTTCTTTGCCTTGTTTGGCGGTTCGGTGTGCAATTTTACATCCTCCTATGACACATGGAAGAGTCAGATGGGCAACGATATTTACCAACTGATTCTTGATCAGCGTGCCGCTATGCTCAAAGCCGATGCATGGCGCTCGTTCGCCTTTATAGCCGTAGCGGCAGTTGTGGTTTGGCTGTACACGAAGGACAAGATACGGACGTGGCACTTGTATGTTGCGTTGGGTGCTCTGATTCTCTTTGACTTGGTGCCAGTCAATCGCCGTTTCTTCGGTTCGCAGGACTTTGTCAGCCCCAAGGCGCAGGAGGCGTATTTCAGTATGCAACCGTGGGAGGAGAATATTCTGCGCGACAAAGACTTGTCGTACCGTGTGCTGAATGTGAACACCAACACGTTCAACGATTCGCGCACCAGTTACCGGCTCAAGTCAGTGGGAGGATATAGTGCCGCCAAATTGCGCAGGTACCAGGATCTGATTGACGCGCACATCAGCAGAAATAATTTCTCTGTACTGAATATGCTCAACACGCGCTATTTCATTACCCGTGAAGGCGTACATTACAATCCTGCAGCATACGGCAACGCTTGGTTTGTCGATTCACTCGTGTGTGTCAGCACGCCTGATGCCGAGTCGGAGGCACTGAATTCGTTGGATTTGCGGCACGTGGCGGTGACTGATACGACCTATAAGTCCAATCATCGCTTGTGTGAAGCGGGTGTTTATGGGCGACTGTTTGGTAGTGATGGTAATAGCGAAGAAAAAATTACGCTGATCGGCTATGCGCCGAACCGGCTGACTTATTCGTCTTCCACGGATAGAGAACGTCTGGCGGTCTTTTCTGAGATTTATTATCCGTCAGGTTGGCATTTGTACGTTGACGGAGAGGAGCAACCGATTGAGCGCGTGAACTATACGCTTCGTTCCACGGTCATTCCCGCAGGCAATCATACGGTGATGATGGAGTTCGTACCCGATGCGCTGAAGACCGACCGCTGGTGCGTGGCAATCATTATTGTTGCCTTGCTTGCAAGTGTCAGTCTGTTTCTTTCTCCAATAATCCTTTCGTTACTTCGGCGCGGAAAAGAATAAGTTTTGTACCCTTGACGGGGTGGAGGGTCAGGATATATCCGGCGCAAAGAAGAAGGCTGGCGAGCCATTTGAAACTTTCTTTCAGTAGTGCTGCCGCGTACGCCGTTGCTCCTTTGCTGCGGGTACGCAGTCGTTCTGATGCGCCTGTTCCTCTGCCCAGTTTGCGGATGTAGTCGTCGGTGGTGCGCGATGCGGGGATGCAGTGGCGCACGGCAATGTCGGGAAGGTAATAGACGGGTTGCCGAAACCGCTTGATGCGTGAGAAATAGTCTTTTTCTTCCCCGCCGATGAAGTTCTTGCCCTTGCGTCCCAAGTTCGTGTCGAAAAAGCCGATTTGTTCCGCTGTCTTACGGGCGATTCCCATATTGGCTCCGATGGGGTATTGCTTGCCCGTGAAACGTTTGACCCTGCTTCCCATGTCCAGAGCCGAGAGCCAGATCATTGTCCATCGACCGAGCCATTCGGGTGTATGACCGTTCTCTAATAAGGGCAGGATCTTACCCCCAAATGCCGCCATATCGGGCAGATTCTGAATGTGCTGTTGAAGACGCTTGATGTAGTCGGGTTCGACAAACGCATCATCGTCAAGGAACACCAGCCAGTCGCCTTTTGCTTCCTGTATTCCGTGATTGCGGGCAAAACTCAGACCCTGTTGCTTTTCCAAGAAATAGCGGTAATTGACCGATGGAAAATCCGTATGGAACCGGTTGCATTCCGATGCGGTGGAATCGGTTGAGTTATTGTCCACGAGGACAATCTCCCAATCCGTCCGAACCGTGTTCTTTGCCAGTCGGCTCAGACACTCATAGATGTACTTCTCGCGGTTATAGGTGCAGATGATGAAGGATATGGTCATAATAGGTACCGCTCTTTTCTATCGGTTCATTATGATTGAACTTCCACGTTAATTTGTGTATCGCGCTGCGTGAACAGATATGGTTCCATTGTCGCTCGTTGAAATCTTCAAACAGTCTGTACTGAAGTGTGTGTGCGTCCCCATTCGGAATATATGCCATTCCCTTATACAGAGCGGACGCTTGCTCATTGTGCGTGAGAACCAAATATAAAATACAATGGAACAGATAGTAATCGCGCAGAATATTCTCCTGTTTCCAATAGGCGCACAGCACGTCCAGCACCCGTTGCAACTCCGCATTGCCCTTATGCGCGGCCAACAGCCAGCTGGAACCGGCATGAGGGATCAAACTTAAAATAGATTTCTGCAGGAAGAACAGCGGTTCTTGTACAATATGCTCTGGCAATGAGCCTGTGAGCAACACGGTCGCGTCAAGCCATATACCGCCGTGCTGAACCAATAGCGCGGTACGCAGGATGTCGGAGAAATGGGTGAAAGTGATGGTGCCGGAATCATACTTGCGCCATATATGGTCGGGCAGGGAAACGTAATCCGACATGGTTTCCGCCGTCAGCACAACCACGTTGTAATCGGATGCGTAATGCCGGACGGAGGCGATGCATTGTCTGACGATGGGCGGAGCCTGCTCTTCGCCTTGCAGCCAGCACATCCATATTGTCTTGTCCGGTACGGATTTCGCTTCTTTATCAAGCGGTTTGGCTATCAACGGGCCGTATCGTTTCCATAAATACCGGTTTGTCCGCTCCGCCTGAATCTGCTCAATCGCAGCCCGGCTGTGTGTCCACCACACGGGCCACACCGCCTTCTTCGCCTCGCGCAAGCAGGTGTAAACTCCCTTTTTGCGCAGAATTTCCAGATATGTCCTTATGCTTCGCATAAATTAGCAGCACCTCCTGTAGGATCTTTCTGAAGTATGAACTATTCGTGTTTTATAGTGCTTTGCATTCCAGTTCTTTACAGGTGTCATATAGGAATCGGAATAAATAGCGCGAAGCCACCCGTCCGTGTCATCAGGCATATATACGTCCAGCCCTAAAAAATCCCTGCGTTCAAAGCCACATGACGGCACATAACTGCGGTCGCATGGGAATCCGTCCGTGGTGTTCGCCTCCTTCCATTCTTTTGTTTCGTGTCTGCGCTGGATGATGCTGTATAAATCTTCGCCTTCAGAAAAATAAAAGAAAACGTCAAGGTGTATTTTCCTGTATTCATACGTTTCTTCACATACCTGTCCTGTCGTACCGATGTAGTTCTGACGCAGCAGCCGGAAACCTGCCTTTCGCATTAGTTCGTGCATGTTAGCAGGGATTTCCGAAGCCAATACTCCTAAATCAATATCAGGATCGTAAGATATGAAGCCGTGCTCGCGGTACGCGCCTAGCAACGCGCCGTAAGTCAGAAACGCGCGCACACCCATTCGGGTGAATGCCTTGTCAGCGGCGGACAGCATCTGCAATCCGTCGCGTTTCATCCGCCGAGCCTGCACCTCAAATTCAATACGCCCGATGAGTTCCACAATTGGCTTGTACAAACCGGATCTAACCAATATGCGGACTATTAAGTCTCTCATAAATCAAAGATGCGAAGAATACGTCATGCAGTCCTATACCAATGTTATACGCCAGAATCCGCTCATCATCGGATTGACGGCCATCTGCTTTTCCCAACAGAACCTCGCTCATTTCATTAAATGCCCTGAACTGATGGAAGTACTTAAAGCCCTCCACATGCCCTCTGTCATCTGCAAACACGTGGTCAAAGAACAAATCACAATTCTGAAAACCCCGTGTATGAATAGGGACTAATAATATTCCTTTCGGAAACAACGCGTCATCCGCACAAAAAAGTTCAGGCATCTCGGTTACCGCTGACACTAACACATCACACTCTCTTAACAGTTCTTCATGTGTATCAACTATCTCGAATTGCATTTGTGGATGAGCGAACTGTGCTGCAAAGCACTCAGCCTGATCTTTATAGCGCAATAATTTTACCATAATTTGCTTCTCTTTGGGTAAAATTGTCTGCAAACACATCATTGTGGCTTTCGCTGTACTCCCTAAACCAATAAACGAAAAAACCTTCGCATTCACTTTTTGTAATGTTTGAATAGTTAAAGCCGCGACAGCTCCAGTGCGCATTTGAGTTATCCAATCCGCGTCCATTAATGAAAGCGATTCGCCTGTCTTAGAATCATATAGCAACAAATCCGAATGCAGCGAGGGTTTCTGCCCGGCTACGCGTGAGACAACCTTTACGCCGAAACGCCCATATTGTTCGGGTAAAAGACAAGGCATCGTATTGATGAAATCACTACCCTGCGGATGAAGGCTGATTTTGGTTGGTAATTGAGCCTCATACTTCATACAGAAAGACTCATGTACCCACTCTACGCATTCACGCGGAGAAATACCCAAATCCGCTATTTGCTGATTAGTGATAATCCTCATAATGTGTTCAAGGCATTTGTTATGTGATTATTATCCTTCTCGTCCTTTACAGCCAGACGTACATAATTGCCTCTGCATTTCTGTGTGCAATCCTTTATCAGGATATTATATTCGTGCAGCAGCCGTACCGCCAGCTCACGCGAAGTGAAACGATCTGTCACTTCGCACAGCACATAGTTCGCCTCGCTCGGAAGAACCCGAAGCCATGGAATCCGTTCCAGCTGTTTTACAAATCTTGCACGCTCTCTGCGAAAAGCATCCATCGCCTCGGAATAGGAATTTTCGTATTTGCCCAGAATCTGCAGGAAGAATTCGCCGAATGAGTTGATATTCCATATACTTACCTCCCTGCGGACATTCATCATCAGACTCTGGTTGCTTGTCGCCATAACGCCCAAACGTAATCCCGGTACACCATATGACTTGGAGATACTCTTCACCACTACCAAATGGTTAAATTTCTCCAATACTTCATTCCTAAGGAATGTTGGGTGCTCTGTTGAAAAGTCAATAAAACTCTCATCCAGCACAAGCATAATATCCTTATTCTGGCACCATTGAGCCAGACGCAGACAATCAGCATACGGTATGTAATTGCCGGTCGGGTTGTCAGGATTTATCAGCACTAACGAACCAATCCGTTTGTCTGCAAAGTAATCCATCAAGTCATCAGCCGTGTAACGGAAATCTTTCTGGGTAGGAGTATATACTACCATTTGTTCCGGCATCAGGCGATTGGGATATTCCTCAAACGTAGGACGAACCACTCCCACTTTTCCTAACATCTGCGATGCCATAGCTTTGATGAGTTCTGCCGCTCCGTTTCCTACCAGTATATAATCCTGTTTCACCTCAAAATCCTTTGCCGCCAGCAGGTTGTTCACTCTCTGTCCAGAAGGATACCCTGTCAGCAGTCGGTTAAAACTTGCCGCCAGCTCGTCTCGCATCCGCTGGTTGGGGAAATACGGATTGACCAGATAGCAGAAGTCAGACAGATGAGGATAACGCCAATAGCCTCCATAGCGTGAGCACAACAAATCGTACTGCCTGTCCGTAAAAATGGATTCCGCTATATCCAGATCCTGAATATCATCTATCTCATACCACTGTTCGCCCTCCAAAGGCAACGCACGCAACGTGGAGTTGTCCAACATTGTGATAACACGCAATACCTGCTCGTAATACTCATTTTTACCCAGTGCCGAACTGTATGCCTCCAAAAACGGCACGTACATGTGTTCCGAGAAAGCCTGTGAGAACTTGTAGATATTCACCGTCTTGTAATAATCCGGAATCTCTTCGTACCGGAATTGACTATTAGGAATAAAACGCTGAATGCGATTCTCGTCATCAATCGTCACTACGGTGCCGTCCATCCAACTTTCGTATTTGTCCACCAGTGCCAAATCCGGATACGAATGTTTCATCAATTTATTAAGAACAGCATCTTCAATAATTATATCAGACTCCAGCAGAATGGTGTCCTGCTCCTTCATATAGTCTTTCGCCAGATACAATGAGTAGATATTGTTCGTCTTGTCGTACACATCGTTCATTACATACAAGACGGGGGTCCGGATGGAGAGTGTTTTCACATAGTCTTTCAGTTCCTGCGCCTTGTATCCGGTCACGAGAATGATGCGGTTCAACCGCAACGTATCCAATTGGCGCATCAATCGCTCAATAAGCGTCTCACCGCCTACCTGAATCATACATTTGGTGTTGTATCGGGTCAGATCGCCCAGACGCTTCCCCATTCCCGCCGCTAAAATGATTGCCTGCATACTTGCGTTATTTCCTGTTTATAACTTCGTTTTGTGTAGCTTGTCATTTGTTTTGACAAAGGAAATCCTCTGCAAACGTGATTTTCCGGTTTGTTTCCTCTCCCGGCACGATGCGGACAGGGATGGCGGGCAGATACCTGCGGACAATGCCTGCGTCATCGGTGGCGGTTATCCTGTCATAATCGGCAACGGCAAGGTCAAAAGCTCTTTGTATCACCGGCAGTCGGAAAGCCTGCGGTGTCTGCGCGCGCATCATTATAGAACGGGGTGGGATAGATTGAAGCGTCATATTTGCCGCGGCTTCCGTATCACTGGCAGAAAGTTGAACCTGATAAATGGTGTCGGTGACGGGAATCGCCACGCTCACTGCCTCGCAGGTTTCCAATGCTTTGCAAACCCGCTCTATCACGGCGGAACTGATAAACGGACGCGCTACATCGTGAAGCAGTATGTTGACATCCTGTGGGGCGGTTCGTTTATCGTCTGTCGAAGATGAAAGGTAATTGGATATAGCTTGAATAGCCCTATATGAAGATTCCCAACGTTCTTTGCCGCCTTCCGTGACATACACGCCTTTTGGTACGAAAGACAGCCAGTCACGGTGCATCACAACCCATATATCATTAATAGCAGCACACGTTCGGAACGTGTCTATACAGGTTTGTAGCACGCTGCGCCCGTCCGGCAGTATACGCAGTTGCTTGGGAACTGCACCTCCTGCCCGTTTGCCCTCCCCTCCGGCTAGAAGAACCGCTATGTTGTGAAAAGTCTTCAATGCAGCAGACGTGTTAGCGTGTTATTATCTTTCGGCGCGCATAGGGTTCGTCAGAAAATCCTCGTAGGCGAGGCGGATGCCGTCTTCCAGTTCGGTCCTGTAGGTCCATCCGAGGGCGGTGGCTTTGCTAACATCAAGTAGTTTGCGCGGCGTGCCGTTGGGTCGTGTGGTGTCCCATTCAATCCGTCCCTTGTAGCCGATGACTTTCGCTACCAATTCGGTTAATTCGCGTATGGTCAGTTCTTTGCCTGTTCCAGCATTGACTGTCTCGTTGCCCGAATAGTTGTTCATCAGGAAGACGCAAAGGTTAGCAAGGTCGTCCACATACAGAAATTCCCGCAGAGGCGAACCGTCACCCCAGCAGGTTACGGATTCGATTCCTGCCTCTTTCGCCTCATGGAAGCGGCGTATGAGTGCGGGCAGCACGTGGCTGTGCTCTGGATGGTAATTGTCGTTGGGTCCGTAGAGGTTAGTCGGCATAACAGAGATATAGTCCGTACCGTACTGGCGGTTGAGGAACTCGCAGTATTTGAGTCCGCTGATTTTGGCAAGAGCATATGCCTCATTTGTTTTCTCCAGTTCACCTGTGAGCAGACAGCTCTCTTTCATCGGCTGTGGAGCCAAGCGCGGGTAAATGCATGATGAACCGAGGAACTCCAGTTTCCTGCAATCATTCTTCCATGCGGCGTGAATGACGTTCATTTCGAGTATCATATTGTCGTACATAAAGTCCGCTAATGCGTTCTGGTTTGCCACAATACCCCCAACTTTGGCAGCTGCAAGAAAGACGTATTCGGGCTTTTCTTCCTCGAAGAAACGCTCCACGTCATCCTGACGGCAGAGGTCAAGTTCCTTATGAGTACGAACGATGATGTTGGCGTATCCCTGCTGTTGCAGTTCGCGAACGATGGCACTGCCCACCATTCCGCGGTGACCTGCTACATAAATCTTGCTGTCTTGTTCCATAAATCTTCAAACTATATATCCTATTTGACAATCCCTTTTTCCAGATACTCGGCGAGATTGACGCGTGAGTGGGAAAGAATGGTCTCTTCACGTACTTTTCTCACGTCTGATTCTACCATAAGGCGCACCAGTTCTTCAAATGAGGTCTTTGACGGGTTCCAACCCAGTTCGCGCTTCGCTTTCGTCGGGTCACCCCAGAGGTTCACCACGTCTGTCGGACGGTAGAAGTCGGGACTGACTTCTACCAGTATGCGTCCAGTCTTTGGGTCGATACCCTTCTCGTTCTCACCCTCTCCTTCCCAGCGCAAGTCAATGCCGACATAGTGAAATGCCAGTTGGCAGAACTCGCGAACCGAGTGTTGAACACCTGTGGCGATAACGAAATCCTCCGGTTCTTTGTTCTGCAGGATGAGCCACATACACTCTACGTAGTCCTTAGCATATCCCCAGTCGCGGAGGGATGAGAGATTGCCCAGATACAGTTTGTCCTGTGTACCTTGTGCAATACGTGCGGCGGCAAGCGTTATCTTGCGGGTGACGAACGTCTCGCCTCTGCGCTCGCTTTCGTGGTTGAACAGAATGCCCGAGCAGCAGAACATATTGTACGCCTCGCGGTATTCGCGCACAATCCAGTAGCCGTATAGTTTGGCGACAGCATAAGGACTGTAGGGATGGAATGGGGTTGTCTCCGACTGGGGCACTTCCTCCACTTTGCCGTACAGTTCGCTGGTAGATGCCTGATAGATACGGCAGGTCTGGGTCAGTCCGCATTGCCGCACCGCTTCGAGGATACGCAGAACACCTGTCGCATCCACATCGCATGTGAACTCCGGCGCATCGAAACTCACCTGCACATGACTTTGTGCGGCAAGGTTGTAAATCTCATCGGGAAGAACAGTACCAATAATCTTGACGATACTCATTGAGTCACCCATATCGCCGTAGTGGAGATGGAAATGAGGCAGTCCTTCGAGATGGGCGATACGCTCGCGGTAATCAACGCTGCTCCGACGGATAATACCGTGTACCTCGTATCCTTTTTCGAGCAAGAATTCGGAAAGATAACTTCCGTCCTGACCGGTGATGCCAGTAATGAGTGCTTTTCTCATGTTATGTTGCATGTTGTTTGTGTGACTTAATGTTGGATTTCCCGCGCTTGTAAAATAAGGTCGCAAAGTTCCCGTACAGCGCCATCCCCTCCGCCGCGTTGCAGCACATGGATTCCCGGAAGGGTTTTTATGCGCCCCAATGCCGTGCAAGGACAGGCTGCGTATCCGACAGAAAGAAGCAGTTCCTCGTCGTTGATGTCATCCCCTATATAGCATACCGCGTCCAGACCGATGCCCAACTCACTGCAAATACGCCGACATGCATCCAACTTGCTCATAAAGGGCAGTTGCTGTGCTTCGCCAAGGGCAGGGTGATGCAGAAGAACAGGAGTCTTGTCTTTCTGACGCCCAACACCCATATACAGGTATTCCAAATGCAGTTTCCGTGCCCGATGAAGCACTATGTCTGTCGTCTCAGAGGTCAGTATGCCGCAAGGAATGCCCTCTTTCTGAAGGAGTACCATTCCCATACCATCATACACGCAGAAACGTTTCAACTCATCGCCCGATTCGCTGTAGTACATTCCTCCATCCGTAAGGCAACCATCTACATCGGTCAGAAACAGCCTAATCCCAGAAAGTTTATCGCATGTCATTG
>JAGCWE010000108.1 GCA_017962005.1 Paludibacteraceae bacterium | reverse complement strand
GGAAAGGCAAACATCCGCAGAGGAAACAGAACAGGAGATTTGACTTATCTGTTTAATTAGCGGAAGGAAAACATCCGAAGAGAAAACGGAACAGAATAGGAGATTTGACCTGTCTGTTTAATTTGAGGAAAGGTAATTAACAACAACCAATCAAAACAAATAACAGCAATGAAAAAGAACTATGTGAATCCGCAGACCGCAGCGTCCTGCATGATGAGCGTTACGATGCTCTGTGCCAGTGGTGGCGGTGTGACGCCTCCGGGCATCCCCGTCACTGATGGTGGCGATCCGGACGGTGCCATCTAAGAACGGCGGTCCGGACAGTGCGGCAAGCCCGTAGACAGAAAACGTACAAGGCAGCCATACGGTTGCCTTGTCGCTTTCATTCGCAGTAAGTCCTTTTCATGGCGGCCCGCCGTGCTGTATGAAGTTTTCCCGCCTCATTCGCACAAAAAGCACATTTCTTTTGGCTGTATGCTGAAAGAGGCGTACTTTTGCAAGGTCATAATTAAAAATAAAAGATATGTTTCCTCTTAATAAGCAGATGGTCGATAACATCTGTATCGACTTCGGGCTGCGGAACGCCCATGAGTTGGGAGCAGCCTCCATTCGCCAGTTGGTTGGCGTCGTGAAGGACATTGAGCGTGCTACGGGCGAGGAGTTCGTTCACATGGAGTTGGGCGAGCCTGGACTGCCCGCGGAGAGAATCGGCATTGAGGCGGAGCATGAGGCGCTGCTCAACGGCTACGGCTCCAAGTACCCTGTCATAACGGGCATCCCCGAGGTCAAGCATTGGGGCTCGGAATTCTTGAAAGCGTTTGTCGGACTGGATATTCCCGACGAGTGTATCGTTCCCACGGTGGGTTCGATGCAGGCGGCTTTCGCGCTCAATATGACCATGTCGCAACTTGATAAGAAGCGCGACACCGTGCTTTTCATCGATCCGTGTTTCCCCGTACAGAAGCAGCAGTGCAAGGTCATCGGTGTGCGTGTGGACTGCTTCGATGTGGCGGACTTCCGCGGAGAGAAACTGGCGGAGGAGTTGGAGCGTCATTTCCGGACAGGAAGGATTGCGGCAATGCTTTTCTCCAACCCGAACAACCCGTCGTGGATGTGTCTGACAGAGCGCGAATTGGAAATCATTGGCCAGTTGGCTACGAAGTACAATGTGCTGGTTATCGAGGATTTGGCGTACCTTAACATGGACTTCCGCGACACGAAGCGCGGCGTACCCTATCAGCCGCCTTATCAGCCGTCGGTAGGTCGTTATACGAACAACTGCGTCCACATGGTATCTTCCTCCAAGATGTTCTCCTACGCGGGGCAGCGAGGCGCGATAGTGGCGATGAATCCCGCGTTGGCTCACCGTTGTTTCCCCGCGCTGGCGGAACGGTACGGCAACGACGGGCAGTTCCTGCGCAACTTCGTCTATATCATACTCTACAGCCTCTCGTCGGGCGTGACTCATTCGGTTCAGTTCGCCATGGCGGCTATGTTCAAGGCGGCATGTCAGGGCAGGTTGAATTTTGTGGAGAACACGCGCGAGTACGAACGTCGTGCGGCGCGCATCAAGGAGATAATGTTGCGCAATGGCTTCCGTATCGTATATGACACGGATGCGGACGGAAGGGAAGTGGGCAACGGCTTCTTCTTCACCTTTGGCTATAAGGACTGGACGGGTGAGCAGATGCTCAACAAACTGATTTATTACGGCGTGAGTGCCATCGCGCTTGGTTCGACCGGAGCCAAGAGGGAGGGTATGCGCGGTTGCGCGAGTGCTATCCGTGAGGACCAGTACGAGTTGTTGGATGCGCGCCTCAGGAAATTCAATGAGGATTACAAGGATAAATAAGTTGAAAGTTGAAAGAAGTTTTTGAGTTGAAAGTAGAAAGTGGAAAGATTGTAAACCGTAAAAAGAAAAGCAGATGGAATATCAGTATGTATCTCCCGCCGAGGCGGTGAAACATGTGAAGAGCGGCGACACGATTGTCGTGCAGGGTTCGACCTCCATTCCGATGGTGCTGTTGCGCGCCCTTACGGAGCGGGCTGGCGAACTGCGTGATGTGAGACTCATATCGGGTTTCGGTGTGCATCCCGAGGATGCCCCTTACGCTAAGAAGGAGTATATCGACTCGTTCCGTGCGTTGAGTATCTTTGTGCCCAACAACCTCCGTCGTGCGATGAAAGAGGGTGTGGCGGACACCATTCCTTGTTTTCTCGGCGAGGTGCCGAGTCTGTTCCGCAGTGGGCAGGTGCCTGTGGATGTCACGTTTCTCAATGTGAGCGAACCCGATGAGGAAGGCTATTGTTCGTTCGGTGTGTCCGCCGACATAGCCTTCTCCGGTGCAGAATGTTCGAAGACAATCATCGCGCAGGTGAACAAGTACATGCCCCGCACGTTCGGTGACCCCGTGATTCACGTGAGCAAATTGACCGCTATGTGCCGCGGTGATGAGCCGTTGGTGGAGGTGCCGACACCCGTGCCGAGCGAAATAGAGACGAAGATAGGCAACTACATTGCCGCCGAGATACCCGACGGAGCGACCTTGCAGATCGGGGTGGGGGGCATACCCAACGCGGTCATCAACGCCTTGAGTAATCATCAGCACCTTGGTCTTCATACGGAGGCTATTACCGACGGAGTGCTGCCTTTGATTGAGAAGGGGATTATCGACAACTCACAGAAGAAGATTCTTCCGGGCAAGTCGGTCGGTTCGCTTATTCTCGGTAGTCGTCACTTGTATGACTACATAGATGGCAATACGAATTTCGTTATCCGCGATGTGGCTTGGACCAACGACCCGCAGATTATCCGTCAGAATCCGAAGGCTATGTCCATCAATTCGGCGATAGAAGTGGATTTGACAGGACAGATTTGTGCGGACTCTATTGGTGAGACGGTCATTTCAGGTGTCGGCGGACAGCACGATTTCTTCTACGGTTCGGCTCTGTCGGAGGGTGGCAAGTGCTTCCTTGCGCTCACGAGCAAGACGAACAAGGGTCAGTCGAAGATTGTTCCTCGTCTGGCGCCGGGTGCGGGTGTGGTGACTACTCGCTTCCAGGCACAGTATATTGTGACGGAGTACGGCATTGTCTATCTGCGCAACCTGCCGTTGGCGGAGCGTGCAAAGGCGTTGATTTCGGTTGCCGCCCCCGAGTTCCGTGAGGAACTGGAGCGTGCCGCCGTCGAGCGTTTCGGCATAGGCTACCTCCGCCTGCGTTGAGTGATTGGGAACTTATGACAGACGGAAGAGTGCCTTTGCGTTGGCTGTTGTCTGTCGGTTGATTTCTGCGGGGGAAAGTCCGTACACTTCGCTGAGTGCGTCCATTACGTAGGACATAAAGCGGCTTTCGTTGCGTTTGCCGCGATAGGGAACGGGTGTCATATACGGGGCATCCGTTTCCAGTACAAGCCTTTCAAGAGGAATGTCGTGCAGATGTTCCTTCAGTTTGCAGTTCTTGAACGTGATAACCCCGCCGATACCGAGATACAGGCCCATGTCAACAATCTGCCGTGCCACCTCATGACTGCCGCTGAAGCAGTGCATTACGCCCCGGACAACAGGCAATCCCTTTTCGGCGGCTTCGCGGTTGGCTTGGCGGATGATTTCCAGACAGTCTTCTGTCGCTTCGCGGCTGTGAATCATGGCGGGCAGGTCTTTTTCCTGTGCCCACCGAAGCTGGAGGCGGAACGCTTCTTTCTGTTCTTCCTTGAACGAGATGTCTGTATGGTAGTCCAGTCCTATTTCTCCGACGGCTATGTAGGGTGATTGGGGGGCGGACAGGCGGCTGTGAATGGTATCCAGCTGTTGCTTCCAGTCGGAAAGGATATTCTCGGGATGCAAGCCTATGGCGGGCAGCAGATAACCGTTGCTGCGTGCGCAGACATCCAGTACGGCATCTATGTTGGTGGCATCCACTCCGGGAACGAGAATGCGCTCCACGCCTGCCGCTTTCTGTGCGGACAGGACTTCCTCAAAATCCTCTGCATATACGGGGTCGTCCAGATGGCAATGCGTGTCAATCATGTTGTCGTGTGTTTTTGGTCAGTATGGAACTGTCGCCATAGCTCAGGAAACGGAATCCGTGACTGAGTGCGTATTGGTAGATGGTTTGCCAGTCGCCGCCCACAAACGCGCTGACCAGGAGCAGCAGGGTGGAGCGGGGCTGGTGGAAATTGGTGATGAGCTGGTCCACCATTCGGAACGTGTACCCGGGGCGTATCATTATCTGTGTCTCGGCATGCAGGGTCTGCTGTCCTGTCTGTTCCAGCCAGCCGATAAGCGCGTCCAGAGCCTCTTCTGTTGTCGGAGTGTCTCCGTTGTCTGCATCGTAGGGCTCGAACTGCTCCACGCGCGTCTCGACGGTGTCCGCCTGACCTTGTGCATTGATTACGCGCAGCCCGAGCCAGTACAGCGATTCCAGCGTCCGCATCGAGGTGGTGCCTACCGCAACGATATGCCCGATGTTGCCGCGCAGGGTGCGGAGCGTCGGAAGGGGTACGGCGACAATCTCCGTGTGCATCACGTGCTCGTTGGCATTCGCCACCTTCACGGGTTGGAACGTGCCAGCGCCCACGTGGAGCGTCAGTTCCGCCATTTGTATGCCCTCGGCGCGAAGGCGGTCAAGCAGTTCGTTGGTGAAATGAAGCCCTGCCGTCGGTGCCGCCACCGACCCTTGTATGCGCGAATAGACGGTCTGGTAGGTGCGCTTGTCGCTCTCCTCCGTTGCGCGGTTGAGATAGGGAGGGATGGGCAGTTCGCCCAGCAGGTTCAGAATCTCTGCAAAAGACGTGTCAGGTGCGTCCCATGTGAACCGTATCTTATGGGTGTTTCCTTGTGTGGACAGCCGTTCTGCCGTCAGCGTGTACTGGTTGCCGTTCAGCGGTAATGGCAGTGTCAGCACGCCTTGTTTCCATTTCTTCAGATTGCCCACCATGCACTTCCACGTACAGCCGTCCGTGCCGCCCAATGCCAGTTGGTAGTCACGTGGTTCAAGCGGTTCAAGGCAGAATACTTCTATGCGTGCGCCCGACTGCTTGTGAAACACGATGCGCGCCTGGATGACGCGCGTGTTGTTATAGACCAGCAGTGAATGAGGGGCAATGTGCCTGCCTATATGGTAGAACACGTCCTCGCTTGCCTTTCCGTCCTTGTACACCAGCAGCTTGCTGTGGTCGCGTTCCGACAGAGGGTACTTGGCGATGCGGTCGTCGGGCAGAGGATAGTCATATTGCTCTATCAGTACAGGCTGCATCGTGGAAAAGCGTTCATTCAGTTCGTTATCAGTGTTTCCAAGATGTCGCATTCGCCTTTGGAAACCAGTTGGATGTCGGGCAGGCAGGCGGGAACAAGACAGGTCTGTCCCGCTTTGAGTGTTGCCGAGCCGTCCTCATGGCGGATTTCCGCTTCGCCGTTTAGGCATATATAGACCACAAACGAGTCATAGCGGGCGTAGTCGCGTTGCAGCGTACCGGAAAAGCGCAGACGGTTGGTGGTGAAGTGCGGGTCGTCTGCCAGGTTGGTGACAGGCCGTGTGTCTTTCACCTCCGTCAGCGGCTGGGGCAACGCCTCGTAGCGCAGCACCTGCAGGGCTTGCGGGATATGCAGTTCGCGCAAGCGGCCGTCCAGTCCGGGACGGTTGTAGTCGTACAGGCGGTACGTTATGTCGCTCGTCTCCTGTATCTCCGCCACTTGTGTCCCTTTGCGCAGCGCGTGTACCGTTCCGGCGGGAAT
>JAGCWE010000107.1 GCA_017962005.1 Paludibacteraceae bacterium | reverse complement strand
CCCGGAAGGGTTGGTGTGACACTTGGTGTGACAGATGGTGTGACAAAACCACGGTCGCCAACGGCGGTTTTCACTCAATGTGGAGACCGCTTTTTTTATGCCGTTTTTTAGGGTTGGCGTGACAGTTGCCGTGACACTTGGCGTGACAAAATGTGGTCGCAAAACAGACGAAACCACCCCCTATTGGCATTTTCTGATGCCGAAACACACCCCTTATGGCACTTTTTTGATGTCTTTATATACCCCCTTTGGCACTTTTTTGAGGCTTATTTTTGCTTATAAATCGCTATATTATAGTTATTTATGCCAAAAACTGGCAAAAAGAGGGTACTATGTGCGATTTACAGCCGTTTTGAGGGTGCAGGGAGGATACCCCGTGAAATGCGCTTTTGGTTATACATTTGGAGGGGTGGTATGGCGGACAAAGCACACAATAAGGACAAAGAAAAGAGCCGCGTGCTGCTGCGGCTCTTGTCATAGTCGTCTCATAGTCGTCTCATAGTGGTGTCATAGTGTTCTCATAGTGTTCGGTCAGTGATTACTCAAGGCGGATAACGCCGATGACGAGGGCTATGCCGGTTATCTCTGACTTTGGTACATCAAAGGGCGGGTAGTTGGGATTGTCGCTGACGAGGCGGAGGGCATCGGTGGTATCGCTTTGCATGAGTCGTTTGCAGAGCAGTCCTTGTTCGCGTGTGGCTATGACGTGGCACTTATTCCATTGGATAAAGGAATTGTCATGGAGGATAGTGCAGGCGACAACATCACCGCTGTTGTACTTGGGGTACATGCTGGATCCGCTGATTTCAATCATAAAGTCCACGCGGTTGTTCCCGAACTAATCCTCATGTTATTCAGGGAGACAACCGATATCAAACCATAAAATTTTAATGTCTTATGCTCAACAAAATCCGTTACAAACTGGTATTTAACCGAGCAAGGCGGCTCAATCTGCGTGGGGAAGGCCTTATCGAGATTGAGTGCTCGCAAAGGAAACGCCGTATTTACTTTTCAACCCACACCTATGTCAAACCGGAGAATTTCGCGCATGGTTCTGTTACAGACACCGCCAACGCCGACAGTCTCAATTACGCGCTCTGCCTTATGATGCAGGAAGTCGAAAGAGTGGAACTCGAATACATCAAGAAAGGTGTTGAAGTCCACCTGCCGATGCTGCGCGAGGCGGTCAGGCAGCACATATCCCCGGCTGCGAAACTCTCTGATTTCGGCACATAGGTAGTGGAGCAGAGTGAGCGCAAGAACCTCACCAAACTCAACTACCAGACGCTCTTTAACAACATTGAAAAGTTCCGCAAAGGCACGCTCATCACCGATGTCGATTATCAGTTTGTCGTGGCTTATGACAAATGGCTGCGCGACTCGGAGATAGCGCACAACACACGGATAAGCCGCCTGCGCCTGCTGCGTGCCGTGCTTAACGAAGCCAGGAAACGCGACATCATCCCGGCCAATCCGTTTGACCGCTTCCGCATTCAACAGATGGTGTCAAAGAAAGGCTACCTGACAACGGAGCAGCTGCACCGCCTTGAGAAAATGACCCTCAAAGGTATGGAGGACAAAGTGCGCGACGCATTCCTCATCGGCTGTTACACCGGCCTGCGCTTCTCCGATGTGGTAACGCTCCGATCCGAGCACATACAGGATGGCTGGCTCACAAAGAAAATGTACAAGACCGGCTTTATAGTGGAAGTGCCGGTGGCGGCACTGTTCAACGGCAAAATGCTGCTACTGGTTGAAAAGTACAACGGCAAGATCGAACGTCTGACCAAGGCACTACAGACAAACTCATCGGTCAACAAGTCGCTGCGGCAGATATTCGACAGGCTGAAGATTGACCCGAAGATAACCTTCCACTCCTCACGCCACACCTTTGCAACGCTGTTGTCACAGAACGGCGTGCCGATAACGACCATCCAAAAACTGCTCGGTCATCAGAAGTTGCAGACCACGCAAATCTACAGCGAGGTTGACCGAAAGACGATAACCAACGACCTCAAAAAAGGCCGCAAACGGACCAAACAAGCCCCGGCACCGCCGGACATTCCGGAAGTCCCGGACACTCCGGCTGATGACGAGGCGCAAAAACCAATATCACAATGAAACAGATTTTAGTAGGCAGCCGCGCCTTTTTCAGCGGCATCGAAGGCTTCAAAAGCAAAGACACCAATTTTCTGGTGCTGGTAGATAACCCCGCAGGTTTCCGCTGGAGGCGCGAACAGTCGCTGCGCGGCATCTGCATGTTCCACTACAAACAGGAGACACCGGCGCAGATGGTACAGCGCACCATTGACAACGGCGACCCGCTGCTGGCTGGCAAGTTCCTTGTTCCGGAAGTGGCGCAGGCTATCGGCGCGACCGTGGATGACATTCTGCCGCTGGAACCGCTCATTGCCAGACTGGACGACCGGCACCGATACGAGGCGGTCATCTTCAACGCATACAAACGCAACGGCACGTTCACGCTCACAGCACAGCAGTTGCAGGATGCCTACGCCTCCTATTGCAGCGCACGCAAGGCGGAAGAGCCGCAGCGTGAACGAATAACCGAATCAGCCGCTAACGGCTGACACCTGACACAGGATTGAAAATAAAGAAGCGTTTTCGCAGCGGTCATTGACGACCGCCCGAACCGCAGACCGACATATATACGCAATGCCGACGGGCGACAGAAAAAGCCCCCGGCTGTGAAAAGATAGACGCTCTTACCTTCCTATCAGTTCACATTTGCAAGCGACTACACCGCTACCGAGGACATAACAATCCCTGATAAGTGGTCGTGTCGCTTCTGTATTTGAAAATAATATGTCCCTGTGAAAACACCCCACAGGAGGTAAGAGCGGTGCAAAAGTACTGCCTTTCCCCCGATTGTGCAAATAAATTTTTGTTTCACCCTAAAAATCCAATGTTTATGCCAAAGACCTACACCCAAGCCCCGCTGCCGTTTATGGGGCAGAAACGCCGATGGAACACGGAGTTCAAGACGGCAATCAGACAGCGGTTCGGCGACTGCCACACCTTCGTTGACCTCTTCGGAGGCAGCGGCCTGCTGTCACATTTCACGCACGCCGTCCGCCCGGACGCGCAAGTCATCTTCAACGACTACGATGACTATTCCAAACGCCTGCGGGCTATCCCCGTCACAAACCAAATCCTCGCCGAACTGCGTCAGGTTCTTGACGGCTATCCCAAACTCAAGCGCATCGACGAGCCGTACCGCAGCCGTGTTCTGGAAGTCATAGAGAGGCACGACAGGCAGGGATTCGTGGACTACATCACGCTATCCGCCTCCATCGTCTTTTCCGCCCGGTATGTGACGAGCCTTGACGAACTGCGCAAGGACACGCTCTACAACACGCCGCGACATTCCGACTACGATGCCGCAGGCTACCTTGACGGGCTGACCGTCGTGCGCAAGGACTACCGCCGCCTCTTTGCGGAATACAAAGACCGCCCCGGAGTGTGCTTCCTCATCGATCCGCCGTATCTATCCACGCAAGCGACCACCTACACCGGATACTGGAAACTGCGCGACTATCTGGACGTGCTGCACACACTGCACGACACTAATTATTTCTACTTCACTTCGGAAAAGAGCAGCATCCTCGAACTCTGCGAGTGGCTGGATGCCGAATATCAGACAGGCAACCCGTTCAAGGGGGCGACACGCATTGACAACGCCACGCACCTCAACTATGCAGCGGGCTTCGTGGATATAATGCTCTACAAGCACCAAGACCAACAGGAAAGGAGGGACGCGGCATGAAACCGACCAACAAATACTACCAAGTCCTTGCCGACATCCTCGAACATGGACGCACGCAGACCAACAAGAAAGGCTCTATCAAGTACCTCACCAATCAGGTGCTGCACCTCACACCCGCCGACCTGCTTGACATATTCGATACACACGGCATAGCCCGCAGGAAACTCCGCACCGAGTTGCAGATGTTCGAGGCTGGCATAACCGCCACCGAGCAATACCGCGCCGAAGGCATAACATGGTGGGACTATTGCGGCGACCAGCTTGTGAACTCGTACCCGACCTATTTCCGCAAGTTCCCGGCACTTGTGGAGAAAATCAAGAAAGAGATGCGGGAAAGCAAGAACTATGTCCTCTTTCTCGGCGAGACAGGAGCGGAAACCAACCAGCAGCCGTGCTTGTCGCTGGTGCAGTTTCAGATAGAAGAGGGGAGTTTGATAGTGTCGGCATACCAACGCAGCAGCGATGCCAGTCTTGGCTTGCCTTCGGACATTTATCACTTGTATCTGATGGCGCGTGAGATTGATTTGCCGTTGAAGTCGATAACGCTTTTTCTTGGCAACGTGCATATCTACGAAACGAACCTGCTCAACACGTTCCGCCTGTTGCAAGGCGACAAAGATGTTAAGTTTGTGCTTAATGTGTAGGTGTCAGAATCACCTCTCAAATACACCACAAAGGTACAAGAACATTCTGGCATACGCAAATTTTTGTGCTGAAAAATGCAAGAAAACCGCACTTTTTTAGTAGTGTTCAAAAGGCGTTTGAAAGGGCATTAAAAAGCGGAAGCAGCGAGCATTTTTGTGTTCGCTGCTTCTGTTGTGCAAGTCCGCAAGAAAAAAGTAGATTTTGCACATTTGGTTTTTTACTTTTTGCACATTTGGTTTTTGCGATTATAAAACGCCGGAAATTATTTGAGAAAAGTTTTTTTTTGATGAGAAAAAGGCAGTACTTTTGCGGCGATACGGGATTATGGTTCCCGTCAGGCATGTTTTCGAACAAATATAAAATTCAATAATAGTATATGTCCAAAACAATCGAAGGCAAACGAGAGGTGCAGTTCTCGTTGGTGTACAGGGATATGTGGCAGTCAAGCGGCAAATACGTGCCGCGACGTGACCAGTTGGCGAAAGTGGCTCCTGTCATCATTGACATGGGGTGTTTTGACAGGGTGGAAACGAACGGAGGCGCATCGGAGCAGGTGAACCTGCTGTACGGCGAGAACCCCAATCTGGCGGTGCGCACGTTCACCAAGCCTTTCCACGAGGCGGGCATCAAGACGCACATGCTCGACCGCGGACTGAACGCGCTGCGTATGAACCCCGTTCAGGCGGATGTACGCAAGCTGATGTACAAGGTGAAGCACGCGCAGGGTACGGACATCACGCGTATCTTCTGCGGACTGAACGACCCGCGCAACATCATCCCCTCCATCAAGTGGGCGAAAGAGGCGGGCATTACCGCACAGGCGACCATGTGTATCACCTACTCGAAGGTGCATACCGTTGAGTATTACTGCAATCTGGCGGAGCAGCTCATCGAGGGCGGCGCACAAGAAATCTGCCTCAAGGATATGGCAGGTATCGGCCGTCCCGCCATGCTCGGCAAGATTGTCGCCTACATCAAGGAGAAATACCCCCACATCGTCATCCAATACCACGGCCATACCGGTCCCGGTTTCTCGGTAGCGTCGATGCTCGAGATAGCCAAGGCGGGCTGTGACGTGCTGGATGTGGCTATGGAGCCGCTCAGCTGGGGCAAGGTGCATCCCGACGTAATCACCATTCAGTCTATGCTGCGCGATGCCGGCTTCCTCGTGAAGGACATCAACATGAAAGCCTATATGGAGGCGCGCTCGCTCACACAGTCGTTCATTGACGACTTCCTCGGCTACTGGATTGACCCGAAGAACGCACTGATGACCTCCCTGCTGGTAGGCTGCGGTCTGCCCGGCGGCATGATGGGAAGCCTGATGGCTGACCTCAAGGGCATGCACGCCGCCATCAACGCCAACCTCAAGAAGAAAGGTGAAAAGGAACTGTCGGAAGACGAGCTGCTCGTTGAGCTCTTCGACGAGGTACAGCGTATATGGCCCATGCTGGGTACGCCCTGCCTGGTTACTCCGTTCTCGCAGTACGTCAAGAACGCCGCGCTGATGAACCTCTACAGCCGTTCGATGGACGAGGCGCCGTTCACCCGTATGGACCCCGCCATGTGGGGTATGATACTGGGCAAGTCGGGCAAACTGCCCGGCGAACTGGCTCCCGAGATTGTCAAACTCGCCGAGCAGAAAGGTTTTGAGTTCTACACGGGCGACCCGCAGGCTCTCTATCCCGACGAGCTGCCGCGCTTCATCAAAGAGATGGAGGAGAACGGCTGGGACCGCGGCCAGGACGACGAGGAGCTGTTCGAGTTCGCCATGCACGAGAAGCAGTACCGCGAGTTCAAGTCCGGACAAGCGAAAGAGCAGTTCCGTCAAGACCTCATTGAGCGTATCCGCAAGGCGGGCAAGCCCGTTCCGCAGGAACTGCTGCCCAAGGGCGATGACGATATGGCTGCCGTTGCTACCGCCCTGCAGTTGTACTTCGCACGTCCTTCCTTCACACCCGTCATCCGCCGCCATGCCACCGCCTGGAACCGTCACGGACAAGGACTGGGAATCTTTTAGATAAAAGAAAACAATCAACATACCAAATTAAACAATTAACAACCAAATTGTCATGAAAAAGTACAATTTCAATGCAGGACCGAGTATCCTGCCGCAAGAAGTGATTAAGCAGACCGCTGACGCCGTTCTGGATTTCCAAGGCGAGGGTTTGTCGATTCTGGAGATTTCGCACCGCGCGAAGTATTTCCAACCTGTAGTGGACGAGGCAGAGGCTCTGATGAAGGAGTTGCTCGGTGTGCCCGAAGGCTATCGCGTTATTTTCGTGGGCGGCGGTGCCAGCCTGCAGTTCTGCATGGTTCCCTACAACATGATGGGTAAGAAGGCCGCTTATCTCAACACCGGCGTATGGTCCAAGAAAGCATTGAAAGAGGCGAAAGGTCTGGCAGGCGTATTCGGTGCGGAAGCCGTTGAACTGGCTGCTTCCACCAACTCCATCCCCATGGACTTCGATGTTCCGCAGGATGCCGACTACATGCACATCACCACCAACAACACCATCTACGGCACAGAGATTTCCAACCGCAAGCTCGAGGAAATCTACCGCAAGAAAGGCAACGTACGCCTCGTAGCGGATATGTCGTCCGACATCCTGAGCCGTCCTGTTGACGTGAGCAAGTATGACATCATCTACGGCGGCGCACAGAAGAACATCGCCCCCGCAGGTGTGACATTCGTCATCATCAAGGAAGAGGCTCTCGGCCACGTGGACCGTTACATCCCCACGATGCTGGACTACCGCACCCATATCGACGGCGGTTCGATGTTCAACACTCCTCCCGTACTGCCCATCTACACGGCTCTGCTCAACATGCGCTGGCTCAAGGAACACGGCGGCGTTCAGTGGATTGACGCCCGCAACCAGCGCAAGGCGGATATGCTCTACGATGCCATCGACTCATCGAAGATCTTCACCGCCACCATCCAGGAGAAAGAGGACCGCAGCCGCATGAACATCTGCTTCGTGCTCAAACCCGGTTACGAGGAACTGTTCGACGAGTTCTTCAAGTTCGCTACCGGCAAGGGTATGGTAGGTATCAAGGGACACCGTCTGGTTGGCGGTTTCCGCGCTTCCTGCTACAACGCCATGGACGAGGAAGGTGTGAAGGCTCTCGTGGACTGCATGAAGGAATTTGAGGCCAAGCACTAAGCAAATGGGATTCTCTTATCTGATTCCTGTAGGACATCCCCTGAATCACATCAAAGGTAAGACTATTGAATTAACAACACTGACAGAAACCATGAAAGTATTAGTTGCAACAGAAAAACCGTTTGCGAAAGTAGCCGTTGACGGTATCCGTGAAGTGGTGGAGAAAGCCGGTTACGAACTTGCTCTGCTGGAGAAATATACCGCCAAGCAGCAACTCCTTGACGCAGTGGCTGACGCGGACGCTCTCATTATCCGCTCGGACATTGTGGACAACGAAGTGCTGGACGCAGCCAAACAACTCAAGATTGTTGTCCGCGCCGGTGCCGGATTTGACAACATCGACCTTGAAGCCGCTACGGCTCACAAGGTGGTGGCGATGAACACCCCGGGTCAGAACTCCAACGCTGTGGCTGAACTGGCTCTCGGTCTGATGGTCTATGCCGTACGCAACATGTACAACGGCACCAGCGGCACCGAACTCAAGGGCAAGAAACTCGGTATCCACGCCTTCGGCAACGTGGGACGCAACGTGGCACGTATCGCACAGGGATTCGGAATGGAAGTCTATGCTTACGACGCATACTGCCCCGACCAGGCGATGATTGACGCCAACGTCACCCCGCTTCACAGCGCCGAGGAACTCTACCGCACCTGCAACGTCATCAGCCTGCATATCCCCGCCACGGCGGAAACCAAGCAGTCGATCAACCGCGCGCTGCTGTCGAACATGCCGGCTCCCGCACTGCTGGTGAACACCGCCCGCAAGGAGGTCATCAACGAGGAGGAGCTGATCGGTCTGATGCAGGAGCGCGCCGACTTCAAGTACGTGACGGACATCATGCCCGCCGCCCACGAGAAGATGGCTGAACTCTTCGCCGGCCGCTATTTCGCCACCCCGAAGAAGATGGGTGCCCAGACAGCCGAAGCCAACATCAACGCCGGCATCGCAGCCGCCAACCAGATTGTTGACTTCTTCCAGACGGGCAACACACGCTTCCAAGTGAACAAATAAGACAACCACGCGGATTGTGTCCGCGCCTGTAAAGTGAAAAACAAAGCACATTTACTGCTCATCGCGACTCTCTGCACCCTCTGCATGACAGCGGGTGCGGAGAGTTTTGTCACTCCCTCCTCGGTGAAGAAGCCCTACATGGTCAACGACGCCGAAGGGGTGAACCGTGTTTTTGTGTTTGAGACCCTGTCGGATGCGCAACTCACAGCCCCCACGATGGCGGACTGGTACGCGTATCCCGATCTCTCCACACCTGTCGCTTCCGGGATGACCTCTCTCTATCCCGACAACGCCACCACCTACCTTGTGGTGGCAGGAACACAGCGCGACACCATCGCCGTGTTCGATTACTCGCAGTACCGGCTGGCGGGCAGACCCTTCCGGGCCATGCTCACCTGCGAAACATCAACGCTTGTCCTTGATGCGGACGAGATGATGTACAACGACCTGACGGGACTGCCCCATACCCTTGCACGCAACATAACACTACGATACACCCACTATGAGCGGGACTCTGTCAGCTGGACTCCGCACGACATGGAGGACTCGCTGAGCGTCCGTCAGCCCCGGCTCATCAACCTCGGACGCAAGTTGCTGGCTCCGACACAGATTGACCTTGAAGGCGACCAGTTTGCGGAGTACTTCTACGACACGCCTGACCTGGTGCGCATTGAGAAGGATTCCGTGGAGGCGGTGGCAATCGACATCATCCCCCGTTCCTACACGCTGCTGCGTGACAGCGAGCGCGAGAACGAGGTGGAGCGCGTGGTTGAGGAGTCTGGTCTGAAAGGCTCCGCCCCCCTCAACATACTGTTCAAGGCCAACGCCTCCCCGATGGCGACCATGTTCCTCTGGGAGATAATGCGCTCATCGCAGGTGCTCACTTCCCGCACGGAGACGGAGACACGCTATGAGTTCGTGCAGTCGGGCAACTACGAGGTCAAACTCCACGTCACCAACGACTACGGGTGCACATGCGACACCACCTTCCACGTGGAAGCCAAGGAGTCGATGCTTGCCGTTCCCAATGTCTTCACACCCAACGGCGACGGCATCAACGACGAGTTCCGCGTCGCCTACCGCTCCATACGGACTTTCTCGATGGCTGTCTTCGACCGCTGGCAGCATCAGGTCTATTCGTCCAACGACCCGTCGCGGGGCTGGAACGGAACAGTCAACGGCCGTCCCGCTGCCGAAAGCGCGTACATATACATTGTGGAAGCGGTCGGTACAGACGGCGTGAAATACAAGAAGAAAGGCACTGTCAATCTGCTGCGGGGGAAGAAGTAAGTGGAAGCACACCTCACCATATTGGGTACGGGAAGCGCGCTGCCTACTTTTCAGAACTCGCCCTCGGGACAGATACTGGAGTTGTGCGACAAGCAGTTCCTCATTGACTGCGGCGAGGGCATCCAGCTCACGATGCGCCAGATGAACCTCAAGACCTCACGGCTTTACTCCGTCTTCATTTCCCACCTGCACGGTGACCACTGCTTCGGACTGCTCGGACTGCTCACCACGTTCGACATGATGGGACGCACGCAGCCGCTGCATGTCTATGCGCATCCCGACCTGGAGAAACTGCTCCGTCCGCAGATGGACTACCATCTCAAGGAGATGAAGTACGAGGTGGTATTTCATGCCATCAACCCCCGCCGCAAGGCGGTCATCTTCTCCGACCGGACGGTTACCGTGGAGACCATACCGCTCAAGCACAAAGTGCCTACATGCGGATTCCTGTTCTACGAGCATCACCGCCGTTTCAACGAAGAGACGCGCGAGTTCTACTACGAGACCCGCAAGCGCTACGCCTATTGCTCCGACACGCAGTACAAGGAATCCATCGTTCCGCAGATAGAGGGTGTGGACACGCTCTTCCATGAGTCCACGTACATCGAGCAGGACGCTTTCCGGTGCAAGAAGACGATGCACTCGACGGCTCGGCAGGCTGCCTCCATCGCCCTCAAGGCGCACGCCGGACAGCTCATCATCGGCCACTACTCATCGCGTGTCGGCAACCATTCGCTCTTCCTGCAGGAAGCACAGGAGGTCTTCCCTGACACTATACTCGGAGTGGAGCGCGAAATGTATGTACTCCCTTAATAGTGAGGCAGTCCTATGCTTCACGTCATTATCTGTCAGCGATGAAAGCCAGAATCGAATATACGTGCAACGCCTGCGGTGCCAAAGTGCCGCAGATGCTGGGACGCTGCCCCGTCTGCGGCGAATGGGGAACTATCGTAGAGGAAACCATCCAAGCCCCTGCCAAAAACGCTCAAGCGGCACGCTCGCTACGCGGAGGACAGGCTCCACAACGTCTGCAGGACATATCCGCGCAACACGAACCGCGTATAGATATGCGCTCGTCGGAACTTAATCGCGTTCTCGGAGGAGGACTCGTTCCCGGCAGTCTGGTTCTGCTCGGAGGCGAACCCGGCATAGGCAAATCGACTCTCGCCTTGCAAGTACTTATGCAGATGGGCGGGCGCAAGACGCTCTACGCCAGCGGAGAGGAAAGTCTCAACCAGCTCAAACTCCGTTCCGAACGTCTCGCCGGCAAGCCGGATAGTCTCTATCTGCTGGCTGAGACATCCCTCGAGACCATCTTGCAGCACGTGCGCGACCTGCAACCCGACATCGTGGTCATTGACTCTATACAGACCATCGCCACAGAGGCATCCGAATCGACTATCGGTTCACTCAGTCAGGTCAAGGAATGCGCCAACCGCATTCTGCAGTTCGCCAAAGAGCAGAACATACCCTTCCTGATTGTAGGACATATCAACAAGGAAGGCTCGCTTGCCGGACCGAAAGTGTTGGAACACATTGTGGATACCGTCCTTCAGTTCGAGGGCGACCAGCATTATATGTACCGTATCCTGCGAGCACAGAAGAACCGCTTTGGCAGCACCAGCGAACTGGGCATCTTCGAGATGCGCGAGGACGGTCTGCGCGAAGTGACCAACCCGAGCGAACTGCTGCTCTCCTCTTCGGTGGACGGATTGAGCGGCATAGCCGTGGCAGCGGCGGTTGAAGGCATACGCCCACTGCTCATTGAGGTGCAGGCGCTCGTCTCGTCTGCCGCCTATGGTACACCGCAACGCTCATCAACAGGCTTCGATGTGCGCCGACTCAATATGCTGCTTGCCGTATTGGAGAAAAGGGTCGGATTCAAACTGATGCAAAAGGATGTCTTTCTTAACATCGCCGGCGGCATCCGTATCAATGACCCCGCGACAGACCTTGCTGTGATGGCTGCGGTGCTGTCTTCCAATATGGACATCCCCTTGGACCACGGAATCTGTCTTGCGGGCGAGGTGGGACTGGCAGGCGAGATACGTCCCGTCAACCGCCTTGACCAGCGTATCCATGAGGCGCAGAAATTAGGCTTCACCCGCATCTTCGTTCCCGCCGGACAGCAGTTCAATTCCAAGGGGCTGACCCTTGAGGTGGTTCCTGTCAAGCGCGTTGCCGACGCTTTTCGCCTGCTTGTCGGCAAGTAAGGCATACATTGCACAACGTTTAGTCCGCAAGCAAGACACGGGTTGCACCCCTCCGGTGGTATCTATCCGTTCTTGTTCAGTATGACCAATGCGGCGATGACACCCGGCACCCAGCCGCAGCAGGTCAGCAGAAGGACGATAAGCACCGAACCGCAGCCGCGGTCAATCACCGCCAGCGGCGGGAAGATGATGGCTAAAATAACACGAAGTAAGGACATCTTGATTTGTTTACGTTATTGGAACATGGGGATTGGACGCACGTGGGGAAGACTGGCGGTTATTCGTATGGCCTGATTCTGACGGTCTTGCCGTTGGGTGTCAGGAACTCATCACACGCATACATGTCAGCCTGAGAAGTCTTTCCGGCGGCCTGCCATGCGTCAAAACCGCCTTCCAGTTCCACGATATGCCTGTACCCCATCTTGTACAACTTACCCGCCGCGGCATGGCTCCGGCGACCGGCTTTGCAATAGATAGCAACCGGCTTGGAGGGATCCAACATACGGACTGCATCGTCGGCGAACCTCTCGCTTCTCCAGTCAATGTTCATCGCACCCGCGATATACCCTTGGTCATACTCTTCCGGGGTGCGCACATCCACCAGCTGCACATCCGGCCCAGCGATAACCTTTTCAAACTCATCCGGCGTCAGGGTCGGAAACTTCGGCGCACATGCCGCAAACAACAATGTGCTGATTGATATAAATACCTTTTTCATATTCATTCAGTTTAATGTCCACGGACAAATTGCCCTTCAGGCTGGTTCTCCAAGAAGCAAGCGTCATCGGATTGCTCCACCATCGCCTGCTGTTGCTGCGCTATGTATTCGTCGTAAGTCATTTCGCGAGAACTAATCTGTTCATGGGAGTTGTTGACCTTGAGCCCACCGCTATAATCATTTGCAGACTATAGTGTTTCACCTCACGACTCACCTGACGCGAACCTTCCGTTTGAACTATCCTAAAATTTCGGATAGTTGCCTCTTCGGTTAGCTCATTATCATTGTAAATCTGTTGAATATGATAATTTAGGGTACGAACATCCACACCATACAACTCCGCCATGAGGCGTTGCGTGAGCCATATATTCTCATCTTGGTAACGCAGTTCAACACTATCAGGCTGGTCGCCCACTGTGCTGACAAATGTCAAATATTCCGCTGCCGATGAGCGCAAAGTTATTTCTTTTGATTTTGCCATATCTTGGTCACTTTATATTATTCCATCTATTAGAAAATTACCTATAAGAACTAATCTATTCATGCCGGATATTTCTTCAACCTCTTTCGAACAGGGGCAAGCAATGCGGTTCATTTGTTTCGTCTTGTTTATAACAGGCTTTCCAAATCTCCCATAAAGAAATCTTGCAAGAAAAATCTGCGATTCTTCTCAAGAAAATCTGCGATTCTGTCAAAAAGAGAAACACTAACTCATTAATCCTATTGGAATTAACTCACCTATGTCACGTGGAGCCTCATTATTTATTTCGGAATCAAGGGATGGCTGTATCATTCATTTCTGCCAGTCAATGCCGCGGAGACAGACAGGCAGTTTGGTGCCGGAGACCTTGTGATGCGCGACACAGGCACAACAATGTCCGTGACGCGGACAGTCCTTCGGACACGGGCAATCAATACTATTATGCGGGCAAGGCATAAGGTTACTTCCCCTTTCTGGATTTGATGAGTGCAATCACCGATAACACCATTCCCAATAGCGACAGCACTAATGCGATAATAGAGATACTGTTCATAATATAACGTTTTTAGTTGTCAAATAATTTACACCCCTCCACTCGCGTTCGGCAATAACGCCCTTGGGGACTGTTGCAAAGGTATTGACAAAAAGTCGATCACACAAATAATTCTTATATTTTTCCGACATTCGGCGCAAAGATACGATACGGGGGAATCGTACTTTTCCGTTTCTTGCAATAATGTACAATAATTTCCACTTTCGCGTTCGGCAACAACGCCCTTGGGGGCTGTCGCAATGGTCAATACCGCTTCGTCGGAAGTGACTCGTCTAAAGACTTTCGACATCATCGAAAGTAAATGACTCGTACTCCCTCCTCTCCGACTTCGAAAGCAGGACTTTCTTGTCGGTTTTTACTTATATAATCTGTGACTTGTGCCTCCGCTCTCCCCACCAGAACAAGTTCTGTTG
>JAGCWE010000106.1 GCA_017962005.1 Paludibacteraceae bacterium | reverse complement strand
TAATCAACAGAGCGAAGCGGCGGACTGATTATTTTCGCATGGGGAGAGCGGAGGCACAAGTCGCCTGTCAATATAACAGGGTTGTATTGACCTTTGCGAACTTGTTGCCGAACGCGAAACGGGACGCAGTGGGACTTATTGTGCATTATTGGGACGCAGTGGGAAAGTGCCAATCCCCGCTATCGTATCTTTGCACCCGCAAAATGTACGATTCTTAAGATTGCGGCATTTTTTTTGCCTCGTTTGTTGCTGTGCGGTCAAAAAAGAGTTTCCTTTTCTTAAGATGCTATTGCAAAACGCCACTTTTTGTTGTATATTTGCAGCCGCTAAGAGGTCGGAATGTCGGCTCTTTGCAATGGCGTTGGGAGATGCCTTTTATATGACGCACAGACATTTGCGCTGTCTTGCAACAACCAACACATGAAGATTCTTATTCAGCGAAACGGAACGAACGGCGAGTTGAACTTCGGCTCACTGATTATTGACGGCGAGGTTTTCTGTGATGTCATGGAGAAACCGCGTTTTATGAGTCTGAGCGGGTCGTGGATTACAGACCGCACCCCGACGATGCACAAATGCCCTGCAGGCAGGTTCATGCTCCGGTTCCAGCGCTTGGTCAGCGGCAGGGAGCAGTTGGTGGTGTACAAGAACACCTTGACGCGTGCGCGCTTTGTCAGTGACCCTGTCAGCGACCGAAGCGGCAATTTCGCACTCGGAAGGCGTGTGCAGGGGGACGACACGCTCGTCGGGGGTGAACAGTGCCTCGAGGCCTTCGAGCGGATTGTCCGCGAGCACCTGCACAAGAACGGAAACTACTCCATGCACATAGAGGTCATCTGACCTCCGCCAACCAGCAATTGATACGGATGACAAAAAAAATCAAAAAAAATTTGGTTATTCGTATTGCTTTTCGTACTTTTGCCGCGTTTTATGCACTGACAAGGTGCTTATAAATGAGAAGGATTGGCTTCATATTCGTGTTAATCTCGCTTTGTGCCGCTGCTTTTGCAGTGCCTGCTGATGTCCATTGGCAGCTGTTCTACCAGCCGGACGGGACGGCGCTTGAGTTGTGTCTCGTGGGCGATGAGTACGAGCGGCATTATGAGGGGCGCGACGGATATGTGTATGAGCGGCGCGAAGACGGCTTCTGGGACAGAATCAGCAAGTTGGATAGCGAACAGCGTATCGCAAGCCGGCGGAGCGCATCTCCCTTTGCAAGACGCCCGAGGCGTGCCGGAGAGGTCAATCTGGCGCCGAGGGGACTGGTCATTCTGGTCAATTACTCGGATATCTCTTTCGATGCCTCCAACGACTTGGCGGGCATGACGGATATGCTGAACGGCGAGAATTATACCTATGAGGACGCTACCGGCTCGGCAAGACGCTATTTCATCGACCAGTCGGACGGACAGTACGCACCGCAGTTTGACGTGGTGGGACCTGTCACGCTCGACCACCCGCGCTCCTACTATGGAGCCAACAGCGGCAGCAGTCTGGACGTGAACGCTTCGCAGATGGCGGTTGATGCCTGCATCAAGGCGGACGAAGCGGGCGCTGATTTCACGCTCTATGACAACAACAAGGACGGCACCGTGGACTTTGTGTTCATCATGTTTGCCGACAAGGGAGAGGCGGATGGAGGTCCGGCGGAAAGTATCTGGCCGCACAACTGGTACGTGCGGACTGGTGCGAAGAAGACCTGCGTGGTGGACGGTTTGTATATCGACAATTACGCTTGCGCTGCCGAGAAGAACGGCCGCACGGGCAACCGCGCGGGAATAGGGACGTTCTGTCATGAGTTCGGGCACGTGATTGGTCTGCCTGACTATTACGACACCAAATCGGGCATCAATTATTCTAACCACCTCACGCCGCGGTACTGGTCCATTATGGATATCGGCACCTACCTGAATTACGGCAAGACGCCGCCAAACTACAGCGCTCACGACCGCTATTTCATGGGATGGAATACACCCGTGAACTTGGGCACGGAGGAGCAGCGTGTCACCCTGAACCCGTTGGGTCAGGAGGGCTATGTGACCTATCAGGTTACCGCATCGGGACAACTTGTTTCCGCCCGCAAGGAGGAGACGGTCTATTATATCGAGTGCCGCGAGAAGATAGGTTGGGACAGGTACTTGCCCGGACACGGTATGCTTATTTGGCAGGTGAAGTACAGCAGCAGCAGTTGGCGCAATAATTCGCCCAACAACACGGCGTATGCACCGCGTTACACCATCCTGTCCGCCACGGGTTCGACTACCGACATCGGCACATCGAGCGACTCCTATCCGGGCAAGATGGAAGTGACATACAGGCAACTGACAGCCAACCGCACCGTGAGCGACATAACGGAGGAGAACCAGCAGGTAAGTTTCGTGTACAACCGTACACGTAAGACGGTCATACTCACATCCGAATCGATGCTCTCGTTGGACGACCAGACTTCGGCTTCATCGCCTTCATTTACTGTGACGGGGTCGTTCAAAGACGCCAACGGCGAGAGTTACAAGGCGCGGATTCAGGTTCTTTCGTCCGTTTACGCAGGTAATTATACCTCGACAAACATATCTCTTGCCAATAGTTGGCTGGAGCAGGGAGGTGTCCGTAAGAGTCCCACCGGCGTCAGCGGCAAAGTGACTATTAGCGGGCAGAACCTGTACCATATCGACCTGTCGCTGACTATCGACGAGTTCACCACCTACCGCGTGGTAGGCGATTTCAAGGTCAGCATTGCCGAGCCTGTGCAGCACACGCTTGACGTCAACTGCTCGGAAGGCGGCGCGGTGACACTGTTGGCAACCGATTATACATCCAAGACCAACACGGGTTCATACGCGGAAGGCACGTCTGTACAGCTCCTTCCTGCGCCGGACAAGGGATGGCTCTTTAGCGCGTGGGGAGGCAAGGACGCTAATCTTGTTCAGTCATCGGGCGGTATCTACCGTGTGACGATGGGAGCGAATGACCTTGCGCTGGATGCCGCGTTCGTACGTCAGTCCTGCGAGGTGCGCAGTGCTTGCTCGCCTGCGGACAAGGGAAGTGTTACGGTCCGTCTGGGGGGAAACACGCTCACCAGCGGTTCGGATGTTCCTTATATGACTCAGGTTACGTTTGAGGCGGCAGCCAAGGACAGTTACCGTTTTGACGGATGGAACGATGGCGACATCACCAACCCGCGTACCATCACCGTTACGGGCGATACGCTGTTGACTGCGCTGTTCTCGTACGTGATACCCGAACCGGAGAACCACACCGTTACCGTGGCATCGTCATCATACGGACAGGTGCGTTTGCGCTCTATCAACACGAAGGATAATATCAACATCGGCACATACTTGGAGGGTACGACCGTTATTCTGAATCCGGAGCCTGCTACGGGTTATCAGTTTGCAGGATGGACGGGTCCGGACGCATCGCAGGTGACAACCGGCAACGATGTGTACACCATCGTGATAGGCCGGCAGGATTACAGTCTTGACGTTCAATGGACGAAGCGGGAATATGCGGTTACCGTGGAAAGCAGTCCGGGCGGAAGCGGCAGCACCACCGTTACCGCGGACGGCAAGGTGATTGAGGACGGACAGACGGTTCCCTATCTGACTTCGGTTGTCGTGTCAGCCACTGCCGCTAAAGGATGGACTTTCTCGCATTGGAGCGACAATGAGAACGCCAATCCGCGCAATATACAAATCAAGGACGCACTCAGTCTGACTGCATATTTCGTCCGTCAGAACTACACGCTGACTGCCGCCGTATCGCCGGAAGAAAAGGCATACATTGATGTTACGGCCAACGGAACTGCCGTTTCGGACTTGCACGCCATTCCGTTTGAGACCTCTCTGATGCTTGCGGTCAGACCCGTACAAGGCTGGCAGTTTGAGCAATGGAATGACGGCAATGCGGATAATCCCCGCACATGCACGGTGACGGGCGATGTCTCGCTGACAGCAGAGGTTGCCAGACGGTTGTTCACCGTATCAGGCAAGGCGAGTCCGGTCAACGACGGAGTGGTTACCATGCGCGTTGATTCAAAGGTGATACCCGACGGAACGGCACTGCCTTATGAAACGGAGGTGGTCTTTGAGGCTGTTCCTGCAAAGAGTTACCGCTTTGATGGTTGGAGTGACGGTGAGACGGTCAATCCGCGTACCGTCACATTGACGGACAACCTGTCGCTCACGGCGCTGTTCTCATACGTTGTTCCCGAACCGGAGATTCATACCATTACGGTTGGCGCATCCGCTTACGGTCAAATCACTCTCCGCTCTGCGGACAAGGACGACAATGTCAATAGCGGAACGTACAAGGAAGGCACTACCGTTATGCTTGTTCCGCAGCCTGCTGAAGGATACGAATTGGAGGGATGGCAGGGTAAGGACGCTGCGGCTGTGAAGGAAGACAAGGGATTCTATACGATTGTTATCGGCAAGCAGGACTACGAACTGGAGGCTGTATGGAAGAAGAAATCCTATCCCGTCACCGTCTCGTTCAGTCCGGACGGAAAGGGGAGCGTAGCCCTGGTGGCGGATGGCAATGCAATAACCAACGGCGACAAGGTGGAATACGGGGCGACTGTCACCCTACAGGTAACGCCTGCTACGGGTTGGAAGTTCACTCGTTGGAGCGATGATGAGACTGCCAATCCCCGCAACATACAGGTGAAGGATGCGATAGACCTCACCGCCCAGTTCGAGCGTCAGACCTACTCGCTGACTGTTTCGGTCAGTCCGGCTGGCAAGGCGGACGTGGCAATGACCGCACAAGGCGGCGGGAACATGGATCCGGCAGCCATACCATTCGAAACAGAGATGGCATTGACCGTAACGCCTGTGGAAGGATGGCAGTTTGACAAGTGGAGTGATGCGGACAGGAAGAATCCGCGTATAATCTCAATGACCGCTGATATGGCGCTCACCGCCGGGATGATTCGCCGGAACTATATTGTTACCTCTGCGGTCAGCCCTGCGGGAAAGGGCTCCGTCAGACTGACTGTAGACGGCGCGCAGGTGGATGACGGGCAGTTGCCTTATGGCACCGAAGCGGTGTTTGAGGCAGTGCCTGTTGCAGGTTGGCGTTTCGCGGGTTGGAGCGACGGGGAGACCGCCAATCCGCGCACTGTAACGGTAACTGCGACCGTTGGCATTACTGCCGTAATGGTACGCGAGCAGTACAGCGTGCAGACAGCGACACTTCCCGCAGGAAAAGGCGAAGTGGATGTTACCGTCAACCAGACAGCGGTGCAGAGCGGACAGAAGGCGGATTTTGAAAGTTCTGTCCGGATGAATGCCGTTCCCGTGGAAGGATGGCGGTTTGACGGTTGGAGTGACGGAGAGACGGTCAATCCGCGCACTTTCATTCTGACACAGGACACCGTTATGACGGCTCGCTTCAGCCGCAAGCAATATATGCTGCAGACATCCGCCTCGCCAAGCGACAAGGGTACGGTGATTGCCACTGCGAACGGTAAGCCGCTGGATAGTGAGACCCAACTGGAGTATGAGACGGTGGTTCAACTGTACGCATCGGCTTCTGCCAACTGCCATTTCGTTTGCTGGAGCGACAGCGTGACGGACAACCCGCGTATGATTACGTTGACACGCAATATGGCGTACCAAGCCATCTTTGCCCGCGATGATATCGATTATCTGTCCATCCGTGAGGACGGCGACAGCCTGTATTACGACAATATGTCAGCTTACGAGGATGCCAAGGTCAGACTGGTGGTCATTGAGCGCACCATAAAGGCGAATACCTACTCTACGTTCTGTCTGCCGTTTGATGTGACCGACTTGACAAGTACGGACTTGTGCGGCAGCGTACTGCAGTTTGTCAGTGCCACGGGCGATGCCGAAGTGGGTATGACGCTCCATTTCACCTTCGCGACAGAGATAAAGGCGGGGGTTCCGTACTTGTTGCTGGCAACGGACTCTATAGTCAATCCGTTCTTCAAGAACGTGACGATGCGGGGGTTTGAGAGCAAGACACTGCGCGGCGGAACTGTTGAGTTCCGTTCGGTGGTGCGGCCTGTTCATCTGATGAATATGGGCAAGTCGGTGGCGGCTTTCCGCAACAACGTGGTTTATTATCCCAATCAGACAACAGGTATGTACCTGAATGCATTCCGCGCATATTTTTACATTCCCGGACGGGCAACGGCGCCAATACGCCGGATAAACATTCTCTCCTCCGATGAGTTGCCGCAGGAGGACAGTGATGCGGGACAAACGACCGATTAATGAGTTGACAGGGAAAAGATGAGACAACGCTTTATCATATATATGTTACTGGCGGTTACCCTTTCGGCGGGAGCTGTGCCGGTGCGGATAGTGAAGCCCAATTTCGGCTCGGTGCTTGCCGCGGACGGAAAGGGCGGTCAGTATCCTGCTTCCGACACTCCCTACGACATTCCGGAAGGAACGCAACTGACGTTCATCTACACGCCCAAGAACGAATGTAGCGTGTTTGCGGAGTGGCAATGCGTGGGAGGCAGTATAGATGCAGACAACCGCTTGGTGGTCGGGAAAGAGGCGCTGACTGTATATGCCCGCTTTCAGATTGTCCAATATACGATAGAGGCGCAGGTGATACCTGTGGATGCGGGACGCGCGCGTATCCGTTGCGGTGTAGGGGATGTCTTTCTGGATGTGGCAGGCTCGGTGAACTGCGGTTCAACGGTGCAGTTGATTGCATCAGAGGTTGAGGATAACGGTTATAAGTTTGTGGAATGGGACGATGGAGTCAAGGATCGTGTTCGTCTTGTACCTGCAGACGGCGACCGTATATACATAGCCTATTTCAGCAACCCGCAGTCGGCAAGCGGTTTGGAGGAAACGGCTGACAAAGCCGCAGCGGAAAAGTATATCGAGGACGGAACATTACGAATCAGACATAACGGGAGGACTTATAACACTCTCGGACAATTGATAGACAAAACAAATTAAATCAACCTAATTATTAACCAAAACCAAACTATTATGAAACACTCTTTTCTAACGCTCATTGCTCTTCTGATGAGTATCAGTTATGCGTTCGCAGATACGCATACGGTGTATTTTTATGATGATCCTAATGAGCCTGCTTACCAGTCGATTGTTGACCAGGACAACAATTCGTATGAAGTACCGAACGGATATGCCGAATACGCTATCCCGGATGGAACCGTTCTGACTTTCACATTGACCAATCCAAGTCAAGTTGTTTTTTGTTACGATGAGATAACAGGTGACGAACTGGGTATGGGCTTCACGTTCACTATCACAGAATCAACGCCCGAAGCAATATCGTTTGCAGCTGGTGATCCTTATGGCATCATAGAAGTTAAAGTGCCCAATGCCTGCAACGTACTCACTGGAATCGTCGTAAATGGGATGAACATGTCAGATAATTACTGCAGATTGCACGAAGACGGTTATTATTATATGAGGATACCCGACTTGTACGAAGGCGATGTAGTCGAATTGACATCATCGGTGGATATTGATTGGGGAAATGGAGAAATTGGCAAGAATCATACCTTTACGGTGGGAGAAATCACGCCTGAAACATCCACTATTACAATAATCGGAACCGACGTATGGGATGACAACAATCCTGATCATTACACCAGCACCATCCCTGGACCTCTTACCATTACGTACATTAACCGGACCATCTTTGCTAAAATGTGGAATCCCATCTGCTTCCCCTTCAATCTCGACCAAGAAAAGATGGAGCGGATTTTCGGTATCAATACTGTGGTTCAATTTGAGGACGCTACATTCTCGGAGGCCGATGGTCTGACTGTGGTATGCAGTTATGTTACGGGAGGTTTGCAGGCGAACACGCCTTATCTCGTAAATCCGGAAGCCAATTTGACAAATATGAAATTTGAGAATGTAGGTGTTCAGAACTTCAACGGCGGAAGAATTGATGGCAATGCTGTTAATTTCGTAGGCATTGTTCGTCCCACCGCTCTTACGGCTAACGACAGGACAAAACTGTTCATCGGGACAGGCAACAAGGTATATTACCCCGATCAGGATATGACCATCAAAGACTTCCGTGGCTATTTCGAGGTTCCTGCATCTTCACCCGTACAAGGCAGAAAGCCCGGCGCTGCGCGCTTCGTTATCCGCGACCATAAGGCTCCTACAGGTGTTGAGAACAACGTGATGGACGAAAACAACGCCACGAAGTACATGCAGGACGGCCGTCTGGTCATTGAGAACAACGGTGTTCGCTACAACGCACAAGGATTGCAGATAGACTAACCTGCGGTATATCTTCCGTTGGAAAACATAAACTGACTAAAATTAAACTTTATATCTATGAAAACGTATCAAAATCCTAACACAGAAATTCTGTTGCTCGCGGGTGAACGAATGATGGATGAAATCAATTTCTCGTATGGCGGCGGCGGACATGAGTCCTTGCTGCCGGACAAATCGTATGCCCCCCAGACACCTCAAGTACGCTGATTCGCTATGAAGCACTTTTCCTTAAGAGGACTGATGCCTGTAATAGGCATCGTCCTCTGCGGGTTATCTGTATCCGCACAGACAACCATCCATGAACTGAAGTTGGAGCAAACTAAGTCAAAAGCCGTAGAGGGCAAGGCTTATTTGTTTGCTGTGCCTTACACCGTGCCGGTAGGGAATATTGTGTCATCGACCAATGCCTCGGTCAACGCGTCACAGGGCAATGTAGCCATCTACGTGTATGACGGTTCGCTGGTTGCCACGGGCGGTGATCCGTGGGTAGCGGTCAGCACGAGCGGTGAACTGAATGCGGGAAAGTGCTATAAGATGGTGCTGAACGGCACAACGCAGAATACGTGGAAGTGCCGTCCGACCAGCAACCCCTCTGAAACGAAAAGCATCAACGTCAGCAAGAACGAGGGCGACAGTCCGATGGTTAGCGGTTGGAACGGAGTTGCCAACATATCGTGGAGCAAAGCGACAGCCACATTGTCGGGAGGCACCTACGCGTACAGCTACGACAACACGAACAGCGTGTACGTGCTGGATGTGCTTGACCGTTCATGGGATGTAGGTGAACCGATGATTATCCAGACGGCCGAAGCAGGAAGGATGACTTTCGACAAATCGGGAGTCGGCTTTGATTTCGGCGGGAATATGGAACCGGGTGAAGAGTTTGACGCTCCTTCCCGTTCTTCGAAAGCCCCTGCGCTACATGCAGAAACAGAGTCCTACACGTTGGTCGTTTCGCCGTTGGACGGCGGGTTCAACGACAATATGGACTTGCATTTTCAATCTGAGGCAAAGGACGCATACGTGATTGGAAAAGATCTTGTCAAGTTGCACGGCGATGGTACGGGCGTGCTGCAGATGTGGATGGAAGCTTACGGTTCGGATCTTGCGGTACATACCACATCCGTCGTTAACGGGAAAGCCACCGTTCCTGTACATATCTATGCGCCTACGACTGACGATTACGTATTGACCGTAGGCGGAGGTAATGTCTCGCTATTCTCACTTGTTCGCGATGGGGTCTATCAGACAAAAAACATCAACTATTGGCGTATCCATTTGACGAAAGGCGATAACCTTTTTACGCTGCAATACGGTTATGCTACGCCCACGGCTGTTGATGAGCAAAAAGCCGACAAGCGTTATACGAAGGTTATACGCGACGGGAGGCTCTACATTCAGCGTGACGGGCAATGGTTCAATGCCCTCGGAGGACAATTGACTAAATAAATAATTTATAACAGAAGATTGTAATTGCTATATGCTAAACAAAATACTTTCCATTACGGGCAAGCCGGGACTGTACAAGTTAATCAGTCAGGGCAAGAATATGCTTATTGTCGAGTCACTGACTGACGGGAAACGTATGCCGACCTACGCCCGCGACAAGATTGTTTCGCTGGCGGATGTGTCGATGTACACCACAGGAGAGGATGTGCCTTTGAGCGATGTGCTGACTGCTCTTGGCAAGAAGCAGGAACTGCGTGCAGTGGAGATGGACGCGAAAAATGCTACAGCCGACGAGTTACGTGGTTTCTTTGAGGGTGTTTTGCCTGATTACGACCGCGACCGTGTCTATCCGACGGACATTCAGAAACTGATTAAGTGGTACAATCTGCTGATAGCCGCAGGCATAACCGATTTCAGCGTAGAGAAGGAAGAGGGTGGCAAGACCGCCGAACCGGCAGCGGAGAGCAAGGAACCCCGCAGCGAGCAGAAGCCTGCCCGTCAGACACAAGTTAAGACCCAAAAGAAGACTACCGGCGCGACTGCCAAAACAGGCGTAGGTGCAAAGAAAGGTTGATTCTCAGCAAAATCATTGATATCATAGAATCGGTAGCCCCACTGGAGAGGCAGGAGGAGTGGGATAATTCGGGGTTGCAGGTTGGGATTGGCAATGCGGATATAAAGCGCGTGTTGCTTACTACGGATGTGACAGAAGACGTAGTGGAAGAAGCGCGGGAGAAGCAGTGCCAGCTCGTTTTGTCGCATCATCCCCTACTCTACCAAGGTCTGCGTTCCGTGACAGGTCGGACTGCGCAGGAACGTTGCGTGATTGAAGCCATTCGCAGCGGGATTGCCATCTATTCAGCGCACACATCAATGGACAATTACCTGCACGGTGTGAGCGGTCGGATGGCGGAGAAGATTGGTCTTGGGACATATAGAGTTCTTGTGCCCCAACCTGAGCAACCGGGATATGACGTACGGACAGGTCGGCCGACGAATGAGACGCAATACGGTTTGGGCGTAATTGGTAAATTGCCTCAACCTGTGCTGTTTGTCACGTTGCTCGCACATATAAAAGAAGCGTTCGGCGCGGCAGTATTGCGCTATATCCCTCCAAAAGACGGATTGGTACAGACCATCGCCATGTGTGGCGGAGCCGGCAGCGAGTTTATGGAAGCCGCCATACAGCAAGGTGCGGATGTATACGTTTCCGCCGATTTCAAGTACCACGGTTTTCAGCCGGCAGAGGGTCGTATCGGAGTGATTGATATGGATCACTGGGTGAGCGAGCATTTCACACGTGAGGTGTTTTCCGAGTTGCTGTCGGGAACGGTGGAGACTATCGTTTCGGAAGCGGACCGGACTGTTGTCCGGTATTGGACGGGGGAGTAATATATGAACTAATATTTTAAAACGAACCATATTATGACTACGAAGAAAGAAGAAAAAGAGTTATCTATTGAAGAGAAGTTGAGGACTCTCTATGAACTGCAGGCAGTTGATTCGAAGATAGACGAACTGCGCATTCTTGCGGGCGAGTTGCCTCAAGAGGTAAAGGATATGAGCGACGAAGTGGAAGGCCTGAAGACTCGTTTGAAGAACATCGAGAACGAGATTAAGGAGTGCGAGACTCAGATTTCTGATCATCGCGTGCGCATAGAGAATGCCAATGCCGCTATCTCACGCTACAAGGAACAGCAGGACAACGTACGCAACAACCGCGAGTTTGACAATCTGACCAAGGAGATTGAGTACCAGCAACTGGACATTGAACTCAGTCAGAAAAAGATTAAGAACTACACGGCTGAACTTGAAGTCCGTCAGGCGGAAAAGGCTAAGACTGTTACGGAGATAGAGGAGAAGACGGTGGATCTGAATCAGAAGAAGGCGGATTTGAACTCTATTCTGGAAGAGACAAAGAACGAGACGGAAGCGCTGATGATTCGTTCTACCGAACTGGAATCGCAAGTGGATGAGCGTTTGTTGACTGCGTTCAAACGTATCCGCAAGAACGCGCACAACGGCTTGGCGGTGGTGAAGATTGAGCGCGACAGTTGCGGCGGTTGCCACAGCAAGATTCCTGCACAGCGCCAGTTGGATATCCGTCAGCGCAAGAAAATCATCGTCTGCGAGTTCTGCGGACGTATATTGGTGGATTCTGAAATGAAATAATGGCGGCACTTCTTGCTTTTCTTTCGCTCGGTCTGTTGATTCTGATTCTGACCGAGTGGCGAGAAAGACATCGCAAGAGCGACCGGCAGGTATCGGAACCGGTGTCTGACCCAGACTGCTGTGGTCAGCACTTGGTTTGTGAGCGTGACAGTCTGTTACAGCCTCTTGACAAACCTGTCTATTACGATGATGAGGAGTTGGATGCCTACGCGGGCATTGCGGCGGAGAACCTGACGGAGAGTCAGGCCGCAGCCATCGGTGAGGTTTTTCACAGTCTTCGTGAATCGGATGTGCCGGGTTGGGTTCGCAGTATTCAGATGCGGCGCATCGCCCTTCCGCCGGAATTACGTGAGGAGGCGTTGCTTATTGTCCGTGAGCAGCGTTCTGGATCTGTCGGGCGATAAAGAGGTTCTGTATAATCATATAGGCGGCGGGGCCGAGTGCCGCGAGTGGGAAAAGATACGTCTGCGCCATCCAGATGGCGAGAGTCGTATTCTTTTGTCCGAGTGCCTGACCGGCAGTAATGCGCGATATGCCGCTCGGAGTTGTTGGTGCTGTTGAAGGATTGATGATCACATCGCGGTAATCCTTTCCATGACTTGAGGCGGGGAAACGGAAACCGATGGCTCTGCCTATGTGGAACTGGATCAGACACGCCGGACAGGCTCCAATACAGATTATTGCCACCGACCAACCGCTATATGCTCCATAAACGAGCGTATGGACTATATCTCCCATCAGGATAACGATGGTTGCCGTCCAAAGATAAAAAGGCAGTTGCGCCCATCGCAGGGAAAGGTTGAAACGCATATCGCTGCCTTTACGACGTTGGACGGTATCATAGCCGATTCTCAATGCCCATGCAAGAGCGAACGGTCCGACGAGTATTCCGCCTACTTTCTTCAGAATTGTCCATGCAGTCATAGCGAATGAGAAGCCTGCAACAGGATGGATATATGGGAAGAACAGCGGGACGACAAGAACCACTGCAAGATTGCTGATAATGGTGTACATGGTGAGGTTCTGAATGCTTCCGCCCAACTTGCCTGCTATGATAGCAGCCGCTGTTGCAGTGGGTTGCAGGAAGCATAGCATCACACCCTCCGCCACGACATGGTCCTGCAATATAGGTATAACCGATTCCGTCAGGCGAAGAAAGAAATAAGACCCTACGGTCAATGACATCTGAACAATCAATGCCAAAACGTGCCACTTATGCAGGCGCAAATCCAACGGATTGACCTTACAGAAGGTGAAAAAGAGCATCAGGAAGATGAGTGTGGGCAAAGCAGGCGTCAGTAGCCTGAAGAACGGGAAACCGACAGCCCCCACCACAATGGCAACAAAAAGGGCATGACGGTTGATAAAAGCAGAAAAACGCCGCATAGCCTTGTGTCAAGCGCTGTGCATCCTCTTGAAGAGAATGGAATAAACGGTCATAAAGAAGTACTTCGTATCAGTCCAAATGGGATGGCGGAAATACTCATCGAGGTACTTGTTCTCGGAGGCATAGAGTTCATCAAATGTCTTGGGATGGTCTATATAGAACGGAGGTATGAGCCCAGGTTTGGTTTGCGTCCGCTTGTGCTGCAACTCTTTGGGATACGTATTGAACATCGTGCGTGAAAGGGGGCGTATCCCGACGAGTTTGACATCGCCCTTGAGCCAGTTGATGAGCATCGGCAGTTCGTCAAGCCAGTACCGTCGCATCCAGCGTCCCCACGATGTAATACGCCAATCTTCATCGGATTTGTCGGCTATGTTCATACCACCTCGTTTGTCAAAGACGTACTTCTGGATATACTCGGAATAGGGATGCATCGTGCGGAACTTGTAAAACCAGACTATCTTCTCATCCTTGCAGACTCTCGGCAGTTTGATGAGCGGCCCATAGACTTTTATTTGCTCTTGGTCATATGGTTGTGAATGACGGCGTGCGAAGACATACTCTATATGGTCTGAAGGTATAATCTTCTCTACTTCAAATCCGCAGTAATACAGTCGTCCGAGCACTTCTGTCTTGGAGAGGACGCGTTTTTTTCCTTTGGTCACATCGTAATAGAGGCGGCTGACTAATAGCAATCGGGGCAAAAGGCGTTTCCAGACGAACCAGCCAGTGTAGACAATGTAGTTGATTCCCTTCGGATAAGCGTCGAGTATTTTCTTTTTGATATACTCCTGGGGCCGATAACAACAGATATACCTGCCGTTGTCAGGCAGTTTCTGGTTGATAATGCAGAAGCGGCGGTTGATGCCTTTTACTTGATTGAGGAGAATGAGGTCAACAAGCGTGTCATACTGGTAGTCGGGTATCTCAAGGAATGAGTAACGGTCGCGGTTGGCGACAACTTTGGTGCGTTTGTTGTTTAGTTGGGTTTCTTTGACAAGCATTTGGTATTCGTCCTCAGTGGTGAGGGAGAGAACCGTCTCATGGATGGTGCGTTGCGATTTTTCGTTTCTCAGCTCATCCGGACGGACCACAACGGCGTTCTCGCGCTGCTCGATTTCCATCACAGGGACGGTCATATTTAGGGCGAATTTCCAGTAGTGTGCTGCCAATTGTAGGAATGCGTCCGCTATTGCCACCACACCGACCATCCATAGTGCAACCGTTGTTGAGAAACCCCACGGCAGCAGAGGTAATACAAGGTGCAGGACGAGCATCAATGTTCCTGCTGTCAGACAAAGCGACAGCAACTCCTGCCAATACCACGCCTCTTTATAGGAACGGCGGTACTTGGCGAAGAGCAGTCCGAACAGAATCCAGACAATAGTCATCGCCACGAAGAGCAAGGCATACGTAAGCACATCTTCCTTTTGCGCCACGACACGGAAAAGCGTGTAAAGAGTGCCGCAGAGAAGCCATAATAAAATATCGTTCAGAATCCTTTTGCCCATAACAATACGCGTTTCACGCTATTTTTTACCGATTGTGCGATGTATTCCTGCATCCACAATCGGGGATTGTCGGTCCATCGCTGGGGATGGGTGGTAATCATTACTGCATAGCCCAGTCTGCTGTCAAAAGACCCGTCCGAAAGACATTGGATAATATCGTCTGTTGAATGGAATGTGCGTCCTTCTTGTATCCACTGTTCCTGTTGCTTTACTTTATCGCGTACGGAAACGCGGTAGCCATCCCAACGCCTTCCAGTGTCGGTGAGATAGAATACCTTGTTGAAATCCAAATCGAAATAGGGCTCGCCGATGATGCCATAGTCGCGATAACTCTTTGTTTTCCATAGGTCTCTTCCGTCATATCGGCTGGCTGGTGCGCCGTGCATACAGATGGTTCGCACGGGATAGAATTGCCGGAAATAGGCGAGCCACTGCTCAAAATGGACTAATGCTTGGGTGACATCGCCGTTTGCAATGGACATATCCTCATAGTGATATCCTATTTCGTGCCCCATATCCGCAATAGCGCGTATGATGTCAGGTTGGTTGGATTCGGGAATGACACGGAAATAGTATGACGCGCGTATGCCTAGTTCGTGTTCCACATGCGCTGTGAGTAGGCTGTTTTCTGCCCGTAGGTCCACATCGTGCCGGAGCATCACATAACGGTGTACAGGCATCTGTTGATCAGGATGCTCAATGGCAAAAGCGCACACGTCCCCGAAGGGGATAAAACGATAGCCTGCCTGCTGGAATGCTATAAGCAGACTACGGTATTTGTAGATGGTAAAATCTTTATTCAATTATATAATAATTTCAGGATTGGATAATCTGACATCGTTCCATGTACCGCTTCAGTTGCGAATAACTGCAATCAAGTTGCCGGGCAATGTCATATAGCGATACGCCTTGTTTGACGAGTGATACGATTTTCTTATGGTAGCGGTGTAGTTTAAGGTTTTCGTAATCCGTTATCGATCCTTTTTTACGTCCTATATGTTTTCCTTCTGCTTTTCTGCGGGCGAGTGCTTCCTTTGTACGTTGTGAGATGAGTGTTCGTTCAATCTCGGCGGAAATACCGAATGCAAAAGCAAGCACTTTTGACTGTATGTCGTCTCCCAGCCTGTAGCCATCCTTTATGGTCCATACTTTGCATCCCTTGTTCATACATACGCTCAATATCTCCATTATCATATAAAAACTTCTGCCCAACCGGCTCAATTCACTGCAAACAATGAGGTCGTTGCTTTTTATGACACGCAACAGCCCTCCTAACCGCCGCTGTTTGTAACTCTTTGTTCCCGATATGGTTTCCTCAATCCATCGGTCAACCTGTAAGTCATTCTTTTTACAAAAAGCATTTATTTCAAAGCGTTGGTTTTCGACTGTTTGTTTGTCGCTTGAGACTCTGATATAGCCATATACCATCCTACATCAGCCATTGTTCTGCCCATTGTTCTACTTCGGCAAGTTGTTCTATTTTTCCCACGTCCATCATACGGTAATTATTTGGTATAAAAGCCTGTATATCGCCGCCGCTTTCCACGATATGCATATACAAGTCAATGAGCGAGAACTTGTCTTCTGCCATTTGATTCATATACGTTATGATGTCGGGAGAAACGATTTGCATACCCGAGAAAGCCAACAGTTCCGCACCTTTGAGATTATTTCCTGCCGGTCTGATTTCGCCGGTGGTTACATTTGTCCATCCCTTCAGATGCATAGCGTCATCAAAAGCAAGATATCGCTGCGTTTTACGATGGCTGACTACCAAAAGAGCCGGTTGCCCGTGGTAGGCGGCAATCAGTTCGCGGAGTATATTTGTGGAAAGGATGTCCACGTTCAGAGCTAATACCGGCTCATCGGAGGGGTATTGTATGAGTGCCTTTCGTAGGCCTCCTCCTGTATCCAGGAGACGGTCTGTTTCATCAGAAATACGGATGTCACAGCCGAAATTACGGTTAGCGTGGAGATATTGGATGATTTGCTCTGCCTTGTGATGAACATTTATGACGATACGGTCTATACCGGCATTCTTGAGCATTTCTATTTGCCAAAGTAGCAATGGTTTGCCCTGTATGGGAACCAACGCCTTCGGTATACGGTCGGTAAGGGGGCGCAACCGTGTACCCATTCCTGCTGCAAAAATCATCGCTCTCATAGTTGCCGTTGTCTGTTTAGTTCGCGGTGAATGAGTTGGACGGTTACGCCGAAAGTGGTGTGTATGTGTTCCGCCATTTTTTCGGCGGCATATACGGATCGGTGCTGTCCTCCGGTGCAGCCGAAACTGACCATAAGGTGTTGGAAACCGCGCTCCATATATCGTTTGACGCTTGCGTCCACAAGTCGGTAGGCGGATTGCAGGAAAGTGAGAATCTCTCCGTCGTCCTCAAGGAAGCGGATGACTGGTTCGTCCTGTCCTGTATAGGCATTATAGCGTTCGTACTTGCCGGGGTTGTTGACGGCTCGGCAATCGAAGACGAATCCGCCTCCGTTTCCGCTGTCGTCAGCGGGGATTCCTTTCTTGTATGAGAAACTATACACTCTGACCACCAGCGGTTTGCGAATAGCAACCTCTTTGAACTGCTTGAGTTCGGTCATTCGTTGCAGCAACTCTTTGAGGTATAAATAATCGTTCTTTCCGTTGGAGTTGTCGGGAGCGGCATCCAGCCATCTTCGCAGGTTGTCTATGGCGAAAGGAATGGACTGGAGGAAATGAGGTTTCTTTTCAAAATACCCGCGAAAACCGTAAGCACCCAACACTTGGAGGGTACGAAAAAGCACGAAATGGCGGAGTGTGGTATGGAAGGCATTCGTGTCAATCGGAACAAATTGCCGGATTTCGTCCAAGTATTCGCCGATAAGTTCCTGCCGCAACTCATCGTTGAAGTTGGCTTTTGCCTGCCACAAGAAGGAAGCGACATCATAATAGACAGGACCTTCTCTTCCTCCTTGAAAATCGATGAAGTACGGTTCGCCGTCCACAACCATCACGTTTCGGCTTTGGAAATCGCGGTACATAAACGCCCATATCGGCGAAGACGCCGCCTGCTGTATTGAATCGGATTCGCCGAGAAGGATGTCAGCGAGTTTTTCAAAATCGTTTTCGAGTCTGTCTTCTTGAAATTCTATCTCGGTGGCTTTCAAGAAGCAGTATTTGAAGTAATTGAGGTCCCACAGGATACTTCTTCTGTTGAATCGCGGCTGCGGATAACACTGGGTGTAGTCCATTCCTTGCGTACCAATGATTTGGAACCTTGCAAGTGAGCGGATGGTTTTTCGGAGCATCTGCTTCTCTCGCTCACCGAAGACACCTGTTTTGCGTCCTTCGGCTATGTAGTCGAACAGGAGGGTCTGTCCGAGGTCCTGTTGCACGTAGTACATCTCATCGTCTGATTGTGCCAGGACGTGCGGAATGTTGAGTTGTTTGGCGGCAAAGTGCCCTGCCATATAGAGGAAAGCGTGGTTTTCTTCGCGTGAAGTTCCTTCCACACCAATGAGGTCGTTGCGCCCCGTATCCTGCGGCTGTGAGGACGATGACAAGCGGGGACATATCCGAAAATAATGTCTGTTGCTTCCCGATTGTGCCAGCGGGGTTATTACTCCGGCTTCTGTGCCGGTTGCCTGTCGGTATAGGTCAGACAGGATTCTTTGCGTTTGCTCGTTCATCGTGTTTACGGACTAAGCCTCAAAAGACCCACATAAAACGCGCAAAGATAACAGATTTTTGCTATTTTGACAAAAAACGTGATTTTTTTACAAATCCATTTGGCGGGAAAGAAAAAAGGCAGTACTTTTGCAGCCGCTTTTGAGATGAACATCATTTGATGCTGTTTGACAAGAGCGTGAGTCTCCCTAGCTCAGTTGGTAGAGCAGCTGACTCTTAATCAGCGGGTCGAGGGTTCGAGTCCCTCGGGGGACACGCAAGAAGAAGGAGTTACGTTTCTTAACGCAACTCCTTCTTCTTGTGTTGGTTCACTATCTCATATCGCATTGATGAACGCTACAACAGCATCTCTGTCTTCCTTATTCAGTTTATAGAACTGCTGCGTGGGCCAGTAGGCATCGGACTCGGAGCTGTAGCCATGCCACATGACGGCTTCGATGACATTGCGGGCACGCGTGTCGTGCATACGGGCTTCGTAGGCGTCACCGGTTGCTTTGCGGTGCAGTCCGCGGCCCCATAACGGCGTTGTGCGGCACCAGCCCGTGCGGATGTCATTCTCCATGCACAGCTTCTGCTGAATCATGTCGGTGTAGGGCCAGATTTTCTGGTTCGGGTAGCGCGGCATAGCAGCCGTAACCGGGAAATGGTTCGGGTCTCGCACCTCGTCGCTGCCGGTGGTCCATGTAGGACGGTGGCAATAGTCGCAGCCGATTTGTGTGAACAGTTCCTTGCCTCGCAGCACTTTCTCGTCGGTCACGTTACGTGCAGCAGGAACCGCCAGACCGCGGTGCCAGATCATGACTTGCGTGAACTCGTCATCGCTCATCTCGGCAGGCAGGGTCTTGCTCGTCAGGTAGTCGTATATCTGCTGCTCCGTACCGAACTCCGCCTGCACCTCCGGGTCTTTGGACGCATATTCGGCATAGATGGTACCGTTGAGGTCGAGGTAGTGGTACTGACGGTCGGAACGCGTGACATTGGTGATGTTCCAGATGGCGTTCGCACCGGCCGCATCCATGATAGGACCGCGTGTGAGGGCGTACGTAAAGCGTTTCGGTCCCCATTGCGGGTCGTTCTTGTAGTAGCCGGAGGTCTGGAAACCGCCGTTCCAGAAAGCAGGGTTCAGACCGTTGTGGAGTTTGCCGTCCGCTGCCTCTTTCTCGTACTGGGCGATGATGTCGGCATCGGTGATAGCGTCCAGCAGTCCCGAGCCATAGACACCGATGGTGTTCTCCAACTTGACTTCGTAGCCTTCTGTCTCCAACAGGCCGTCCGGGTCGCGGTAGCCTTGGTTATAGACGTACACGGCGGTGTTCGGCATGTGCACCTCGGGATAGCGCAGTTCGTAGGTCTCGCCGTCCGCGAACTTGTTGCCATGCTCATCCATAGCGTTCTTCCACTCGACGGTAATCTGGTCAGGGTCAAGCGGCGCCTTGAACGGTGCTGCTCCAAAGAGTTGCGGCATTCCTGCCAGCCAAGGCACATAGGCTTGTGTGGTAGGATTGATGACTACGAGCAGCGTACCGTTGCCCACTTCGGAAGCGTTGTACACTCCTGCAGGCACTGACGTACCATGCGAATAGTTCGGGTGGCAGTGCTGGCAGGATGCACGTACATAAATAGGTCCGAGACCATGCTGACGACCGCTCTCGTTGGTCACGAACGGTTTCTCGGCAATCTGGTCGCCTTGTGCGAAAGCCTGTCCCAGACCTGCGTTTTCGGTCGCCGGTGTAGGCTGACGGAATGTCATGGACGAGGTGTTGGTAGTGGTGCCCAACTTACCGCCGGTGTAGTACCATTCGGGCAGGTCGGTCTGAGGCTCTTTACCGCCGCCTTCGCCGGGCTTACAAGCGACGAGGGAAACGGTGGCAAGAGCCAGAAATAAGAATTCTTTCTTCATAACTATATACTTTTAACTTATAAAACTTCTTTCAACTACTTCGACAGAAGTGGTAACACCTCTTTATCAAGGACTTCTTCGAGTGCTGACACACGGTCAATCGCGGCTTTCACCTGCGGGTTGTTCTGTGCCGTGTTCTCGAAATCCTGGATATCTTCTATAGCTTTGATTGCGTCCTCGATGGCCTTGCGGACACGTGCGTCGAGGTCGCCGTCCTGACGATAGACATAGTTGGAGATAGAGCGGTCGCCGGCTTGTGCGCCACAATAGGCATGCTGGATGGAACGGATGTTGTCGGCGAAATCGATAGTAGAGGTGCAGCTGTACGGCGACTCGATATAATCGCGTTGCTCCGGCGTGCTGCTGATATACGGATTGCCCATCTTCAGGTCCGCCACCTCACCGGCTATGTCCACACATCCGGCGATAATCTCCTCTGCGGCTTCCTGGTAGGTCACATAGACGGAGCCCGGCTTGCCTGCGTTCATCATCTGCCAGCCGTAGCGGTCTTCGTACGGTTCCACCTCGCCGTCTTCGAGCAGCTGCATCTTGACATCACTAACCTCGCCTGCCCAGGCGTATTCCAACAGGATAGCCTGCTGCGTGAGGTCTTCCACGATGCCGTTCAGGTACACTGCCTCGGCGTGCGTGAGGTTGGCTGCATGCGGACGACCGGTGCCGACGGCACGACCGTCTTTCTCAATGCTCTCAAAGAGCAGGAACTCGCAGGCATGGAAACCTTTGAGCGCATAGCCGAGTTTGTCACCCACGTACGCGCCGCCTTCTTCCTCGATAGCCGCCATGCGCTCTTGGTCGTGCAGCAGGGCGTTCATCGCATTGAAGTCCAGCGGCCACGAGTCAATGTGCGGGTCGATGTTGTGAGCGGAGGCGGGTCCGTAGAGGAAAGCCTCGCTCTGCTCCCAGTACTTGCGCATGAGGCGCCAGGACGTGCCGGCATCGGCGATGAGTTTGCTGTAATCCTCTCCGGCTTCCACTCTCGCCAGAATCAGTCCGGTCTGGTTCAGAAGCACCATTCCGGCGTCTGCCATCTGGCTGTAGGTGGCTATAACAGTGTTGTTTACATAAGGCGTCACAGCCTGCTGCAGCGCCGTTTCTTTGTCCGAGGTAACATCTGTTCCTCCGCCTTTGCATGCGACCATTACCATGACGCATGCGGCACATAGTGCCAATTTCAAAACTTTTCTCATAGTAGTACCCTTGATGTAGTATGATTTTAGTAGGTGATTAGTAGGTTATTCTTATGTGATTGCCTTTGTAATTTCCTTACAATCGGTAAAGACCGGCATGAGGTGCCCCCATTTTATTGGACGGGGTTAGTAAATATTGTTGGCCGTATGCGTGTTCATCGACAAGTTGTTCATATAGGTCTGCCTGTATTGTACAGGACTCCTGCGCAGACGCAGCTTGATACGGTCGTTGTTGTAATACCGGATGTACTCCGCCAAACCTTTCAGAAAGGTTTGCTCGTCGTCAAATCGGTTCAAATAATAAAACTCGTTCTTCAGCAGCCCGAAAAAGTTCTCCATGACC
>JAGCWE010000105.1 GCA_017962005.1 Paludibacteraceae bacterium | reverse complement strand
GTCACGATGCCCTTTGTTTTTGTTGCTTTCTATTTCTTGTTGGGGTCGCAGGTCAGATGGATGCCGAGTTTGCGGAATATCTTGCTGTCCACCTCGCTGACCATCACGGTGCAGTGCGCCTCGCAGCCGTCCAACTGCGGCAGGCAGCCGAGCGCGCAGCGGCAGTTCCTGTCATTGATTGACAGTACCGACAGGGCTATCAGCACCTCATCGGTATGCAGACGGGGATTGTTCCCGCGCAGGTAGGTCAGTTTGGTGTTCTGGATGGGCGTGATGAGTTGTTGGGCGATGAGTTTCACCGAATGTTCCATACCCGCCAGATGCTTGACGGCATTAAGCAGAAGTGCCGACATGGCACCGAGCAGGTCGCCCGAATGGGCGGTGATGATTGTGCCGTCCTGCAGTTGTATGGCGGCACAGGTCGCGCCCGTCTCTTGCTGTCTGTCCCGCGCGGCTTTGACCACGGGGCGGTTGTCCAGTGTCAGACCTGCCTGACCGAAGAGCTGCTTTATCTTGTTCACCTCCGTTTCGGAGCCCCGTCCGTCCGCCAGTTGGTTGAGGGCGGTGAAGTAACGGCGGATTATCTCCTGCTTGGCGGCGTCCGCGCACACCGCATCATCGCTGATGCAGTACCCTGCCATGTTCACGCCCATATCGGTGGGCGACTGGTAGGGGCTCTTGCCGTATATGCCTTCGAAGAGCCGTTTGAGGACAGGGAATATCTCTATGTCGCGGTTGTAATTGACTGCCGCTTTGTTGTATGCCTCCAGGTGGAACGGGTCAATCATGTTCACGTCCTGTATGTCGGCGGTGGCAGCCTCGTAGGCGAGATTGACTGGATGCTTGAGAGGGAGGTTCCAGATGGGGAATGTCTCGTACTTGGCGTATCCGGCTTCTATGCCGCGACGGTGCTCGTTGTATAGTTGCGACAGGCAGACTGCCATCTTGCCCGACCCCGGTCCGGGGGCGGTTATGATGACCAGCGGACGGGTGGTTGGCACATAGTCGTTCTTGCCGAATCCGTCCTCCGAGTCAATGAGTGCCACGTTATGGGGGTAGCCTTCAATGGTGTAGTGCACGTAGGTGGCTATGCCGAGGCGTTCGAGTCGCTGGCGGTAGAGGTCGGCGGATACCTGCCCGTTGTAGTGCGTGATGATGACTCCGCCTACAAGGAAACCCCTGTTCTGGAACTCTGTCCGGAGACGAAGTACATCCTCATCGTAGGGTATGCCGAGGTCCTGACGGATTTTGTTCTTCTCTATGTCACGTGCGGAGATGACAATCTCTATCTCTATGCTGTCCTGAAGGAGGGTGAGCATCCGCAGTTTGCTGTCAGGACAGAAGCCCGGCAGGACGCGCGAGGCGTGGTAGTCGTCAAAGAGCTTGCCGCCGAGCTCCAGATACAGTTTGTTGCCGAACTGTGCTATCCGCTCACGGATATGCTCGGACTGCATGTGCAGATACTTTTCGTTGTCAAAACCTTCTTTCATAGATATGCCTGTGTTTGTTTCGTTAATCCCCAAAGCGACAAAACCCCTCAGCGCACAAAGGTACAACGGACAGCCCAATTGACCAACTAAAAACGGATAAAAGAAAACTGCCCGACTGCAATGCCGGACAGCTTTCTTTTGTCTTTACTAATTCCGATTAGTCCATAAGGACACCTTCATAACCGACGTGAATCTCAGTTACAGCCGATGTGTTCGGGTCGGTATAGACAATGGTGAAGTTGATGTTCATTGACTTTTTGTTGGTGTCAATAATGCCTTCCATATCCTTGAAGACTGCATCCTTGAACTCAACGTTTCCTGCAGAGGTCTGCACCATGGGCATCACCTCGTTGATGGACAATGTATAGCCTTCAGCGGTCGTCTGCAGGTTGAGACCGACGGTCTTGACGTTGATTTCGGGAATCTGGTCGCCATACGAGAAAGCATAGAACGTGATGTCGGCGGTCGCACCGTTGATGTCCACGCCTACCATTCTGTTCTCAATCGAGAAGTCTTCCACATCCACCGAGAACAGACCGGAAGCCAAGAAGTCATGATTGTAGATAATCGGCTGCACCTCGTCGGGTTCGTCAGGATCTACCAGCGTTCCGAAGAACGAAGCCTCATACTCGTGCTTCTCATTCGTATTGGGGTCAACATATACGAACACAAGGTTGATTTGCATGGTCTCGGCAACCTCGTCAATCACACCGTGAACGTTGCGGAACTCGCAGTAGGGATAATAGAAACTCTGTCCGTTCGTCTCAAGGATGGGAACTGCGGTTTCTGCGTTCAGGTCGTATCCCTTTGATGTTTCGGTGACATTGAGGTTCTGCGCCTGAAGGGTAACAAAACTCTTTCCGTTATCCAGCGACAGAGTGGCAAGATAGAGATTCGCCTTCATGTCATCCTTGTCGATGGCAACACGCAGTTTGTTGTCGGGGATAATCTTGTCGTCCACATTGAGAGTACCCTTGGCAGCAAACTCTTTCTCGTAATCAACAGTCTTCTTTGCCTCTTCGGGAATAACCTCGTCAATTTTCTTTCTGTCAACCAGCTTGCCGTTGAAGACTACGGCAATGTCCATCTTCTGTTGCAGCAGAGGGTTGTTGTAGGCGATGGTGAACTCAACGTACATCGTTTTCTCCTTGGTGTCAATGGTACCATTGACGCGTGTAATGGGGCAATTGTTGTAAAGAACGTCCTTGTCGGCCATTTTGACAATCGGAATAATCTCCGCGTTGCCGTTGGAGATGGCACAGGAGGTTTCCGACGTGTTGGCAAGGTCAAGACCCTTCACCAGGATAGTCATGACAGCACCACCCAACTCAAAGTTGTAGAGCGTCATGTCGGCCGTCTGGTCGTTCAGATCCACGGCTACGGTTCTGCCTGTCAGCGGCTCTTTGAACATGGGGGAGTCGGACGTGAAATCACCAACTGCCACGTACGTGTCGTCATCAGCGATAACGTCAACGCCGTTCACGTTGTTCTTCATATCTCCGCAAGATGCGAGGAAGATAGTAACGATACTCATCAGGAGTAACGGAAAACGATAAAATGTTTTCATAAGTTAAATTGTTTGGTTTATTATTGTATAGGTTTGTTGTTCCTTTTGATTGTCATTCGGATAGGCCTGCTGTATTTGGTGCAGGGAATCCGCAATCCGGCGGCAAAGATACTGCTAATTTTTAATATTACAACTTTTTACTTAAAAGTTGTCTTTCTTTTTCATTTTCCATTGGTTTGACTGCCGCAAACACATCCATCCCGAAGGCGGCTGTGAAGGCGTCGTCCGCTATGAGATTTTCCACCGTGTCCAGACGCGGAGGTATGTTCTGTTTGGAAAGGAGCAGCACGCGGTCGGCTGTTTGTAGTGCGAGGTCCAATTCGTGGGTGGACACAAGAACGGTCTTCTTCCGCTCGTGTGCCAGTTCGCGAAGCAGGCGGAAGGTGCGTATGCGGGATGGCAGATCCAGGTGCGCCGTCGGTTCGTCTAAGAGAATGACCGGCGTCTGCTGCGCGATGGCCTTGGCTATCAGCACCCGCTGCTTCTCCCCGTCGCTCAATGCATTGAACATACGTTCCATGGACAGGCTGTCGTCCGCTTCATCAGCTGTTCCGCTGCCGCAGACCATCCGCAGTGCTTCCGCGATGATTTGCTCGTCCCTGTCGCCCAGTCCTCCGAGAAAAGAGGTGTAAGGGTACCGCCCCATCGCAATCACGTCGTGTACGCTGGTGTTCTCCACCGAGTTGTTTTCCGTCAGGACGAGGGCAAGCCGTTGGGCCAGTTCGTGCGGAGTGAGGGACAACAGGTTGCAGTCGCCCGCCACGGGGGGCTGCAAACCCGCCAGAGTGCGCAGCAGTGTCGATTTGCCGCTCCCGTTGGGTCCCAGCAGCGCGACTGTCTCGCCTTCGTAGAAAGTGAGGTTCAGGCCGCTCTGCACTGCCCGCACCGAACCGGCACGGGAGGTATCGGCACTGCGGTGGTAGCCTACTGACAGATTAACGGTAGATATACTGACGTTGCACACGGCGGGATACTGAGGTTAGGATTTCGTATGGTATGGTGCCGAGACGGTCGGCAAACTCCTGAATGGGCAGCCCTTCCCCGAAGACGGTAACGTAATCGCCCTCGTGCGCATCGGTGTCGGTAATGTCTATCATTGCCTGGTCCATGCAGACATTGCCCACCACGGGGCACCGTCTGCCGCGCACCAGCACAAAGCCGCCGTAGTTCGACAGCCGCCGGTCAAAACCGTCTGCATAGCCGATTGGGATGACCGCTATGCGCCGGTCGGATGTGAGCAGTGTGCGCCGGCCGTACCCTACCGTCTCGCCCTCGCGGACTGTCTTGATGGAGAGGATGGTCGTTTTGAGCGTGCAGACGTTCTTCAGGTGAAGGTCCGCTTGGGCGGGGTCTATCACGTCCGCCACACAGAATCCGTACAGTCCGATGCCGAGGCGTACCAT
>JAGCWE010000104.1 GCA_017962005.1 Paludibacteraceae bacterium | reverse complement strand
TGGTATGACGTAACCGGACAGCAGGTCCGCTAAACGCACTGGAAGGGTCAGCCGCTTCCGGGCGGCTGACCCCGAACTGCTCAATTACTAATCAATCAATCGAAAACAGACTATGAAAAAAGAATATTTTGCACCGCAGTCGGAAACGGTTCTGCTTCCCTGCGAATCGCTGTTGTTGGACGTGAGCGAAAGCAATCCTGTTCCCGGCGTGGATGCGGACGCCCCTGCCCGCAAGGAGTTCAAGCCCTCCTTTGACCACGGCAATGTGATTTGATGGGCATTTGCCCGCCAAGGGCGTGCTGTATAGACCCGGCGAGGGTGTGACAGGCAATCCTCCTGACACACCCTCGCCGGTCTTCTGACATTTTGACATCCTGTCTTTCCCCTATGGATGCCCTAAGGATACCCTAGGGATACCGAAGGGATAGCCACTCCATAACGAATGTCAAAGTGTAAGCTATTTTGGCGAAACAACACAAATGACGAGTTTGTTCTTTTGTGGAAACAGACCTCTTATTGTGGAATTATATAGGCAATAGGTTGTTTTCTCTATAAAAAATGTAAAAAAAATATAGCCTTTTGTTTGTATATTAAAAAAAAGTAGTACTTTTGCGCGGTATTTGGGACGAAATGTGTCCGTGACGGTAGTTATTTTCCGTCTTTAGCATAGAAATAGTAGTATAAAACATAAAAACCCCACAAAATTATGGCAGTTAAATTTTATCAGGCTCCCGTGACCGAAGTGTACGCAGTTCGCGCGCAAGTGATTATGGACGGAACTGGCGGCATTCAAGGCGGAGGTAGCGGAGCTCCGGGTGAGATTTGGGATTGATTAGCAGAATTTTATTTTGTTAATGATAGGTTGCTTTGTCGGGGATTATTTCCTCGACAAAGTGTGGTTTGTGTATGGTGTGGATTGTTTATTCAACTCCTAGTAAATATATTTTTTGCGGGAGTTGTTTGTTTTTGTTACTTTTGCGGCGCGAATGGAGGAGAGGGAAATGAGAGAGTTTATTCGTCCGTGTTAGTGAAAAGATGTGGACTATGATGCGATATAAAGAATATAAAAAGTTGAGTAGGGCGGCAGTGTTGCTGCTGCTTTTGTGTACGGGGATGATTGGAACGGAAATGGAACCGTTGTGTGGGCAGAAGTTGGGTATTGAGCGGTTGCATGCGTTGGGGGATTCCCTGACGGAGTATGCACGCGAGAGGGCGGACGTACAGAAAGTGGTTGTGAAGAGTTGTCGGGTTAAGGGGAACAGGATTGATATGCGGACCAACAGTACGCTGTCGTGTCTGTCGCTGGGCGAAGAGGATGTCAAAGCGTTGCGGGGGAAAGTGAGTATGTGGGTTCGCGGAGACAGGCAGGGGCGTGTTTCGATATACAGTGACGAGCGCGAACTTGGCGAGTTGGTCACCTCTCGTTTTCGTGCGCGCAGGGAGTCGGATAGGTACAGACTGGCGGATGGTGCGTTGGTGGTATATCCGGATGCGGCATACGAGTCGGATGCAGGTTTGTCGGGGAAGAACATTGCATTGTGGGCGAGTCACGGTCTGTTTCTGCGTCTTGGTGACAGCCGCTGGATGTGGCAGCGTGCGCGTCTGTGGACAACGGTGGAGGACTTGCTCTCTTTTTCTTTTACGAGCGGTTATCTGGTGCCGATGTTGGAGCAGTCGGGTGCTGTGGTTTTGCAGCCCCGTGAGCGTGATTTGCATCGTACGGAGCGCGTGGACACGTGTGGCGGAACGGTTCATTCGTTGTCGATGCCGGTGGCGGATGAGTATGCGTTGTATGTTCGTTATACGCGAAGTGCCTCCAACACTCCGCGTGCTGTTTATACGGTATGTCATCAGGGGGTGGAGACGCGTGTGTCGGTCAATCAGCAGATAGGGGGCGGCCAGTGGCTGTATATAGGCACTTACGCGTTCGGCTCGGACTCGGCAGCCAATCATCTGACGATAGCGGACGGCACGGGCAAGGGTATGGCGTTGTCGCACGAGGGGTTGAAGATTGGCGGCGGCGTGGGGACGAGTGGTTATCCGCGTTATATGGAGGGGGCGCGTTATTGGTTGGAGTACAATGGCGTGCCGGATTCGGTCTATACGTACGAGAAGAAAAAGAGCCATTACTTGGATGATTTGGTGAGTCGCGGACGATGGGTTAACTACATGAACGAATGTCTTCATGTGCCGGTTCACATGGCGTTGGCTGTTCATACGGACGCGGGTGTTCGCGATGGTGATTCGATTGTGGGGACGCTCGCCATCTATTCGGAGAAGGACAAGGACGGCAGGACGCGCTACCGCAATGGTGGCAACCGTCTGATAGGCCGTGATTTGGCGGATTACGTGCAGACGCAGGTGGTGGAGGATATGCGCAGGACGCTGTGTCCGAATTGGGCGCGCCGTGAGTTGAAGGATGGCGTGTATGCCGAGTCGCGTATACCGCGTGTGCCTGCGTTGCTCGTTGAGATGTTGAGTCACCAGAACCAGAACGATATGCGTTATGGCTTGGACGGGCGGGCGAAGTTCGTCATCAGCCGCGCTATTTACAAGGGGGTGCTTCGTTTCCTGCATGAGCAGGACGGAAGCGAATATGTGGTACAGCCCTTGCCTGTGCGTGATTTCGCTGTCCGTCGTGTGGCGGGTTGTGATTCGGTTGAGTTGACGTGGCGGAGCCGTTATGACAGTCTGGAGGCGACGGCGGAACCTTCATACTATGTGGTTTACACTCGTCAGGCGGGCAAGGACTGGGACAATGGCCGTCGCGTGGAGTGCGAGCGTGTGACGTTGCCTTTGGTTCGCGGTCGTCACTATGATTTTGTGGTTCGTGCGGGCAATGCGGGCGGAGTGGGTATGAAATCGGAGATGTTGAGCGCGTATATAGACAGGAAGGATAGGAGGCAGGCGGTTATTGTCAACGGTTTTGATGAGATATGTGCGCCTCAGATGATGGAGGGTGACAGTTTGACGGGCGGCATTCTTCCCCGTTCCTTGGCTGTTCCTTACGGAGTGGATGTGTCGTATATCGGTGAGCAGATTGATTATGTGCGTAGTCATCCGTGGGTGAGCGATGACGAGTGCGGATATGGTATGTGTTCGGACGACTATGCGGATGTGCCTGTTGCGGGCAACACGTTCGATTATCCGGCTCTTCATGGCGCAGTGCTGGAGCGGATGGGATATTCGTATGTGAGTAGCTCGCTCGGTTCGTTTGACAGCCTGCCGGATGTTTATATGGTGGATGTGATATTGGGCAAGGAGAAGCAGGGAATTGGCGCGTTGTCGGCGGCGCATCGTGCGTTGTTGACGAAGTATCTGCATGGAGGCGGCAGGTTGCTCCTTGGCGGTTCGTACATCGGTTCGGGTGCGTGCGGTGTCGACGCTCGTATGTGGGCGCGTTCGGTGCTCCATTTCCTGCCGGGTAAACCGAAGGCCTCGCAGAACGGTCTGATAGAGATGCGTCTGCCGGGCGGTGAGGAGACCGTGTGCCAGTTGTTCATGACACCCAATGAGACGCGGATAGCGTGTGAGTGGCCCGATGCGATAGAGCCGGACGGTGTGAGCAGAGGAGTGGGGCGCTATACGGACAGTTTTCTGACTGCGGGAGTGGCCACAGGCCGGCGCATACTGGTGCTGCCGTTTATGATGGAGAGTGTGTGCGAGTTCGATACCTTGTACGAGCGGTGCGTGCGCTTTTTGGAAGGAAAGTAAGTGTAATCATATCAAAGAGTATAGATAATGAGTCGTAAGAATCTCCCTTTGTTGGAGGATGTGTGTATTGAGTCCATCGCGGCTGAGGGCAAGGCGCTGGCGCATGTGGACGGTCAGGTCGTTTTTGTGCCGTACTGCATCCCCGGCGACCGCGTCAATCTGCAGGTGACACGCAAGAAACATTCGTTTATGGAGGCACGCGTGGAGCGGATAGTCGAGCCGTCCCCGCAGCGGCGTGAGGCGGTGTGTCGTCACTACGGCGTGTGCGGAGGCTGCAAGTGGCAGATACTGCCCTATAGTGAGCAGTTGCGATGGAAACAGCGCCAGGTGGAGGACAATCTGGTTCGGATAGGCAAGGTGGCTTTGCCTGAAATGGAGCCTGTACTGGGGTCAGAGTCCGAGTACGGCTACCGCAACAAGTTGGAGTTCACGTTTGCTGACCATCGCTGGCTGACGCCGGAGCAGATGCGTGAGCGTGTGCCGTTCGAGCCGGGGCTGGGTTTCCATATCCCGAACTGCTTCGACAAGGTGCTGGATATAGAGGAGTGCCATCTGATGCCCGAACTGAACAACCGTCTTCGCAATCATGTACGGGAGTATGCCCTGTCGGAGGATATGACGTTCTACAACGAGCATACGCACGAAGGTCAGCTGCGCACGCTCATCATCCGCATGAACGAGGCGGGCGAGGCAATGGTTGTATTGGTGTTGGGTGAGGATATGGATGCGAAGGGTAGGGGACTCTTGGAGATGATTCGCAGGGATTTCGCCGAGGTGGTCAGCCTGTGGTACTGCGTGAACAAAAAATGGAACGACACGATAGGCGACCAGCAACTGGTACTGTTCTCGGGTCAGGACCATCTGGTTGAGCGGATGGAGGACTTGCGCTTCAAGGTGGGGCCAAAATCCTTTTACCAGACCAACACCGCGCAGGCGCGGCGGCTGTACGAGGTGGCGCGGGAGTTTGCGGGTCTGACAGGCAATGAGACAGTGTATGACCTCTATACAGGTACAGGGACGATAGCGCAGTTTGTGGCGCGCCGGGCGAAGCAGGTGGTCGGTATTGAGTATGTCTCGGAGGCTATAGATGATGCGCGTGAGAACGCGGCGGTGAACGGGCTGACGAATGTCCGCTTTTATGCTGGTGATATGAAGGATATCCTGACGGAGGATTTTGTGCGGCGTGAGGGGTATCCCGATGTCATCATCACTGACCCTCCGCGTGCGGGTATGCACGAGGATGTGGTGAACGTCATCCTGTCGGCGGAGCCTGACAGGATTGTGTATGTGAGCTGCAATCCCGCCACGCAGGCGCGCGACATCAGCCTTTTGTCCGCCAAGTACGATGTGCGCCGTGTGCGGCCGGTGGATATGTTCCCCCAGACACAGCATGTGGAGAATGTCGTGCTGTTGGTGCGGCGTGACTGACGCAGGACGCGGTGTTTATTTTGTGCCCCCGTGAACCTTTTCGCGGGGATTTTTTCTTTTTGGGCATTTGGGCGTGAAAGAGGCTCTGAAGATGCCGAAATTGCTTAATAGAGAGTGCAAAAGAAAGAAAAATGCATATTGCAGGCATTTTTTTTCAAAAATATTTGGTGAGACGGTGTTTTTGCAGTACTTTTGCCTGCTTTTTGAGCGTTTATGCCTTGCTGTAATGCATTGATAAAACAAAAAATAACCAATCATAATTAACCAAAACAAGTTAAAATGCCTACAATTCAACAATTAGTTAGAAAAGGAAGAGCAGAACTTATCGACCAGAGCAAGAGCCCCGCGTTGGACAACTGTCCGCAGCGTCGCGGTGTCTGCGTCCGTGTTTACACCACCACTCCCAAAAAGCCTAATTCGGCTATGCGTAAGGTGGCTCGTGTGCGTTTGACGAACCAGAAGGAGGTTAACGCCTACATTCCTGGTGAGGGTCACAACTTGCAGGAGCACAGTATCGTGATGGTACGTGGCGGACGTGTGAAAGACCTGCCCGGTGTTCGTTACCACATTGTTCGTGGCACGTTGGATACCGCTGGCGTGGCTAACCGCCTGCAGCGCCGCTCCAAATATGGCGCGAAGCGTCCGAAAGCCAAGAAGTAAGTCGGTGTCCCGGTTCAGTCCGGGCACGTAGAACTGCAAAAACAATTCTAACTGAAAGTTCCATACGCTGGGACGGAGAAATGAGGGTTGACAGGTTGAGTAAGGCGGGTGTGTCCCTCCTGAAGACGACAGGCAACCAAAAAATGCAAGCACAGCTTGCGAGTAAACAAAAAACACAACAACAATGAGAAAAGCAAAACCAAAGAAACGTGTCATTCTGCCGGATCCTAAATTCGGTGAGGTAATGGTGGCGAAGTTTGTGAACCATCTGATGCTGGATGGCAAGAAGAGCATCGCGTACGGCGTGTTCTACACTGCGTTGGACATTGTAGGTCAGCGCAACAAGGAAGAGGGTAAGACCGCTCTTGATATATGGAAACAGGCGTTGGATAACATCACGCCTATGGTGGAGGTTAAGTCGAAGCGTATCGGCGGTGCGACCTTCCAGGTGCCGACCGAGATTCGTGCCGACCGTAAGGAGTCCATCTCGATGAAGAATATGATCAACTTCGCCCGCAAGCGCGGCGGTCACTCGATGTCCGAGAAGTTGGCAGGCGAGATTATGGATGCCTACAACAACCAGGGCGGCGCGTTCAAACGCAAGGAGGATATGCACCGTATGGCTGAAGCCAACCGTGCTTTCGCACACTTCCGTTTCTAACCGGATCTCCGATTGAAAATCGAACGCCTATATATTAAGGTATAGCATAGATGGCTAAACAGGACTTGACATATAACAGGAACATCGGCATTATGGCTCATATTGATGCGGGCAAGACGACCACATCGGAGCGCATATTGTACTACACGGGACTGACCCACAAGATTGGTGAGGTTCACGACGGTGCAGCCACGATGGACTGGATGGAGCAGGAGCAGGAGCGCGGCATAACCATAACTTCGGCGGCGACTACCACGTACTGGAACTATTTGGGTAAGAAATATAAAATCAACCTTATAGACACTCCGGGGCACGTGGATTTCACTGTAGAGGTGGAGCGTAGCCTGCGTATCTTGGACGGAGCCGTGATGGCATTGTGCGCGGTCGGTGGCGTTCAGCCCCAGAGCGAGACAGTATGGCATCAGGCGGACAAGTACAATGTTCCCCGCCTCTGTTATGTGAACAAGATGGACCGCAGCGGAGCCAATTTCTTTGATGTGGTCAGCCAGATTAAGGACAAACTGGGTGCGCGTCCGTGTCCGATACAGATACCTGTCGGCGCGGAGGAGAACTTCAAGGGTGTGGTTGATCTGGTTATGATGAAAGCCATCCTGTGGCACGACGAGACACAAGGAGCGGAATACGAAGTGGATGACATCCCTTCTAATCTGCTTGCCGAGGCGCAGGAGTGGCGCGACAAGATGCTGGAGACCGTTGCCGAGTTCGATGACGCACTGATGGAGAAGTACTTATCCGACCCGGCGGCCATCACGGAAGACGAGATTCGCAGCGCCATCCGCAAAGGCACGCTGTCAATGGCCATCTTCCCGGTAATCTGCGGCTCAAGCTTCAAGAACAAGGGTGTCCAGACGATGCTGGATGCCGTATGCGCTTACCTGCCGAGCCCGATGGATGCTGGTCATATAGATGGCACGGATCCGCGCAACGACAAACCGCTTTCACGCAAACCTGACGAGAGCGAACCGCTCTGTGCGTTGGCATTCAAGATAGCCACAGATCCCTACGTGGGACGTCTGTGCTATTTCCGTGTCTATTCGGGTAGACTGGAAGCCGGCTCGTATGTCTATAACACGCGTTCGGGCAAGAAAGAGCGTATCAGCCGTATCTTCCAGATGCACTCCAACCACCAGAACCCCGTGGATGTAATTTGCGCGGGCGATATTGGTGCCGGTGTGGGATTCAAGGATATTCGTACGGGAGACACCTTGTGCGACGAGAATCATCTGATTGCGCTTGAGGCGATTGAGTTCCCTGCACCTGTTATCGGTGTGAGTGTGGAACCCAAGAGCCAGGCGGATCTGGACAAACTGGGTGTCGGTCTTGCCAAACTGGCGGAGGAGGATCCGACGTTCACCGTCAAGACGGATGAGCAGACGGGTCAGACTGTCATCAGCGGTATGGGCGAGTTGCATCTGGAGATTATCGTTGACCGTCTGCGCCGCGAGTTCCATGTGGAGTGCAACCAAGGGCGTCCGCAGGTGGCTTATCGCGAAGCAATTACTGCTCCTGTTGAGCTGCGTGAGATATACAAGAAGCAGACGGGCGGCCGCGGTAAGTTCGCGGATATGATTGTGCGCGTAGAGCCGGTTGATGCCGATTTCGAAGGGACACTGCAGTTTGTTGATACCGTGAAAGGCGGCAACATACCCAAGGAATATATCCCTGCCATCGAGAAAGGCTTCCAGACGGCTATGAAGAATGGTGTGCTGGCGGGTTACCCTGTTGACAAACTGAAAGTGACCGTTATTGACGGTAGTTTCCACCCCGTTGACTCTGACCAGCTGTCGTTCGAGATATGCGCGCAGATTGCTTTCAAGAACGCCTGCCAGAAAGCGCGTCCTGTCCTCATGGAGCCGATTATGCAGATAGAGATTGTTACTCCTGAGGCGAATATGGGCGATGTGATTGGCGACTTGAACAAGCGCCGTGGTCAGGTGGAGGGTATGGATACAGCCCGCACGGGAGCGCGTATCGTGAAGGCGAAAGTGCCTTTGAGCGAGATGTTCGGCTACGTGACAACCTTGCGAACCATTACTTCCGGTCGCGCCACAAGCAGTATGGAGTTCAGCCACTACGAGGCAATGGCTCCGGCATTGGCAAAAGCCGTTCTCAAGGAGATAGGCGGAAGAGAAGATTTGATATAACAAACAACCGCTGCACGTTGAGGACTCAAGCAAATGACTCTTTGAGGCAAGCGTGCAGAGAAAATACAAACACTTAAAATCAACAATTATGAGTCAGAAAATCAGAATTAAACTGAAATCATTCGACCACAATCTTGTGGACAAATCCGCAGAGAAGATTGTGAAGACTGTGAAAGCGACCGGTGCTGTAGTAAGCGGTCCTATTCCGTTGCCCACCCACAAGCGCATTTTCACGGTTAACCGTTCGACGTTTGTCAACAAGAAAAGCCGCGAGCAGTTTGAGTTGAGCAACTACAAGCGTCTCATTGACATTTACAACTCCAATCAGAAAACAATTGAGGCTCTGATGAAACTGGAGTTGGCAAGCGGTGTCGAAGTGGAAATCAAAGTATAGTAAAAAAAGCCACATCCCTCGGATAGCGTCTTCGGATATGCCCCCGGGGGCGAGTGTGGAAAACAATAATCACTAACAAATCAACTAAAAAAATGCAAGGATTATTAGGAAAGAAAATCGGAATGACATCCGTTTTCGGTGCTGATGGCAAGAATATCCCATGCACCGTCATTGAAGCCGGTCCGTGCGTTGTCACCCAGTTGAAGACTGTGGAGAAAGACGGTTATAATGCTGTTCAGGTAGGTTTCATGCAGAAGAGCGAGAAACATACCAACAAGGCAGAGATGGGTCATTTCAAAGCAGCGGGTGTGCAACCCATGCGTCATCTTGCAGAGTTCGACGGATTTGAACAGGAATTGAAGCTCGGCGATACGCTGACGGTTTCGATGTTCGAGGAGAACTCCTATGTGGATGTAGTAGGCATTAGCAAAGGTAAAGGTTATCAGGGCGTGGTTAAGCGTCACGGATTCGGTGGCGTTGGCCAGTCCACTCACGGTCAGGATGACCGTCTGCGTGCCCCCGGTTCGGTGGGTGCTTGCGCGTATCCTTCCCGCATCTTCCCCGGCACACGTATGGCGGGTCACATGGGACAGGATCGCGTAACAGTTCAGAATCTGCTGATTCTGAAGGTTATCCCTGAGTACAACCTCATTATGGTTCGCGGCAGTATTCCCGGAGCCAAAAATAGTATTGTAACGATAAACAAATAAGAGTATGGAACTTAGTATAATGAACCAAGCCGGCAAGGATACCGGTAAGAAGGTGGTATTGAATGACGCTATCTTCGGCATTGAGCCTAACGACCATGCTATTTATTTGGACGTTAAGCAATTTTTGGCAAACAACCGTCAGGGTACGGCTAAAGCCAAACAGCGTAGTGAGAACGCTCACTCGACACGTAAGTTGGGTCGTCAGAAAGGCGGCGGCGGAGCACGTCCCGGTGATTTCAAGTCTCCGGTTCGCGTAGGCGGTGGTACTATCTTTGGTCCTGTGCCTCGTGACTATAGCTTCAAACTGAACAAGAAAGTTAAACAGTTGGCTCGTCGCAGCGCGTTGAGTATGCGTGCGCAGAACGGTCAGATTATCGTTCTTGACACGTTGAGCTTTGACGCTCCTAAGACGAAAGCTATGCTGGACGTAATGAAGAATCTGAACGTGGCAGACAAGAAGGCTTTGTTCGTAATGCCCGAGAACAACATCAACGTTATCAAGTCGGCTCGCAACATCCAGCGCACGAATGTGACAACGGTTGGCGAACTGAACACGTATGCGGTGATGAATGCCAACGTGGTGATTATGACCGAAGATGCTGTCAAAGGATTGGAAGGAATATTTAACGCTTAAGAAGGAGAACCGAATTATGGCAATTATAATCAAACCTATCGTCACCGAGAAGATGACAGCTGCCGGAGAGAAACTTAACCGTTATGGATTCCGCGTGGAACGTACTGCCAACAAGTTGCAAATCAAGAAGGCAGTCGAAGAAATGTACAATGTCCAGGTGGTGGATGTGAATACGATGGTGGTAGCCCCGAAGCGTATGCAGCGTTGGACACGCAGTGGCTTGCTTCGCGGTAAGACTGATTCATACAAGAAAGCCGTAGTGACATTGAAAGAAGGAGAAACTATTGATTTTTATAGCAATATTTAAAAATGGCTGTACGTAAATTAAAACCCACTACACCGGGGCAAAGACACAAAGTTATCGGCGCGTTTGAGACAATTACCGCAAGCGCACCGGAGAAGTCTCTTGTATTCGGCAAGCTGCGTACGGGTGGTCGCAACAACACTGGTAAGGAGACCATGCGTTACATCGGCGGCGGACACAAGAAGAGATTCCGCGTAATTGACTTCAAACGCAACAAAGACGGTGTACCCGCAGTCGTAAAAACGATTGAGTATGATCCGAACCGTTCGGCTCGCATCGCTCTTCTTTATTACGCTGACGGTGAGAAGCGTTACATACTTGCTCCCAACGGATTGCAGGTAGGTCAGACAGTAGTATCAGGCAGCGGCATCGCTCCCGAAGTAGGCAACTCGCTTCCTATAGCCGAGATTCCTCTGGGAACGATTATTCACAACATTGAACTGCGTCCGGGACATGGTGCCCAGATGGTTCGTTCCGCTGGAACGTTCGCGCAGTTGGCAGGTCGTGAAGACAAGTATGCTTTGATCAAACTGCCTTCGGGCGAACTTCGCAAAGTATTGGCTGCCTGCAAGGCGACAATCGGTGAGGTAGGAAACAGTGACCACGCCCTCGAAAAGAGCGGTAAGGCAGGTCGCAGCCGCTGGCTGGGTCGCCGTCCGCACAACAGAGGTGTGACAATGAACCCCGTAGATCACCCGATGGGTGGTGGTGAAGGTCGTGCGAGCGGCGGTCATCCGCGTAGCCGCAAGGGCTTGCTTGCCAAGGGTTACAAGACTCGTCACCCGAAGAACCAAAGCAATCAATACATTATTGAGAGACGTAAGAAATAACCTATAAAACAGAAGGAATTATGAGTCGTTCATTAAAAAAAGGACCGTTTATCAACGTAAAGTTGGAGAAAAAGGTACTCGCCATGAATGAGGCTAACAAGAAGGAAGTCGTTAAGACATGGTCGCGTGCATCAATGATCTCTCCTGATTTTGTAGGTCATACTATCGCAGTTCACAATGGAAATAAATTTATTCCTGTCTATGTCACCGAGAATATGGTGGGGCACAAGCTTGGCGAGTTTGCTCCGACCCGTATCTTCCGCGGTCATGCAGGCAAGAAGTAATCCATTGAATCATTAACACAACACTAAAACAAAGATCAAAATGGGTGCTAGAAAACACAATACAGCTCAGGCGCGTAAGGAGGCTCAAAAGACTCAATACTTCGCCAAGCTCAACAACGTTCCTACCTCTCCACGCAAGATGCGCCTTGTTGCCGATATGATTCGTGGATTGGAAGTGAACCGTGCACTGGGTGCGTTGCATTTTTCAACGAAAGAGGCATCTCGCGCCTTGGAGAAACTTCTCAAATCGGCTATTGCCAACTGGGAGCAGAAAACCGGTAAGAAAGCCGATCAGGAGACTCTGTATGTAAGTACAATAATGGTTGACGGCGGCATGATGCTCAAACGTCTCCGCACCGCTCCTCAAGGTCGGGGCTATCGTATCCGCAAGCGTTCCAACCATGTAACCATCTATGTAGATACCAAACCTGAAAAAGCCGAGTAAGACTATGGGACAAAAGATTAATCCAATCAGTAACCGTCTGGGAATAGTTCGCGGATGGGACAGCAACTGGTTCGGCGGCAAACGCTATGGTGCCACTATCTTGGAAGATAGCAAAATCCGTGAGTATTTGAACGCCCGCCTTGCAGAGGCAAGTATCAGCCGTATCGTCATAGAAAGAACTCTCAAACTTGTGACTGTGACTGTCTGCACTGCTCGCCCCGGTTATATAATCGGTAAGGGTGGACAAGAGGTTGACAAATTGAAAGAGGAATTGAAGAAAATCACCAAACAGGAGGGTCAGATTAACATCTACGAGGTTAAGCGTCCGGAATTGGATGCTACCATTGTTGCCACGAAGATTGCACGTCAGTTGGAAGGTAAGATTGCTTACCGTCGTGCTATCAAGATGGCGATTGCCTCTACGATGCGTATGGGAGCCGAGGGTATCAAGGTGCAGATCAGCGGACGTCTGAACGGTGCCGAGATTGCACGTAGCGAGATGTATAAAGAGGGACGTACCCCTCTGCACACTCTGCGCGCCGATATCGACTACTGCCATGCCGGTGCGCTGACCAAGGTCGGCATTCTGGGTATCAAGGTATGGATCTGCCGTGGTGAGAAGTACGGTAAGGTGGATTTGGCTCCTAATTTCTCGCAGAAGCAGGAGTCTTCTCGTGGCGGAGACCGTCGTGATGACAGTCGTCCTCGTGGCGATCGTCGTGACCGTCGCGACCGTCGTGATGACCGCCGTCAGAGAAAAGATTAATGTTAAACCGATTTGCAGATTACAGTTATGTTACAACCTAAGAAAACTAAATTCCGTCGTTCGCAGAAAGGCCGTATCAAAGGCAACGCGCAGCGCGGCAATGAGCTGGCATTCGGCTCGTTCGGCATAAAGAGTCTTGGTGCCATTTGGTTGACAGGTCGCCAAATCGAAGCGGCTCGTGTAGCGGTAACCCGTTATATGCAGCGTCAAGGTCAGGTATGGATACGCGTGTTCCCCGACAAACCCATCACGAAGAAACCTCTGGATGTCCGTATGGGTAAAGGTAAGGGTGCTCCCGAAGGCTTTGTCGTTCCGTTGGAACCCGGCCGCATCATCTTTGAGGTGGATGGCGTACCGTACGAGACAGCCAAGGAGGCTCTCCGTCTGGCGGCACAGAAACTTCCGATTACAACCAAATTTGTCGTAAGACATGATTACGACGCAACCCAATTAGTATAATAAGGATTATGAAAACTGCTGAAATCAAAGAATTAACTACGGCTGAGATTCAGGAGCGTCTGGCTTCCGAGAAGGAGCAGCTGACCCGCTTGAAACTGAATCACAGCATTTCGCCGCTCGATAATCCGTTGCAGATTAAGGTTGCGCGCAAAACAATCGCCCGGCTTGCAACAGAGCTTCGTGCAAGAGAATTAACCAAGTAAAAATCCGACAGAAATGGAAAGAAATCTTAGAAAAGAGCGTCAAGGCGTTGTTACTTCCGATAAGATGGACAAGACCATTGTGGTGGCCGTCAAATGGAAGGAGAAACACCCCCTGTATGGCAAGTTTGTGAATAAGACTCGCAAGTTCCATGTTCACGACGAGAAGAACGAATGCGGCGTGGGTGACACTGTTCGCATTATGGAAACTCGTCCGTTGAGCAAGACAGTTCGTTGGCGTTTAACTCAAATCATTGAAAGGGCTAAATAACTATGGTACAGCAAGAATCAAGACTGACTGTTGCAGACAACAGCGGTGCGAAGGAAGCACTTGTGATTCGCGTTCTTGGTGGCACCAAGAAGCGCTATGCAACCCTTGGCGATACAGTGGTTGTTGCCGTTAAGGGAGTTATTCCTGGCAGTGAAGTGAAAGACGGTACGGTAAGCCGCGCCATCGTTGTGCGTGTGAAGAAGGAAGTGCGCCGTGCGGACGGCAGTTACATCCGTTTTGACGACAACGCTTGTGTGCTCATTACCAACCAGAACGAGCTTCGTGGCAGCCGTATATTTGGTCCGGTAGCCCGTGAACTGCGTCAAACAAACATGAAAATCATCTCGTTAGCACCGGAGGTTCTTTAAGGCTTCATCTAACGACAAATTACAGTAAAGTTATGGCAAAATTTCATATCAAGAAGGGTGACATCGTCTATGTGAACGCAGGTTCGTCCAAGGGCAAGACCGGTCGTGTGCTGGAAATGCTTGTGGACAAGCAGCGCGCCATCGTGGAGGGTGTCAATATGGTCAGCAAGGCTACCAAACCCAATGCCAAGAATCCTCAAGGTGGAATCGTCAAACAAGAAGCTCCTATCCACATCTCAAACCTCAATCCTGTTGAGGACGGCAAACCCGTTCGCGTGGGGCGTCAGGTAAAAGACGGCAAACTGGTGCGAGTAAGTAAAAAATCAGGTAAAGAGATTTAACTATGAATACAGCAAGCTTAAAACAAGATTATCAAGATCGCATTGTGCCAATCCTGATGAAGGAGTTTGGCTATACGACGGTAATGCAGTGTCCGAAGCTCACGAAGATTGTGCTCAACCAGGGTCTGGGTGATGCTGTAGCAGACAAGAAGATTATAGATGTGGCACAGCAAGAGATGACGCTCATCTCTGGCCATAAGGCTGTAGCAACGGTTTCGAAGAAAGATATTGCCAACTTCAAGGTTCGTAAGAAGATGCCCATTGGCGTGCGCGTTACGCTGCGCGGTGAGCGTATGTACGAGTTCTTGGAGCGCCTGGTACGTGTGGCATTGCCCCGTATCCGTGACTTCCGCGGAATCAACAGCAAGATGGACGGACGCGGCAATTATACGCTGGGTATCACGGAGCAGATTATCTTCCCCGAGATCAATATTGACACCATCACCAAACTGATGGGTATGAACATCACCTTTGTTACAACCGCTCCGACCGATGCCGAGGGATTCGCATTGCTGCGTGAGTTTGGTCTGCCTTTCAAGAAGTAACCCTTATCAAACAAGAATCAGTATGGCAAAAGAATCCATGAAAGCCCGTGAGGTTAAGAGGGCAAAATTGGTAGCTCGTTATGCAGCGAAACGTGCCGAACTCAAGAAAGCGGTTAATAACGGCGATTATGAGGCGGCGCAGAAGTTGCAGGATCTTCCCAAGAACGCCAGCCCTGTCCGTCTGCACAACCGTTGCAGCATCACCGGTCGTCCGAAGGGCTATATGCGCGCGTTTGGGTTGAGTCGTATCCAGTTCCGTGAGATGGCCTCCAAAGGTCTGATCCCGGGAGTGAAGAAGGCGAGCTGGTAAAACGCAAAAATGCAGCGCAACTGCGTTTAGGCGCAGTTTGCGTAGTGCATAAATAATTAATAATTAAATATTGTCTCCGCTGTGGAGATTAATTTAAAACAACAAATCAAATGACAGATCCAATCGCAGATTATCTCACTCGCTTGAGAAATGCAATCAAAGCCGGTCATCGGGTAGTAGAGGTTCCGGCTTCGAATCTGAAGAAAGAGATCACCCGCATCTTGTTCGAGAAGGGCTATATCCTGTCTTACAAGTTTGTGGAAGACGGACCTCAAGGCACAATCAAGATTGCCTTGAAGTATGATCCCGTTAACAATGTTAACGCTATCCGTAGTTTGAAACGTGTATCGACCCCCGGTCTTCGTCAGTATGTGGGTTATCGTGAGATGCCCCGTGTGCTGAATGGCTTGGGAATCGCCATTCTGAGCACCAGCAAAGGTGTGATGACCAACAAGGAAGCTGTCGGTCAGAAGCTGGGTGGTGAGGTTATTTGTTATGTTTATTAATGCAGGAGGAACAAGTATGTCACGAATTGGTAAATTACCTATTGCAATTCCCGCAGGCGTAACCGTAACAGTCAGCCCCGAGAATGTAGTTACCGTCAAGGGTCCGAAGGGAGAACTCTCCCAGCAGGTGGATTCCCGCATCAAAGTGAATGTGGAAGATGGCGTTTGCCACGTAACCCGTCCGAATGACGACAAGGAAATGCGTTCAATGCACGGCTTGTATCGCGCACTCATACACAATATGGTTTATGGCGTGAGCGAGGGCTATAAGAAGGTGCTTGAATTGGTAGGTGTAGGTTATCGTGTTGAGTTGGCACAGCCGAATGTACTCAATTTCTCACTTGGTTATACACATCCCATTTTCTTGGGGCTTCCCAAGGAGGTAAAAGTTGAAACCAAGTCGGAGCGTAACCAGAATCCGCTTGTTATGCTGGAGTCTGCCGACAAACAGTTGTTAGGTCAGATATGCGCGAAGATTCGTTCGTTCCGCAAACCTGAACCTTACAAGGGCAAAGGTATTCGCTTCCAAGGTGAAGTGGTTCGTCGTAAAGCTGGTAAGTCGGCTGCTAAATAAATGAAAGGAATAAAGTTATGATTAAGAAAATCGCAAGAAGACTGAGAATCAAAGCCTCTATACGTAGTAACGTAAAGGGCACAGCCGAGCGTCCGCGTCTGACTGTATTCCGCAGCAACAGCCAAATTTACGCTCAGGTGATCAACGACCTCGAAGGCAAAACGCTTGCCAGTGCATCGTCGTTGAGTATTAAAGATAAAATGACCAAGACGGAGAAAGCTGCTCAAGTAGGCAAAATGATTGCCGAGGCTGCGAAAAATGCCGGAGTGGAAGCTGTTGTATTTGACCGCAACGGTTATCTCTATCATGGTCGGGTTCAATCATTAGCAGATGCTGCCCGCGAAGCAGGTCTCAAATTCTAAAATCACAAGACTGTATTATGAATCGTGTAAAAACAACGCAAGACTTGGAGCTCAAGGAGCGCCTCGTCGCCGTCAACCGTGTGACTAAAGTTACAAAGGGCGGACGTACAATGACATTTGCAGCCATTGTGGTAGTAGGAAACGGAGCCGGAATCGTAGGCTGGGGACTGGGTAAGGCAGGTGAGGTTCAGGCCGCCATCCAAAAAGGTACGGAAGCTGCCAAGAAGAACCTTATTCAGGTACCCGTCCTAAAAGGAACGATTCCCCATGAGCAATATGCTAAGTTCGGCGGAGCGCGCGTTTATCTGCAGCCTGCCACGCAAGGTACCGGAGTGAAAGCTGGTGGTGCTATGCGTGCCGTGCTGGAGTCGGTGGGCGTAACCGATGTATTGGCCAAGGCAAAAGGAAGTTCCAATCCCCACAATTTGGTAAAAGCTACTATCGCCGCTCTTGGAATGCTCCGAGATGCGCGTGAAGTGGCCCAGAACCGTGGTGTAAGCTTAAGTGTAGTGTTTAACGGATAAAAGGAGCGAAGACTATGGCAACTATCAAAATTCAGCAAGTTCGCAGCACCATCAAGTGCACGAAGAATCAGAAACTGACCATGCAAGCTCTCGGTCTGCGTAAGATGAACCATATCGTTGAGCACGAGGCAACTCCTGCCATACTTGGTATGGTGAATAACGTGAAGCACTTGGTAAAAGTATTGGACTAATCGTAAAAACTAAAAATCTCTATGGAATTACATAATTTAACACCGGCAGCAGGTTCGGTAAAGACCGCAAAGCGTGTTGGTCGTGGTGCAGGCTCAGGTTTGGGCGGTACATCGACTCGCGGACACAAGGGTGCCAAATCCCGTTCCGGTTACTCAAAGAAGATCGGATTTGAAGGTGGTCAGATGCCTATGCAGCGTCGTCTGCCCAAGTTCGGATTCAAGAACATCAACCATGTGGAGTACAAGGCCATCAATCTCAGTACGCTTCAGTCGCTTGCCGAGCAGAAGAAACTTGAGAAGATTGGTTTGCAGGAACTCCGTGAGGCTGGCTTTATCAACAAGTCGATGCTGGTCAAGATTTTGGGTAACGGTGCGCTGACATCCCGTTTGACCGTGGAAGCCCATGCTTTTTCGAAGAAAGCGGAAGAGGCTATCACTGCTGCGGGCGGACAGATCGTAAAACTCTAAACAACTATGCGTAAGTTTATAGCAACAATTCAGAATATCTGGAAGATTGAGGATCTCCGCAATCGTTTGGTCACCACGTTCCTTTTTGTGTTGATTTATCGGTTCGGCTCGTTTATCGTTCTTCCGGGTATCAATCCCGATGCCTTGTCAGCGTTGCATAACCAGACAGCGGGCGGCTTGATGGCTTTGCTTGATATGTTTTCCGGTGGCGCGTTTTCCAATGCTTCTATCTTCGCATTGGGTATAATGCCTTATATCTCTGCTTCTATCGTGGTGCAACTGCTTACCATTGCAGTACCCTATTTCCAGAAGATGCAGAAGGAAGGCGAGAGTGGCCGTCAGAAAATGAACCAGATTACCCGCTATTTGACTGTATTGATTCTGTTGTTCCAAGGTCCCAGTTATCTGGTGAACCTGAGTGTTCAGATGGCGCAGGCAGGTCAGTCGGTTAGTATTGGTTTCAACTGGTTTACTATCAGCAGTACCATTTTGCTGTGTGCTGGCTCTATGTTTGTGATGTGGCTTGGTGAACGCATTACAGATCGGGGTGTGGGAAACGGTATCAGTTTCATCATCTTGATTGGTATCATAGCCCGTCTTCCGGGGGCGTTCGTGCAGGAGTTCTCCATGCGTCTCAATGATAACGGTACCGGTGGCTTGATGGTCTTTATGGCAGAAATCATAGTACTGCTCCTTGTCTTTGCGTTCGCTATTATGCTCGTGCAGGGAACCCGCAAGATTCCCGTACAGTATGCTAAACGAATCGTAGGCAACAGACAGTATGGCGGCGTGCGTCAGTACATTCCTTTGAAAGTGAATGCGGCTAACGTAATGCCTATCATATTTGCGCAGGCCATTATGTTCATACCCATAGCTATTGCGGGGTTCAATTCCGATGGAAGTGGTGCGTTTGCACGTGCCTTTATGGATAACGACGGTTTTTGGTATAATCTGTTGTTCGCCGTTCTTATCATAGCCTTCACGTATTTCTATACGGCGGTTATCATTAATCCTGTACAGATGGCGGAGAATCTGAAACTGAACAACGGTTTCATTCCCGGAGTGAAGCCTGGTAAGAAAACTGCGGAGTATATTGATTCCATTATGTCGCGTATCACGCTTCCTGGTTCGATACTGCTTGCCATCATCGCCGTCTTGCCGGCATTTGCCCGCTTGTTCGGTGTGTCTATGGGATTTGCGCAGTTCTTCGGAGGAACGAGCCTGCTCATTATGGTGGGTGTGATTTTGGATACTTTGCAGCAGATAGAGAGTCACCTGCTTATGCGTCACTATGACGGTTTCTTTGACAATGGAATGCGTATCAAAGGCCGTTCGAATGCGATGGCGTACTAATTCGGTCAATGGTTAATTTGTCCGCACGTCAAAATGATTTATCTGAAAACAGACGAAGAAGTTGAGTTGATGCGTGAGAGCAATCGCATCCTGGGTATGGCTTATGGCGAGGTCGCCAAAGCCATTGCCCCGGGGGTGACGACTGCATACATCAGCAAGATTGCCGACGAGTTTGTTCGAAAGCAAGGCGGCATTCCTTCGTGTCTGGGGTATGACAATTATCCTGCGGCTTTCTGCGTTTCCGTTAATGAGCAACTGGTTCACGGTATCCCGAATGAGGAGACTGTTCTTAAGGAGGGTGACATTGTCACTGTAGATGGTTGTGTACTTTATAAGGGATTTCATTCTGATTCAGCTTACACGTTTCCGGTTGGCGAGATAAGCGAGGAGAAGATGCGTCTTCTTCGCACCACCAAGGAGTGTCTTTACCTTGGTATTGAGCAAGCCGTGACGGGACATCGTTTGGGCGACATCGGTTATGTTATCCAGACCTATGCCGAGAACGCTGGTTTCCAAGTCTGTCGCGAGTTTGTAGGACACGGGATAGGTAGGGATATGCACGAAGATCCTGAAGTATGTAATTACGGAAGACGCGGTAACGGCATCGTACTCAAGTCAGGTATGACTTTGGCTATTGAACCGATGCTTCTTTC
>JAGCWE010000103.1 GCA_017962005.1 Paludibacteraceae bacterium | reverse complement strand
GTCAATCCGCGTAGCTAGGTCAGACACATTCAGCGAGCACGGGAGTTCGGACAGCAAGCAATACAGCAACTGCCGGATGCGTGCCAGATACGCCACCTCAATCTGGTTGTTGAGCAGGATGTCCACCTCAAGGGACATATTCATCGTTTTGAGCAGCGTCTCGGAGAAGTCCCTGTTGACCTCGCGATACGGATAGTAGCCGTGCCGCAAGTACTCCTGCATATAATTTAGCGGGCGCACACAAGTCAGTATGTCCTTGGCTATCTGCTCGTGGTTGGCCAGGATATCGTCCAGCGAATAAGCAGGCAGAGGTGATGTCACCTGCGGCTGTAGGTTGATGTATTCGCGCAGCGAGTACCCCCTAAGGTTATACACCCTGACAATATGGCTGATTTCCGACGCAGGCGCATCCACGTTCATCAGCGGTGACGCGACAAAGACTATCTGCAGTCCGGTGAAATGGAAATAGCAGTCGCGCAACTCCTTCTGCCAGTTAGGTATTTTGAACAACTGGTCGAGCAACAGCGTCTTGCCTCCCGTGGCAACGAACTCCTCGGCAAACTGATAAAGCGAGTGCTCGGTGAAATAGAAGTTATTGAAATCGATGTAGAGTATGTCCCTCGCCCTCTCGGGGTGCTGCTCTTTCTGCCTGCGGGCATAGAGCAAGAGCAGGTCCGTCTTTCCTATCCCCCTTCCGCCGGTGATGGCAATAAGACGTTCCGACCAGTCAATCTCATCCAGAAGTTTTCGATAAGACGACGAATCCACATGAGAAACGAGGTAGTCGTGGGTTGCATAGAAACTTTCCAACATACAGACTGTATTTACATTTCAGCCTGCAAAGATACGTCTTTTTTCGCGAATAACAAACGTCTTTATCGGTTTTTTTGTCTGTACTATCATATTTTTGGAACCCAACAAAATACCGACACACAAAGTCCAAGGGCCGCCCTGTTATCGGCAACCTTTGGACTTGTTTTCAAAACGCGACAGGGAAGTTTCCCTAACCTGCTACCTGCTTATTTGTATTGCTGCGACGGAGCATACTGAACCTCGCCGTATCCATCGGTGGTAGGAAGAGCCATTTGAAGCAGACCGGTCGTCGCAATCGCCTCAATGCAGGAAACAGGTTGCAAATAACTTCGTTTCATCGTAACTTATCTTTATACGTATTATCTTCTATGTAACTGATTCAGAGAACAATCGCCATCGTTTCCTTCTGCATCCATTCAAACAAATCACAGACGGCTTGTACAAAAAATCGCACAAAGGTAATACAAAAAATTGTAACGGAAAAGGGAAAAACACTTTTTCCGAAAAATATCATCGTCGGATGCCCTGCGAAAGGCTATATGACCGCTATGGGTTCGGCATGGGTTCGGTATCCCTTCGGCAAGGGTATAGTAAAACAAGCCGAATGCGGCGGTGACAAAATGTAAATTGCAGGAGCCTTTCCGGAAAGTTTTCAGAAGCCGGCCCAGAACTTGCGCCAATAACTCAGATACAGTTCGTCCCAACGCAGGACAACCGCACCGACGAAGTCCGCCGTGTAGTCGTTGAGCATCGCAGCAGTCTTATCCGGCTCCTGCTTCGCCGCCTCCCTGTACATCTGCTCCACGAGCGGCATCTCGCGCAAGCCTTTGTCCATAAAGCGGTCGCGCGCCGGCTCAAGCGTCTTGCGGCATATCCCCCATCTGACGGCAGCGAGTTTGTTGGTGCGGCGCAAATGCCACAGCAAACAGTCCTCGCGGTAACGGTGCTGCCCGCAGATTTTCAGCATCGAGGGCAGTTCGGTACCGCCTGCGAAAATGGGGAATCGCGGACTCTGTCCGGGGTTGTCAAGCGACATCCAGCATACGCCTCCGATTGCATCGGGCAGCCATCTGCGCGCCTGTATGACTGTTGAATAGGCGCACTGGGGCACCGCAACGGTGCGTACCCAGTCGAAACGCTCGTCGCCTGTCATGGCATAATAGGCACTGATCTCGTCAAAGCGCATCCACGGATTGGCGAAACTGGAAACAATGCTGTCCTTGTCCTCCCACTTCTCCTTGCTGAACAACTGGCGGCCCTTCTTCGGCACACGCATCAACTGGGTCAGGTCGTTCTCCGTGCCCTCATAATACGAGCCGAGCAGGTTGCTGACATCCTTGACCGACAGTTTCTTGTCCGGCTTGACGCTCAAGGGCAGTTCGTCCAAGTCTTTGGTGAGGTTGAGGGAAGGTGCAACCTGCTGCAGGATAAAGAGTTCGCGTATGGCGTAGTTCTTCATCTCGCCTTCGTAGTTCGGACCGCTGTACGCGCGCCAGAAAGAGAACTCCGTCTTTCCGTCCCACAGTCCGAGCCTGCGTGCCACAGCAAACACGTTTCTCGATGCCATCACGTTATCACTCACAAGGGGCTTATATTCGGCTTTCTTGCCTTTCCTGGTTTTCTCCGGTGCCGGTTCCTGAAGCGGGCTGAGGCTGCCGATGCGGCTGATGTTCGCCGACACGCTCACCTCGCCGTCGGGTATGCGGCACGCCGCCCACACAGCTCCCACGCAGTCAGATCCCTCGCCCTGAATCTCGAAGATCCAAGCCTCTGCCGGGTCAATGACAGTCAGGCACTCGCCGCCGTCCCCGTAGCCGTACTCGTACGCCAGTTCGCCCATATAGAGGATAGCCTCGCGGGCAGTGGAGCAACGCTGCAACGCCAGACGCTGCAGTTCCTCAATCATCAGCAGTCCGTCCTTGTTGCGGAGCGTGTCGCGTCCGCCATAAGTGGTCTCGCCCATAGCCAGCTGCTTCTCGTTGAGGCACGGATAGGCGGTGTCCAGCAGGCGGTAGGTCCTGCCCGCTTTCTGCCTTACCTTGCCCTTGACCTTCACGCCGTCCATACTGCCCGGATACTCCGTGTGCATCAGTCCGGTATAGACTTCCACGAGAGTGTCGTTCTTGTATTCAACAGACGGCAGCCAACGCATCCACGTGCGATACCACGAGTCGCAGGTGTGGCTGGTAATCGCCGAACCGTCAGCCGAGGCTCCGGGTGACACAAGGATGCTGGTACAGTTGTCACCAAAAAGAGGCTGACCGGCATAGTCGGCAGGATAATCCTGCGCAAAAACAAACGTACTGACAGAGAGTAACGCAATAAGAGTTAGGATTGTGTTTTTCATATCGTTGTGAGTTTACAGATTTTCCTTTGTCTCGTCTTGCAGTGAACTGCGGACGAAGAGGGTGACGGCAATACTGAGCAGGCAGCAAGCCATCACCAACCAGAACAGGCCGGTATAGCCGACAGCCTCCTGTATATAACCCGCCACCATACCAGGGAGCATCATGCCCAACGCCATGAACCCTGTGGACAAGGCGTAATGGGACGTCTGGTACTCCCCCTTGGCGAAGTGCATGAGATAAAGCATATAGGCGGTGAAACCGAAACCGTATCCGAACTGCTCGATGAAAACAGCAACCGTAATCCACAACTGCGAATCAGGCTGCGCGATACTGAGCCACAGATACAATGCGTCCGGCAGCGTGATGGCAAGCACCATCGGAATCATGGAACGTCTCAACCCGAACCGCGAGGCGTAGAAACCACCCAATATACCCCCTAACGCCAAGGCAATAACACCGAAAGTGCCGTAAATAACGCCCACCGAAGCGGTAGTCAGTCCCAATCCTCCGACTTCAGGGTTCTGCACGAGAAACGGTGGCAGCATTTTCACCAGAAACGCTTCCGGCAGGCGGTAGATGAGCATAAAAAGAAGCGCAAGCAGTATGCCTCTCTTCGTGAAGAACGTGGCAAACGAATGACCAAAGCCATGCATGATGTCCTTCCCACTCTGCCGAGTTTCCGCCGGCTGCTCCTGCTCCACCCTCGGCAAAAACCATATATGCCACAGCGTGATAAGAGCAAACACGACAGATGCGACAAGAAGCGTCATCTGCCAAGCCAAAGGGATATTGCCCCATCTGATTTCGAGCAAGCCGGCAAGCGCAATCAGCCCACCCTGTCCGAACACAGAAGCCAAGCGGTAAAAGAGGCTGCGTATGCCCACAAAGAAAGACTGCTGTTTGCCTTCAAGTGCCAACATATAAAATCCGTCGGCAGCCACATCGTGAGTGGCAGAAGCAAAAGCCGTCAGCCAGAACAGACACAGCATGACAGCAAACAGGCTGACAGGCGTGCTGCCTGTCGCGATGAGTCCGGCATCGGGATGCGGGATAGAGAGCGTAAGCCCCACAAAAGCAAGCGACAGGAGAATCTGCATCGCGACAATCCACCAGCGTTTGGTGCGAATCACATCCACGAAAGGCGACCACAGCGGCTTGATGACCCACGGCAGGTAGAGCATACCCGTGAAGAGCGCCATCGTACTATTTGGCACGCCCAACCGCGTGAACAGCATCACAGATACAGTGTTGTCGAGGAAATACGGGATTCCCTCCGCGAAATAGAGCGTCGGCACCCACGCCCATGGGGAAACGGCTTTTTGGTTGCGCATACAGATTTGAATTATTGTTGTTGCCCGGTGTCGGGTATTTTAGTTTCATCCAGCACGTAGCGTTTGTAGTAGGAGATGATGACAGTTGTAATCGGGAGGGCGATAATCATACCGGCAACACCCAGCAGATAACCCCAGATGGAGAGAGAGAGCAGCATAAGAGCAGGGTTCATACCTATCACATTTCCCATAATCAGCGGATTGAGCACAAAATCCTGAATTGACTGCACCACCACGAACACGGCGGCAATCTCCAGCAGGATAATCCAATAACTGGTGCCCGTATCAGCCGCCTGAAGCAGTCCCAACAGCATTGTTATCGGAATGCCGAACGCCTGCATATAGGGAATCATATTGAGCAGTCCGATGAACAGCCCCACCACGACCGCCAGCGGCAGGCCCATAATCAGGAAACCAATGCTGAATAGTATTCCGACAGATGTGGCTATAAGCGCCTGCCCCCGGAAGTACTTGTTCATCCCTTTTTCCAAGTCATCCAGAATTCCGTTGACCACGGTGCGGAACTTGGGCGGAATCATCTCGTGCATCCCCTTGCTCAACGTCTCATAATCGAGCAGGATGAACACAAGGTAGAGCAGGCAGGCGAACACGACAAACAAAGCAGACAGCACACTGAGCGAACCGCCAATAATGCTGCCCAAGTATCCGCCCGCTTTCTCAACAACCGCCTCCAGATTGATTTGCTGCAACAGGGACTGCAAGTCAACCTGCGCCAGCCAGTCGCGAAGCCATTCCTGAACGGAGGCAGGCAAGAGAGTATCCACCTGTATACCCCGGACATACTCACTGACCAGCCGTGACGTGTGAGCCGTCTCCGTCCGTACCAACGGAACAAGAACAGCCACCACGCCAGTCAGCAAACCAAAGACCAGCATTAGCGTGATGATGACCGCCAGCACACGGGGACGCACACGCATCTTCGTCTGGACAAACGTCACGACAGGATGCAGCAGATAGGCGATGAACCAAGCCAGCACGAAAGGCAGCAGCACGCTGCTCAACGTCCGTGTAAGCAGAAACAATGCGGTCAGGATAGCAAGAGCTATCACAAGCCGCACCGTGCGGTCAAAAGTGAAGGGACGGCTCTCCATGCTTCGGAATGATTATTTACGGCTGAAAATGCGCCCGATTACTCTGTCAAGCAGGCTGCGGACGGTGGCGAACCGCTCGAACAGCCCCACCCAACTGCGCTGAATCCGTTCTGTCTCGCGCTGAAGGTTCTTCTCCTGTTCAGTCGCTTTATAAGCGAGCATCTCGCTTTGCTGCTGCACGTTCTCGATGGTCAGTTTGCGCTTGGGCTGACGGGCAAACAGTATCGCAGAAATAGCAGCCAACATCGGATTGAGGAACAATCGCTTGCGCAGACATACGACAATCACCAACAGCAGAATCCACAGGCCTGCCACAATCAAAACCGCCGCCCACGTTGGCATGCAATTGCTCAACGCGGATATAAGGGCTACACCACCTAATGCCACAACAACAAACACAATCAGAATAACCGTCAGACCAAACAGCAACAAACCGACTATCCGGGACACCTTGTCCAAAACAGTCAGTTTGGCCTGTTCCCAACGGGTTTTGCCGTATTCCTGCAAATCAGCAAGCAGGTATTCGTATTCTTCCCGGTCAAACATAACTACTCTTCGTTAGGTTGGTCGTTTTCCTCTTTTTGCATCCTGCATCTTGCGTTTCTGATTTTTTCTGCCTCCTCTTCCGCAAAGTTGGAGATGTCCTCACGCAGTTCCTTGCCTGTCTTAGGGGTGAGAAGCAGAGCGGCTATACCGCCCACAATAATGCCGCCTAAAAAGGCAGCCACAGAATAAGATGATTTTGACATAGTTGTAATGGTTAAGTTTATTTATTATTTGGATTTGCGCACTTTGAGGTATTCTTTCTGTGCTTTTTTCATCTGTTTGAGGAACGCCTTGCTCGTATGCAGGCGGGCAAAGCACGATGACGCCACCAGTCTTCCCGCCGTCACGTCGCTCTGCCAGTGATATCCGGCAATCACGCGGCTCTGACCATACTCGTACCCTATACGAAGTATCTCATTCTCGTTTTCCGGACATATCTCCACCAACAGAAGCGCGGTAGTCCACCCCAATGTTGTATGCCCTGATGGGTACGAGCCGTTGTGACGCAACACCTCCTCGTCCCCAGGAACAAGCGTCGGCTCATTGTAGTACATATACGGACGGGGGCGGAAATAGTGAGCCTTGGCTATGTCACACCCCAGTCCTGCCGTGTAGGTTGCATCCCGAAGCAGTTTCCATAGTTCGGGAGTGGTGTTCGGACTGATAGTGACACCTACCGCGGGCGAGAAGATGGTCGCCATCCGATAGATACCATAGTCGGCATCGTCCTTGGCCTGCTTGCCGCGCGGCGTCGCACGCTGTCGTTTGCCCCACTGGTACTGCGCCGTATCATAAGCGAAACACATTGAAGCAGAGTCCGGGGGAGCAGGCAGATAATCCACCGCATTCGGCATATCACTGACCTTGAAATAGGCGTTCGGTCTTTGGGCTGCCACCGGAAGCACTGACAGCAGACATACAATAATAAGGATAGTGTGCTTGTTCATTGTCTGTGGTGTTTGGGTTGGTTTATTCTTTCGGCCACGTCACGTAAGGGTGACTGATGAGGAAACTGTTGAAGAAGCGTCTGTCGCCGGTTACTTCTTTGCCCAGAAAGGAAGGTTTGTCGTAGGACTGCTCCTCGGACTCCAACTCGATTTCCGCCATTACGAGTCCCTCGTTCAGTCCGAAGAACTCATCCACCTCGCAGGTCAGTCCGCCTTCAAGGGGAACAAGCCAACGTTTCTTCTCAATCTTGCCGGGCAGGCAAAGAGCGAGCAGTTCGTCCGCCTCCTGCGCGGGAATCTCTTTCTCCCATTCGTACCGCGAGAAGCGGTTGATGACGACATGTGACTTGACGGTAATGTAGCCTTTTTCGCCCCACCGGCGCACGCGCACCGAGCAGCGGTCGTTGAGGCTCAGGTAGCCCTGACTGATGGGGATACACTCGGTCGCCTGCCGCTTGTAATCGTCGTTGAGGACGAGGAACTTGCGCTCTATCTCCTGATGTCCCATCTTTTTACCGTGTATAGGGTTGGTGTTCGGGACGCAGTAGGTCGTTCACTGTCTTGACAGGATTGAACGTAGATACGGGCACTTCCACGAACAGGGTGTTCCATTTCGCCATCGCGCCGTTCCACAGTCCGGGCAGCTCGAGTGCCAGCAGTTCCCTGCCGTCTTTGGACTTGTGAGAGATGAAGCCTGTTTCAGGGTCAATGAAATCGGGCAGGTGGTAGGGCTTTCCATTCTCGTCACGGAGCGAGCAGACCAGATCAACAGGGTTGAAGTGAGTGGAGCGCGCCATCAGTCCCTTGTCGGCAATCTGGCTTGACTCAAGTATCTGATAAGACTCGGTGCCGTCCTTCTCACGGACGATGAAAGGTCCGCCGCCGGGTTCGCCCGTGTTCCTTACCACGCCGCATACGCGGATGGGCCGCCGAAGCCGCTCTTTCTCTTCCTCCGTCAGACCCGAGTCGCGCAAAAGGCTGAACACGCGCCGTTGCTCCTCTATGAGTATGCCTGCCAGCACCTGTTTGTAGTGGATGGTGGAAGGCTTGCGGTAGTCAGGTACCACGTTGTCAATGTTCTTGATGAAAGCTATTTCGGTGTCCAGCCGGTTGAGGTTCTCGATAAGCGCGCCGTGTCCGCCCGGACGGAAAAGCAGGCTACCGTCCTCGTTGCGGAAGGGTGTGCCGTCGGGATTGGCTGCCAGCGTGTCGGTCTGCGGCAACTGCTCCGAGAAAGTTATTTCGTACCGTATGCCGTATTTCTTCTGGTAGTAGGGCAGGCGGTCAGCGATGTGTTTACGAAAAAGGGGCAGGTGCTGGTGGCTGACCGTAAAATGGATGCGGCAGACCTTGCCGTCCTTCTCCTCCGTGGCAGCATACAATGCGCCCTCCACCAGATGCTCTTCGGCAGGTGTACGCGAACCGCTGCGGTAGCGGTGGAAGAGGAGCAGCCCTTTGGGCAGGTCTCCGTACTGCATATCCTCCAAGAGGTAGCGGACAGCCTCCTGTCCGTCTTTTCCGTGCAGCTCGCCTCCAAAGGCGAAGCGGTCTCTGTTGGTCAGAAAAGAGCGGACAAAATCAGTTTCCTCGCCCGATGAGAGGTAGGCGAAAAGGTCTTTGAACATC
>JAGCWE010000102.1 GCA_017962005.1 Paludibacteraceae bacterium | reverse complement strand
GACAGTCATATTGATGTTGGTGTATGTACCGGGAACATCAGCCGCTTTTGTTTTAACGGTTGTAATGATGACTGTATCCATATAGTATCCGGGAGTCTCCTCGCCTTCGGCAAGATCTTTTCCTATTTCCAGAGCCTGGGCAATCGTTACATGCGTATATTCTTTCGGATTGGCGTCTTCCTGCATCTCAATGATACGAAGAATAAAACCGTTTGCCATCTCTGGTGTCGTTGCGCTGGTGTTCTTGTTCACATAGTTCTTCAACTGCCCAATCATCACTACTTTGCTACCTACGCGGGGCACTTGTTTGCTAGAAGTGAAAGCCTCGTTATTGAGATTGTTCATATAGTAGCATGCTATCGAGCCCGTTGCATCTTTGATAGTGATATTGATATTGGTGTACTTACCCGGGACATTGGCGGGATCTGTGTTGTTTTGGATTACTTCACCAACAATTTTGTATTTTTCATCAGTAGCTTTGGAGGGTTCAAGTTCACTGATAATACTTAAAGCTTGCGCTACAGTTACATATGTACCCGTTGTATCGACTGAAACCACGGTTGTAGAGTCATTCGGATTTTGTTGTCCGGGACCGGTGGGGGCGTTCTTCTCGTTGCACGCCACCATACCGAGCATTGCAATGCTCAGCAGAGCAATCAAAAGTCTGTTCGCTTTCATAAGGTAATAGTTTTTTGGTTAATTGTAGTGTCGAAATCAGCGCAAAGATACAATATTTTCCCGATATCAAAATGTATTGTCATTTTTTACGCAATTTTCTTGCCGATAAATTTGGCGGATACGGGTAAGTTGTCGTACTTTTGCGGCGTTTTTATGGGGTATTAGCTCATCTGGTAGAGCGTGACGTTCGCAATGTCAAGGTAAGGGGTTCGAGTCCCCTATACTCCACGCAGGAAAGGAAACGGGAACGTTTCCTTTTTTCTATTCTACTCCGTGAGGAAGAATTTCGCGTAGTTCTGGTTGAACAGTTCAACCGCCTGTTCAACAGGTCCGTAGTATTCTCCGCCGGACGCGTTCTTGTGTCCGCCGCCGTGGAAGACCTGATGGCAGAACTCATTGACGGGACGGTCGCCCTGCGAACGCATCGATATCTTCACTTTTATCTTACTGCCACCCGCCAGCGGCACCTCGGCAGGCATCACCTTGTCCTCACGCATAAAGCAGGAGTAATGGATATCCTTGACCTGCAACGGCATATTGACTATCCCCTCCGCATCGCCCGAACGGAAATTGAACCTGTACAGTTCCTTGCGCTTCAGGTAGATAAGCGCTGCGTGATACTCGGGAATGACAATCATCTTCTGGTACAGGCAGTAGCCCACGAGGCGCATACGGTCCGCCGTATAGGCGTTGAACACGCGGTTATAGACGGCATCCTTGTCCACGCCCATACGCACCAGTTCGCTGACAATCTCATACATGTCCGCGCGGTTGCTGTTGAACGAGAAGTTGCCCGTGTCGGTCATCATACCCGTGTAAAGACAGGTTGCCGACAGGATATTCAGCGGACGTCCGAACAGCGGGTAGTCCTGCATCCCTGTCAAATCCTTTATCAGCCGGAAGACCAGTTCGCATGAGGAGGGCGATTCTGGATAGGAGAACACGACATCAGCAAAAGCGGCGGGATGCAGGTGATGGTCAATCAACAGGCACGGCGTCCGGTTCGTCTGCAAAACCTCTGTCAGACATTCGCCCAGCGCGCCGATACGCTTCGGCTCGTTGAAATCCGTGCATATTATCGTATCCGCCTCCGCGAGCAGCTGTTTCGCCTTGTCCGCATCCTTCTCATAAACCACCACCCTGTCCGCTCCGGGCATCCACGACAGGAAATCCGGGAACGGGTTGGGTACAACGACCGTGCATCGTCCCTCTCCTTGAACGGGCAGAAGGCTCTCCAGCCAGTGCTGCAGCCCCAGCGAGGAGCCCATGGCATCGCCGTCGGGGGACATGTGGGTGAGGATAACGACATTGCGGGCGTTGCTGATTATCCGTGCGGCTTCGTGCACTTGGTCAATAGGAAAGAGTGAGGTCATAGATGATTATTGGAATATATTGTTCTGTCAATTGTCCGCTTTGTTCACCCGTGCCGTAGTGTCCGTTCTCCATGCCCGGTAGGCATACAGCACAGCACATGCCAGGAAATAGACGGCGGCGAGCACCCAAAGCATATTATATTCTCTTGCCGTGGTTTCCAATGTCGCCCCCATCGTCTGCAGATGGATGTATCCGTGCATCCCCCATGTGGATGGCAGCAGGTAGCCCAGACCTTTCCAGAAAGGATTCATACTCTCCCACGGCCAGCTCACTCCGGACGCGAAGAAGAATATAAGGGACGAGAACAGCATGGTCACCATTCCCGTTTCCCTTTCCTTCTGGAAAGAAGCCAGAAAGACGGAGAAATATATCGCCGCCAGCAGGAACGGCACCATAAAACGGAGGACATCCCCCACCAAAGCCAGGTGGGGCAGGTCAAACAATATGGGTATGAGTATCAGTCCGAAGGACGCTACCGCCATATAAATGACAAAATACGCCGCACCGCGCCCAATCAGCAGACGGAAGACAGGTGCCTTGCGCCGCCGTCCGGATAGGCTGAACACCTCCGTGTTCTCCTCGCGCGCCGTACCTTGCAGCATGTTGATGCCGAAGAACAGGGCCTGATGGACAATGAGGACAAGAATCGGCGGAACGAGGAACGAGCCGTAACCGCTGGTCGGGTTGAAGAGCGAGACGGTCTTGAACGGTACCGCCTGAACCAATGCCCACGCCATCTCGCCGCCTGTGTTTATCGCCTCGTAGCGGTCTATCTGGATGTTGTTTATGTAGTCCAGCATTACCATATTGGCGGCGGTATAGACATTCTTCATATAGAGGAAGGATGACATGTCGCAGTATAGCGATATATGCGCCGTTTCCAGACCTGTCACAAGGATGCTCTCGTAGTCAGCCGGTATAAAGAGTATCCCGTGCACTTTCTGTGCCTTGAGCAATGCTTCCGCCTCCGCCATAGTGGCGCACGCGTGCGTAACCGCCACCTCAGGCGTGGCGTCAAAACGGCAGATGAACTCACGGCTGGCGGGTGAAGCCGACATGTCGACCACCGCCACCTCCACGTTCTCTATTCCGTTCCTGATATATATGACATTATAGATAATCGGATACGCCAGTCCGGCGGCAAAGAAGATGAGCATCACGCCCGAGTCGCGGAAGATACGCCACAACTCCTGCACAAACACGTGCCACGTGTCGTGAAGACGCGTCAGAAAGAAATCTGTCAGTCGCCGGATGTCCATCTCTTCAGTCTTTTGGGAAATACTGGAATTTCAAAGCGCGGTGCAGCCGCTTCATGATAAGCAGTTGCAAACCGGTAAAGACAATCAGCACTGCCACCGACGGCAGCGATTGCGTGATGGGATTCCCCAGCAGCACCTCGTTCACATAGACAAGATAATAGTGCCGCAACGGGAACAGGTTGGTCAGGGCCTGTACAAAGGGCAGCATTCCCTCCTTGGGAAATGTGAATCCGCACAATGAGAAGGACAGCATCCCGTACAAAGCGCCTGCGGAAAGGGCAGTGCGGAGCATCGGAATAATCCCCACGAATGTGACGGCAATCGATTGCATCGCAAGTATATAGGCCACCATGCCCACGTTCAGCCATACGAAACTGCCGTGTATGGGGAAGTGCATCATGCGTACCATAATGATGTTCATCGTCACGCCCATCGCGCAGTACAGCACCACATGGGGCAGCAGTTTGCCTGTTATGGCCCGGGTGAAACTGCCTTGTGCCGCGTTCAGCCACTCGCGCGAGGTCTTCCATTTCAGTTCCGAACCGATGGAATAGATGGTTATCATCAGCACTATCAGCCCCAGTATGCCCGGCAGCAGCACGCCCGAAAGATAGACCATGTAGTTGCCCGACGGATTGCCTATGAAATGGCTCTCGATGGCGATGGGTTGCAGCCGCTTCATAATCATATACTCAGGCATTCCCTTCTTGCGCAGCACCTCCCGCTGGAACGCGCCGGAAGCCAGTGTCATCACCGTCATCAGCTGTTTGTAGGCGGTATTGGTGCTCAGGGTATATGCGTTGTTGAGATAGACAACCACCTCGGGACGCTTGAAGGACGCCAGGTCGGCGTAGAACCTGTCGGGAACGACGGCAAACGCATACACCTTGCCTTGCTGCATCAGCACCCGTGCCTGCTCGTATGTCTCCGTCACCGTCACCACCTCAACCAGTTGCGTGGCATTGAGTTCGTGTACCAGCCGCCGCGATATGGACGAGCGGTCCATATCGACCACTGCGATGGGCAGTTTCTCCGGCGAACCTGTCTTGAACAGGGTCAGAAAGAACACGCAGGAGAAGAACATCACGAAAATCGTGGAGAAGATATACACGGGCCGCCGGAGCAGCATCCGCACTTCACGCTTCGCCACGCGGAGAACAATCGCTATCTGACGGGAAACGAACAGCATCCTATCTTGCCACCACAGCCGTCATTCCGGGACGAAGATTGGGTATGTCGCTTAGCGGGCGAGCCTTCACATCGAAGGTCTTGATGTCGTATCCGCCGCTGGTCTGTGTCGAACGCCAGGTGGCGTAACTTGCCATCACCTTGATGAATGTGACCTGGACGGGGTAGGTCTCGTCGCCCAGTGCGGGAATACGCACCTGCAACTCGCTGCCCATGGTTATGTCGCGAAGCATGTCCTCGCGGATGGCGAAATGGAACCAAACATCGTTCATGTCCACCACCGACATGACGGGCATTCCCTGTCCCACCAGTTCGCCTACGTGGGGGAAGCACTCGCTCACCTCTCCGTCCACCGGACTGACAAGATAACGCTCCGACTTGGCTATGTTGATTTCGTCTATCACTCCGTCCACGCGGGCGACCAGTGCGCGCGCGGCTGCCTTGTCTTCTTCCTGCGCGCCCTTCAGTGCCATGTCATACTGCGACTTGGCGGCTTTCACATTAGCCTGTGCCACCTTGTATTCCGCCTCCATCTCGTCGCGTTTCTGTGCCGTCACCACGCCCTTTTGGTACAGGCGGTCCACCCGCTCGAACGACTTGCGATATACTTCCTCGCCCGCTAACGCCTTCTGGTACAGTTCGTATGCTCCCTGTATCTGCTCCTCGCGGGCACCGCGGATGGCCTTTTGGTTCTGTGCCTCGGCGGCGTTGCGTGCCGCTACCGCCTGCGTCATCTTCGCCTCCACTTCTGGCGAGTTGATAATAACAAGCGTGTCGCCTTTCTTCACTTGGTCGCCTTCCTCCGCAAGATACATCTCAATGCGTCCGGGCACTTTGCCGGATATGCGGTACTCTGTCGCTTCCGCCTCGCCATAAATCTCTGTCTTCTCCGGTTTGAGGGCGAAGATGCCTATCAAAGCCACTATGACTATCACGGCAAACAGCACGCCCAGACCAAGAAGAAGGTCCTTGCGTGCGTTCATCTTATATTTATTCTGCTCCATATTCTCTAAACTTTTAACATATAAACTTCTTCCAACTTTCAACTTTCAGCTTTCAACTTTCAACTTACAATTGTCCTGTGTGTTTCTTGTATGTTATCTCCGCCATCCGCAGGGCGATGGCGGCGTCAATCTTTTCCGTGTATGCCTTGTGCCATGCCGTCTGCGCCTTCATCAGGTCGGTCGCGGTCAGCATCCCCTCCGCGTAAGAGTCCTGCGCGTATCGCAGTATCTCCTCGCTGTGTGCCAGAGCCGTCTTCGAGTACGCCAGCCGGTAGCGCGCCTCGTTCACTTTCTGCGCCGACTGCGTGGCCTGAAGCTCTATTTTCTGCCGTGCCTCCTCCAGTTGCAGTTCCATCGCTTTGGCCTTGTGCTTGGCGGCGCGTACCGCAAGGATGTCCGAGGCATGGGCAATGGGGATGTTCACTGCCACACCGGCGGAGAAGAAGCCCTCGAAACTCTTGTTGAAGCCGTCTGCCACGCTCGGGTTGGTGATGACGTAGTTGGCGGATGCCACTATGTTGGGCTGTAGTCCTGCTGCCGCCAGACCCACTCCCGACCGCGCGACGTTGCTGAGTTCGCCCAGCAGTTGTAACTCCTCGCGATGCGACTTTATTTGCAGCATGTCCACCGACAGGTCCGTCAGCGACATGCTGTCCAGACGCGCGCTGTCGCCAAGCGATATGTCCGTTTCAAGCGGCAGACCGATTATCTGGCAGAGTGCCATCCGCGAGAGGGTCAGACCGTTACGTGCCTGCGCTAACGACGATTCGGCGTCGCCCAGTGCCATCTTGACCTGCAGCACGTCCGCATTCGTCGCCATTCCCTCTTCCTGTGCGGCAAGCACATCTTCCTCTAATTGCTTGACCAGCGACAGATACCGTTCGGCCAGCCTCTTCTTTTCCTCCACGGACAGGACGCGCCAGTACGCCTCCTCTGTCTCCACCGTCACGTCTGTTTGGTTCTTGTGGGCGTTGATTTGGGCTATCCGTTCCAGCGAGCGTGCCATCTTCTGCGCGAAGATGATTCGCCCGCCCACATACACGGGCTGCACCACACCCACCTGGCCGACGAGGACGTGCGTCATGTCAATGTCGAACCGGTTGTACAGGTCGCCGTACATCGCGCCGGTCATCTCGTTAATCCACTCCGTTGTCCGCGGCAGATACTGCCCTGCGGCATCGATATAGGAGTTGTTGAACGTCAGTCCGTCCAGACCGATTGAGCCGAACCGCGTGTCCATTATCTGCGGCAGCACGTAGGCGTGGCGCGAGTTCCACAGATAGACACCGTTGGCGCTCACCTGCGGGAAGAAGCGTGCCGTCACTGCCTGGCTTGCGTACTTGGCAGCCTGCACGTTCTCGCGGTCTATGCGGCTCTTGATGGTGCTGTTCAGAGCCATACTCCGGCACGAGTCAAGGGTGAGAACCACCGGTTGCGCATGCATGGCACACACAAGCACTGCCCCTGACAGTATGGCTGACAAGCGTTTCATCGGATGAACTTACCTCCTGATTTTCACAATCAATGTGGACAGCGGTTCCGCCGTCAGGTCACTGCGTAACATGTCAACAGGGCTGCCTGTCAGCACATTGCGCCCGATAGGTTTGTAGCGCGACAGTATCTCGGCGTAATGGGCGGTCGGAATGGTCTTGCTTTCCTCCGACGCATTGACGAACACGAACACGGCCTCACGCTCATTGTAGCGGAAGAACGCGTATGTGTTGCCACGGTCAAGAAAATGCATTGTCCGTCCCGTATGCAGCACCGGCTCGCTCTTGCGCCACTGGTACAGGCGGCTGACGTACTCATACAGTTCCTGTTGCTCGCGCGCCAGCGTGTCCCGCTGAGGCAGCGGCATACGCAGGGTCGAGTGCCCGAGGCTGCGGTCCGACGAGCGCATACCGTACTCGTCGCCTGCGAATATCTGCGGGATGCCGCGCATGGTGGCAACCAGCGCGTGACCTATCTTGACGCGCCGCAGGTCGCCGTCCTTCACAACGTCCGCAAACCTGTCCATATCGTGGTTGCCGACAAACATAAGCAGTTGGTTGACATCGGCGTACAGATAGTCCATTGCCACGGCGTTATACACTTTCGCCATGCCGCCGTCCCAGAAGTTCCCGTCGTTCTCCAGTGCCTGACGGATAGCCTCTTCCACGGGGAAGTCCATCACGCTCGGCAGGCCCGAGTCGTAGCCGTCGTAGTTCTTCGTGCCTGACTGCCAGTACGCAACGGCAGGTGCCGGACGGGTCCAGCATTCGCCCACGATGTTCAGGTTCGGATACTCATTCCGTATCGCCTGTGCCCACTGTGCGGAGGCCTTCTTGCCGATGTAAGGGTAGGTGTCAACGCGCAAGCCGTCAAGGTCGGCATACTCCACCCACCATATAGCCCACTGCTGGAAATACCGCAGCAGGTCCTCGTTGTCAAGGTTCATGTCCGGCATCGGGCGGTCGAACCAACCGCGGGTGCTCAGTTCGCGGTCGTACGCCGAGGCGTTCACGTCGTAGTTGGCGGAGAAGACATTGATGGTGTTCGTGAACTCATCGAACTGGTTGACCCAGTCCTTGTAGGGCAGGTCTTCCATCCACCAGTGCGCCGCGCCGCAATGGTTCGGCACCATGTCCATCAGCACTTTCAGACCTTTCTCGTGTGCTTTGCGTACCATCTCGCAGTACAGTTCGTTCGAGCCGTAGCGCGGGTCGATATGGTAGTAGTCCGAGCAGGCATAGCCGTGGTAACTCCATTCGGCCTCGTTGTCCTCCAGCAGCGGAGTCGGCCAGATGGCGGTCGCGCCCGTTTTCTGTATATGGTCCAGCTGATTGATTATGCCTGCTATGTCACCGCCCCAGCGGCCGTGGACGTTCTGCTTGTTGCCTTTCTCGCGCATGGTGCTGATTGTGTTGTTTGTCTCGTCGCCGTCGCAGAAGCGGTCGGACATCAGCAGATAGATGCAGTCGGCCGACGTGAATGACTTTCGTTCGCGGCTTCCGGCACGACGCTCGCCAATCACATAGTCAAAACTTGTCTTCCTGCCCGCTTTCGTCAGCGTGATGCGGAACGTCCCCGCCTCATTCACTTGCAGGTCAAGAAACAGATAGTTGGGTGAATAGGCATTGTGCTGTCCCCGTAGTTGCAGACCCGTGCATTCGCCCTTTACAGCCTTCTTGCCGTTCATGCGCTGAATCATAACCGTCGAACTCACAAGGTCGCTGCCGTGCACCATCAGCTGCAGGGGCATCTGCATGTCTGTCCACCAGCAGAGCGGCTCCACGTGACTCACGCGCATTGTTTCCTTGGCTTGCAGTGTTGCAACGCCCGCCATTAGCCACATCACGGCTACAATAAAAGATAATCGCTTCATATAGTTTGGTTTGTTATGTCTTCTTTGTCATTTCCTGTCTCTTCCCTCATCCCTTCCTGTCTTCCTCGCAATCATTCCCATTCTCTCTCCTGCCTTGTCCGCATCCTGACGGGTGGCAAACCGTACAAATAAGCAAGGCAGAGCGGGTGATTAGCGGGTGATTAGCGTGTGATTCCCGAAGGGATGCGCAATGAATGTTATTCCTTTGCCTTTATCCAGATAACGGCATCGCCTTCCAATGTCCAGTTTTTCAGCGGTGTGGAGGGAGTATATCCCGATTTCTCAAACAATGTGTTGCACGCCGTGTTCTTTGTGGAAATCACGGCATACAGTACCCGCAGATGCAGAAAGCCGAAGGCATACTGCTCCAACTGCGACAGCACGTCCGCCGCATAACCTTTCCCTCTGTATTCCGGCGCGATGTACAGCCCGATGGCGGCGCGCCGGTTGCGCGCATCGAGGTCAAACAGGTCCGCACAGCCTATCGTGCACGCCCCGTCTTCCGGTTGCCCCGATGTGTTGCGCATCGCTATGACAAGCCGCAGTTGCCCGTCGCGGTATATGTCGCCTGTCGTCTGGGCAACATAGTCACGCAAATCCTGATGGCTCAGCGGATTATGGTTTGCCCCTTCTGACCATACGGAAGCGTCGTTCTCCCACTGGTACAGATACGGCACGTCTGTAGGCTCTATCTTGCGCAAAACAACAGCCATGGTCTCCCTTTCACCTTTCCACTTTCCACTTTCAACTTTCAACTAAAAAGTCGCTGCAGCAGCCCCTCCTTCTTCTTCGGCGTTTCTGTGGCTGCGGCGGCCGGCTTGAACTGTTTGCCGCTGTGAATCATCTGGTAGATGACGCCCCAGTCGGGTATGCCGCCGAGGTTGCGGTCGTCGATGAACAGGTCTGCTTTCAGTTTGCGCGGCGTGAATGCGCCTTGAGGCATCTCCGCGTCCAGCTGCTGTTCTTCGGGATAGTTGCTGTTCACGGCATAGAAGTCCAGTCCGCGCTCGTGGCAGTAGTCCACGGCCTCTTGCAGCAACGCGCCCTCGCGGCACGACCACAGTATGAGTTGGTGGTGGTCCACTTGCTGAAGCATTTTCAGGGTCTCAATGGCAAACGGAATAGGCTTGCCGATGGCAGGATAGGCGTGTTGCACTATCGTGCCGTCAAAATCAATAGCTATCGTCATCAGGAAGAAGTTCTAATTCTATTTTGCGTTCGGTGGGTTTGGTGAAGTACCACGCTATCGCGGCGATGGCGGCTATCCATATCATCGACTGGTAGCCGCCTAACAGGTAGTAGCCTGCTATGCCGGTCAGCATGCTGAAGCTTACGGTCACTATCCGCCACCTCCCCGCTTTCCAATATGCTTCCATACGCGCGCGCTCGTCCTCTATCGCCCTAATCTTGCGGCACTGCCGTTTGAAGAGGTACAACCCGAGAGGGATGCACACTATCGCTAAAAAGATTACCACTCCCTGTATTGCTTGACCGGCGGAGGACATCGGGTCGATGGGACGCACTGCCTCTTTCATTATCAGGTAATACATCAGTGCGGCTGCAACGACTGCCCCGCCCATCATTCCGTAATACACGCGGTTGAGTCTTTTAACAACGTCTTTCTTTTCCATGCTTATAGATATTATTGCCTTTCAACTTTCCACTTTCAACTTTCCACTTTCAACTTATCATTTGTCTGTTCACTATCGACCTTCCGAGCGTCACCTCGTCCGTGTATTCCAGTTCGTTGCCTATGGCCATTCCGCGGGCAATCTGGCTGAATACGAGAGGTTCGTTTTCTGCGCCTTGCGCTTTGCGTTCCACCTGTTGCAGACGGCGGTGTATGTAGAAGGTGGTTGTGTCGCCTTCCATGGTGGTCGGCAGCGCGAAGATGATTTCCCGTATCGGTTCGGTCTCTATGCGGGAGGCAAGTGATTCAATCTCTATATCCTGCGGACCGACCGCGTCCATCGGTGAGATGATGCCGCCCAGCACGTGATATAAGCCGTTGTACTGCCCCGTGTTCTCTATCGCCATCACGTCTTGCACGTTCTCCACCACGCACACTATGCGGCGGTCACGGCTGCGGCTGCTGCATATAGGGCATACTTCCGTGTCGCTCAGGTTATGGCAGCAGCGGCAGTAATGAATCTCCTTCTTCAGCCGCAGGAAAGCGTTGGCGAACGTCTCCACCTCCCTTTCGTCCCTGCGTAGCAGGTTGAGCACAAGCCGAAGGGCGGTCTTGCGCCCCACACCGGGAAGCGTGTTCATTTGTTGGACCGCCTGCTCCAGTAATTCACTCGGTAAGTCACCTGCCATTGCCATTCTGTTGTCTGTTGTCTGTTGTCTGTTGTCTGTTGTCTGTTGTCTGTTATCTGTTGTCTGTTATCTGTTGTCTGCTGTCTGCTGTCTGTTATTGGTTATCCGCGTTTTCATTCTTGGCGGATAACCTTTGTCATTCCTTTACCCGTAGTATTCGCATACTGACATTTATGGAATTCGCCGCAAAAGTAAAGCCTAAATGACAAAAACACAAATTTTTTACTAATTTTCCGAGATTGCTTGTCCGAATAATAAAAACACCATACTTTTGCGCGCTTTTTTTGGAGCGGAAGAATGCTGAATACGAAAGTAACCAACTAAATAATCATTAACAACTAAAACAAAACAATCAACTATGAAGAAAGTTACATCTCTTCTTTGCGCAATGGTTTTGGCCGTCAGCGCATTTGCCCTGCCTGTCGTTAAGAAGGCTCCGCAATTGACTCCTATTCAAAAGTCTGTTCAGGAAGGTGAACCCGATGCCTACTATCAGTTCACTACTCCGACTGATTTCGTGGCTCTCCAATACGGTGGTGGTACTGGTGACTACGTGTTGTTCCTGTATGCCAACAACCAGCCGGTAGCCCAGTTGAGCATCAAAACCGCTTCCGACAACTCGCTTGCTGGTACCTACACGCTCGGTACGTATGGCGGTCAGTCCTACAACTCCGCTTTGTATCAGGGAAATAACACTCTGACGGTTGAATACGGAATTGTAACGCTCAAGTACAAAGGTCAGGCATCTACTACAGAAGACATCTACGAAATCGTTGCTTCGCAGCTGCTCGTTGCTGATGGCGAAAAAGTCATTTCTTATTCTTTCGCCGGTACAATCGTTGGTCTGGCTGCTTGGAAAGACTACTATGTTGAATGCAACCAAAGCGGAACCAACTGCGACAAAGCTCGCATCACACTTACCGAAAGTACTCAACAATCAGCCGTAGAAATAACTATTCTTAATCCGCAGAAGGACTTGTCATCTTTCTCAGAAGGTTATTGGTTCGTTATGGGTGCGGATAATGTCAATAATTATCCCGCATTATATCAGGCTGAAATATATTGCTATGCCTATGGCTCTGACATATATGGAGCTTATAGTGAAGCTGATTTCAAATTCTATGACGATAATCAGCAGCCTTTCTGCGGTGCTTCGCTTTACACAAGCACCGACGATTGGAATACTTATTCCGAAATAGAGATTGCTTCTGCTACAGGAACTGTGACAAAAGGTAGCAACAACACTACCCGTTATGAGTTTTTCTTAAAGGATAAGGCAAATAAAGTATATCATGTTACGATGGTTGAGGGAATTAGTACCACACAACCTATAGTATATTATGATACTAATGAAGATTTCTATGCTTCATTCTTGACTGAACATGTAATCCCATTCACGAGTGAAGGTTATCACAAGCAGGAAGGTAATTTGTTCCTTACAGAAATTGAAGCGTTGGATGCCATTTCTGCAAAATACGTAGATTTAGTATTCTACGCAAATCAAAAAGATCCAGCATATACTATTCCTCAAGGAAGATATTCTATTTCCTCAATTGCTGCTGCAAATACGATTAAAGCCGGCTATGTGACTGAAAGTGGTAACAATGTTTCATATGGAGGTGCTATGGCAGCCAGATTGGTTAGTCAAAACTCAATTGATATGGTTCGTTACATTGTTTCTGGAACTGCTGACGTAACGCACGATAATGGTACGCTGAACATCGACTTCAAGGGCTCCAACTCTCTCTATCGTACCGTCAATTTCGCTGTATCTTTGAGTCTCTTCACCGGCATTGAAGAAGTGAATATGGACGAGGTTAAGGACGGTCAGAAGATGATGATTGACGGTCAGCTCTACATCAAACGTGGTGAGAACCTCTACAACGCCCAGGGTGCTGTCGTAAAATAAGATATTCTTCTGTGATATAAGCAAAGGCGTGCTATTTGTAGCACGCCTTTGTTTTGTTCTGATAGTAACTTGCTATAAGTCTTTTCTTGCTTCCTAATGGCGTTCGGTGAGGCTTGTATCCGAAATGTTACGGGGTGTTTGAGGGAGATATGCCGGGAGTTTGCGGGATTTTGTGCGTGGGACTGCCAGCAGACTGCCATTTTGGCAGAGTTGGGGCGCGTTTGGGACAATGGTACAGGATTTGAACGGCTGCAAGTGTTTCCGGGACAATGACAATAAATATAGGAGATTACGATATGAACACTACCAATCAGAAAAATGAGAACCTTCAGAAGTTCGCCATCAACCTGTGCGAACGCGCCCGCGAAGGCAAACTGGACCCCGTGATAGGCCGCGATGACGAAATCCGCCGCGTGCTGCAGATACTGTCACGCCGGACGAAGAACAACCCCGTGCTGATAGGCGAGCCGGGCGTGGGCAAGACCGCCATAGCCGAAGGCCTCGCACACCGTATCGTGCGCGGTGACGTGCCGGAAAACCTGAAGAAAAAGCAGATATACTCGCTCGACATGGGCGCGCTGATAGCCGGCGCCAAATACCAAGGCGAGTTCGAGGAACGGCTGAAAGGCGTGGTCGAGGAAGTGATACACGCCGACGGAGAGATAATCCTCTTCATCGACGAAATCCATACGCTGGTGGGAGCAGGCAAGTCCTCCGGCGCGATGGATGCCGCCAACATCCTGAAACCCGCCCTCGCACGCGGCGAACTGCGCGCCATCGGCGCCACCACACTGGACGAGTACCAGAAATACTTCGAGACCGACAAGGCGTTGGAGCGCCGGTTCCAGAAAGTGATGGTCAATGAGCCGGACGAGGCTTCGACCATATCCATCCTTCGCGGCCTGAAAGAGAAATACGAGACGCACCACCGCGTCCGCATCAAGGACGACGCGCTCATCGCCGCCGTGACGCTCTCCACGCGGTACATCACCGACCGGTTCCTGCCGGACAAAGCCATTGACCTTGTGGACGAGGCCGCATCCAAACTGCGTCTGGAGGTGGACAGCAAGCCCGAAGACCTCGACAACCTCGACCGGCAGATAAAGCAACTGGAGATAGAGCGCGAGGCCATCAAGCGGGAGAACAACAAGGAGAAAATGGCGACCATAGCCGACCAACTCAAGACCCTGAACGAGCAACGCAAGAAACTCAACGCCCAGTGGGAGCAGGAGAAAGGCTATGTGGCAACCATCCAGAACGAGAAAGCGCGTCAGGAGCAACTGAAGCACGAAGCGGAAGTGGCCGAGCGCGAAGGCAACTACGGCAAAGTCGCCGAGATACGCTACGGCAAGCTGCAAGAGGCGGAAGCCAACATAAAAGCGGCGCAACAGGCGTTGCAGGACATTGACGGCGAGACACTGATAAAAGAGGAAGTCGATGAGGACGACATCGCCGAGGTTGTAGCCCGCTGGACAGGCATACCTGTGCAGAAGATGATGCAGTCGGAACGCGACAAACTGCTCCACCTTGAAGAGGAACTGCACAAGCGCGTCATCGGACAAGAGAGCGCCATCCAGGCCGTCTCGGATGCCATACGGCGTTCGCGCGCAGGACTGCAGGACCCGAAACGGCCTATTGGCAGCTTCATCTTCCTCGGCACGACCGGCGTGGGCAAGACCGAACTGGCGAAGGCGCTGGCAAGCTACCTGTTCGACGACGAGAACATGCTGACGCGTATCGACATGTCAGAGTATCAGGAGAAATTCTCGGCCACCCGTCTGATAGGGGCGCCTCCCGGATATGTCGGCTACGACGAGGGCGGACAACTGACCGAAGCCATCCGCCGCAAACCCTACAGCGTCGTGCTGTTTGACGAGATGGAGAAAGCACACCCCGATGTGTTCAACGTGCTGCTGCAACTGTTAGACGACGGCCGGCTGACCGACAACAAGGGCAGGGTGGTGAACTTCAAGAACACACTCATCATCCTCACCTCCAACCTGACGGAAGAACAACTGCGCGCACAGGTCCGCCCCGAGTTCCTCAACCGTATAGACGACATCATCCACTTCTCGGAGTTGAGTGAGTCGGACATCGAACAGGTTGTGCGCCTGCAGATTACGAACATTCACGACATGCTGTTGAAGCAAGGTTTTGAGTTGCGCGTTACGGACGATGCGGTTCGTTATATCGCGAAAGAGGGCTATGACCCGCAATTCGGCGCGCGACCCGTCAAGAGAGCCCTGCAACGGCTGGTACTGAACGAGTTGAGCAAACAACTCATAGCCGGCAGGGTTACGCACGACAAGCCCATTATCGTCGAGCTGCGGGACGGAGAGCTGCATTTCAGGAACTGAGAAAACTGTTCTGTCGATACGTCATCGCAACTGCGTACACCCGGAAGGTCGCGCAGTTGCGATGCGTATTTGACCATGAGGCGGATTGTATTGGTATGATAAATATCGAAATTGTAAAGAAATTTCTCGATTTTCATTACAATTTGCACTGATTTGACATTTTTCTTCGTAATAATTTGCATACGTCCTGGAAATGTTGTATTATTGCCGCCTATTTGCAATAGTGTCCCGAAATATTGCAAACGAGTCGGGTTGGGAAAGATGCAGGGGATGACAGGAACGATAAAAATCAGAGCAAAATAATGGCAACAGCGATTGAATTTGAACACGTCGGCAAACAGTACAGACTGGGGTTGGTCAGCACGAAGACCCTCAGCCACGATATCCGCCGCTTTTGGATTACCAATGTCCTTGGTAAGGAGGATCCGTATCTCAAGATAGGCGAGACCAACGACCGGGCATCGAAAGGCAACTCCGAATACGTCTGGGCACTGCGCGACATAGATTTCAAGGTAGAGCAGGGCGATGTGGTCGGCATCATCGGCAAGAACGGCGCCGGTAAGTCGACGCTGCTGAAGTTGCTTTCACGCGTGACGGGACCGACGACAGGAACCATCAGGGCACATGGCCGTATCGGTTCGCTGCTCGAAGTGGGCACGGGATTCCATAACGAGATGACAGGGCGGGAGAATATCTTTATGAACGGTGCCATCTTGGGTATGACCCGCGCCGAGATACAGCGCAAACTGGACGAGATTATCGACTTCAGCGGCTGCGAAAGGTATATTGATACGCCGGTCAAAAGATATTCCTCCGGTATGACGGTGCGCCTGGGATTTGCGGTGGCAGCGTTTCTTGAGCCGGAGATCCTAGTGGTGGACGAAGTGCTGGCTGTCGGCGATGCCGAGTTCCAGAAGAAAGCCATCGGCAAGATGAAAGACGTCTCCCAAGGCCAAGGCCGCACTGTCCTCTTCGTCAGTCATAATATGGCAAGTATCCGTAACCTATGCACCAGCGGAGTAGTGCTGGAGTACGGACAGGTTAAGTTTCGCGGGGACAACATCAACCAGGTGGTGGACTTCTATCTGAACGGCAACTCTGCCGAGGTGGGCGACCGGGCGAAGTTGTCCGGCGGCGAACTGAAGTCTTATCGCGTTAAGGATTGTTCTTCTCGTCAGTTGGAAATCACCGAGGTGGAGCGTCTCACACCATACAAGGTTGATTCGACAGACGAACAAACTTATCGTGTGCGAGTTTGTCGCCGCGACCAATCTATCAAGAAGGTTTGCCTGAACACCTTAGTGGACGATATATTGACAGATAACCGTGTGGGGCTGACTTGCAGTGATATATTCGATATTCCAGAAGGCAAGAACGAGTTCGAGATTGAGGTGACGCTCCGTCATCTCAATCTCACGAAGGGAAATTATAAAATGAATTTCTGGCTATCGTCAGATCCGGTGATTAATTCGTGGAATATCTTAGATGGCATCTATAATTCACTGACGTTTGAAGTAGTTAGTTATAACCAAAAGCCTATTACAGTCTGGCCGAACGATTGTGGATTTAATTATTTCGATGGTTGCACAACAAAAATCGCATAACGCATGATTCTGCACTTGTTGACAGATGAAAAATTTACGGACTATGCGATAGCGCAGTTCTCGGCACCGGAAATGAAATCGGAGTTTGTACTTGTTCCGTCAAACAATATGATGGAGCATGTCAAACTTATTGACCGATGTACTATTGTTCGGCAAGGTAGTTCAGAATTTGACGCTTTATTGAATCGTTTAGGAGATTATAGTGGAATTGTTTTGCATGGTATGCATTGGGGCGGATGGCAAAAATATATTTTACAAAGGGTCCCTGAACATGTTAAAGTTGCGTGGGTGTTCTGGGGCGGAGAAATATACGGAAGATCGGATAGCGCACTCTCTCGATATGCTCCAATAACTAATTTTGTAGTCCGTATTCGCGAAATAATGAATGGCAGGAAGAAATGCGTTAATACCTCTTGGGAGTTGCCTATAAAATTGTACCAGCGAATAGACTATTGCTTAACGGATGAACAGGAAGAGTGTGAGTATGTGAGAGAATTTTTGAAAAATGATCACATGCAGCATCTATGGTATAATTATTATGACTTGGATTCTACTTTAGGCACTTTGAAAAATGAAATATGCAATGGAAATAATATAGTTGTAGGAAATTCCGCTACAGATACATGTAATTATTTTGATGTTATTCCATATCTATGCAGGTGTTTGCAAAAAGAGCAAAAAGTGATACTTCCTCTTAGTTATGGAGCGTCATGGATAAAGAATGTAGTGTCTAAATATGCCAAATTTTGTTTAGGAAAACATTCTATGCCTTTATATGAGTATTTGCCTCGCGAAAACTATAATCGTTTGCTACAAAGTTGCTCTACAATGATTATGGATCAATATCTCCCTCAAGCACAAGGAAATATTATTACAGGTCTCTGGTTAGGAATGCGTGTTTTTTTGAGCGAGAATAATATGACTTATCGTTATTTCAAACGCATCGGTTGCAAAATTTACTCAATAGAGAGAGACCTTAATCGAAACTCCGATGTCTTTGCTCTAATGAAACAAAAGGATATAGATACGAATCAAGAGGTACTTCTGAAATGGTACTCAAAAGAGAATATGCATAAACGTAATTTAGAGATTGTAAAAGCATTATCATAAGAAGGTGCAACAAGTTTTTTCGTATAGAGCGAATAAGATACTTTTCAATTTCTTACGGAGCAATCATTTGCGGGAGAAAGTTATCTTACCGGCCAATATTTGCCATGATGTGGTAGAGACGTTGCTATATGCCGGTTGTACCTTACAGTTTGTGGATATAGACACACAGACATTGTGCTTGGATTGGAAGCAAGCAATCGCGCTGGCAAAAGATGCGTGTGCTATCTTGTTTGTACATACGTATGGCGTAGAAGATGATTATTCCGATTCCTTTGCTACAGCACGAAAAGAGAACCCCCTAATTGCAATTATAGATGATCGGTGTTTGTGCTTCCCTTGCCTTGATCTGGTGCAGACGGAGGCCGATTTGGTACTATATAGTACCGGAGAGAAGAAGCAAGTAGATTTCGGAGTAGGAGCTATCGGTTATGTAACTGACGGATGGAAATATGAAGATATTAAAGTGACGGATAATGCGATATTAAAAAACGAGATATGGATACCGAATAAGGCTGTGATAGAGAAGAAGATGGACGAGGTAATTTCGCATAAAGAGAAATTGAATGCAATATATCGACGCAGCCTATCTAAACATTTGGAGTGTTTGCCAGATTCGTATCAACATTGGCGATTCCACATCATAGTGCCGAATAAGGGAGAGGTTTTGAATGCAATCTTTGATGCCGGACTTTTTGCTAGTGGACATTATGCGTTACAGGGAAGAGATAGTCCCATTGCAGCGAACCTATATGCGAACGTGATTAACCTGTTTAACGATTTCTATTATACCAAGGAGCAAGCGCAAAAGACATGTGACGTAATTTTAGGAGTCATGCAGAGAAATAGATGAAGACATTGGCAATCATAGGAGCGAGTTATTTGCAGTTACCGTTGGTACAGCGTGCAAAGGAGATGGGAATCAAGACCATTTGTTTCGCTTGGGCAGAAGGTGCGGTATGCAGGGATGTGGCAGATATGTTTTTCCCCATATCCATTGTGGAGAAGGAAGTGATATTGGAGATATGCAAAAATGAGCATATAGATGGCATTTGCACAATAGCATCAGATACGGCTGCTCCGACTGTAGCATACGTAGCCGAGCAGATGAGATTGATGGGGAATAGTTATGAATGTGCATTGCGAACCAATAACAAGCATCTTATGCGCAATGCGTTTCAATTGGCAGGTATCCAATGTCCATTATACCAAATGGTGAAGAGTGCGGACGAGGAATTGAATGATGCCTTTACCTATCCGCTTATCATCAAACCTACCGACCGTTCCGGTAGTTTAGGAGTAACAAAAGTAAGTGATGTCATAGCTCGAGAACATGCTTTAAAGGAGGCATTGGAGTATTCATTTAAGCATGAAGCGATAGTGGAAGAATACATTGAAGGACGCGAGATAAGCGTGGAATTTATATCTTATCAAGGCAAACATTTCCCGCTCCAGATTACAGACAAAGTAACAACCGGAGCACCGCACTTTGTGGAGTTAGAGCATCATCAGCCTGCGGATTTAACGGCTGCTCAATATGATGAGATATACGACTTGACAAAACGTGCATTGACAGCATTAGGTGTAACGAATGGTGCAAGTCATTCGGAGTACAGAATTACCGAAGAGGGAAAGATATACGTGATGGAGATTGGTGCAAGAATGGGGGGGGATTTCATCGGTAGCGACTTAGTGCAACTAAGTACGGGTTATGATTTTTTGCGTGGTGTGATAGAGGTGGCATTAGGTACGTTTACGGCTCCTCAATTAAGGGAGCACAACCATAGCGGTGTGTATTTCTTGAGTGAAACTACGGTGCATTTAAAACCCATTATTGAGTTTTATGCATTACCGGAGATAGTAAAAGCAGAAATAACCGATATAGAACTTCATCCGTTGACCTGCAGTGGAGATAGAAGCGGGTACTTGATTTATAAAAGCGATAAAAAGTTAGAACTGAGTGGTATTTAATAGCATACATTTTGCGATCTTTCTTCCGATAGTATTTGCCATTTATTGGTTGCTGAGGCGGAATTTGAGACTACAGAATTTATTTGTGGTTTTAGCAAGTTATGTTTTTTATGGTTGGTGGGATTGGCACTTCCTCATTCTTATCGCCTTCACCTCCTTCTGCTCCTGGGGTAGTGGATTACTCATTGGTAAAAGCTTAGCCCAACCTTCCATAAAAGGAAGGAGTAAATTTTGGTTATGGTTGAATATTGCCATTAACCTCGGAATTTTGGTAGTATTTAAGTACTACGATTTCTTTGTGAGCAGTTTTGCGGGGATGTTCGGAATAGATGCATCGCATCATCTGCTGAATGTGATATTGCCGGTTGGAATCAGTTTCTATACTTTTCAAGCGTTGAGTTATTCGATAGATGTCTATCGTGGACGGATTGCACCAACGAAAGACCCGATAGCGTTCTTTGCGTATGTGGCATTCTTTCCGCAGTTGGTCGCCGGCCCTATTGAGCGTGCTACAAATCTCCTGCCGCAATTCGAGAAAGCACGTACTTTTGATTACCACGAAGCGGTAGAAGGAAGCAGACGCATCTTATGGGGACTATTCAAAAAGATGGTTGTGGCAGATAACTGCGCTATCTATGTGGATCAGGTATGGAACCAGATGGCTGATGGTGCGAATCCGAGTGGTAGCACATTAGTATTAGCTGCAATCTTATTTGCATTCCAGATATATGGTGATTTCTCCGGATATTCGGATATAGCTATCGGTACAGCCAAACTGTTTGGTATCAACCTGAAAGATAACTTCTTGACGCCATATTTCTCACGTAGTGTTGCAGAGTTCTGGAAACGGTGGCATATATCGTTGAATACATGGTTTGTGGATTACGTATATATTCCGCTCGGTGGTAGTCGCCCCAAGGTAGACGAGAGTCGAGAGTCGAGAGTCGAGAGAACGATTAAACTCATTACCATCCGCAATACTTTTGTGATATTCCTGCTGTCGGGACTATGGCATGGGGCGAACTGGACGTATGTGACATGGGGACTGTATCATGCATTGCTGTTCGTGCCATTGATACTCATGGGTGCTACTAAAAAGTACCGCGATACGGCAACATGGCGACAAATATCGCAGATGTTGCTGACATTCGGATTGGTAGTAATCGGATGGATTATTTTCCGTGCTCCGTCAATAGCTGAGGCTTGTCAATTCATGGCTGCGATATGCGATAAATCACTGTTGTCTGCTCCATGGTTGATGAATAGAGCATTCTATGTGCCGTTGTTTATCGGGCTGATGATTATGTTAGTGGGCGATTGGTTTGGACGCGAGAAAGGATTTGGTTTAGCATGGATAAGCGATAAACCGGCAGTAGTACGTATTGCGGTGTATTATGCAATTGTGGTAATGATCTATTTCTGGCAATGCCAAGAAACGATACAATTTATCTATTTCCAATTTTGATAGATGAAACGGTATCTACGACATATATTTTGGTTCTGCTCGCCGATGATAGTCCTATTGTTGGTGTACATCATTGATGACCCATTCCGTATGTACTGGCCGGGTGAAGATTTATATGAGCCGGATGCGCGTAAGCAATGTGTCAATGACGCATATCGTGGCACCCGATGGATGAATCAGTACAATGATTCGATGCACTATAATAGTTTTATTACAGGTTCCAGTCGTTCGGACTTTTACTATGTAGAGGATTGGAAACAATATATAGGAGAAGATGCATCGTGTTTCCATTTTAATCAGTCGGGAGATAATTTGTTGGGTACGTTGCAGCGCGTGCAGTATCTCTATTCCCGTTATGAGAAGATAGATAATATCTTATTTATCATGGATGGCGAGTATTTGGAGGATATGACGCCGCATAAAGGACATCTGTTCCGGCAACCATGGCAAGTAACGAAAGAGTGGGATTTCTTTGCGTACAACTGGGAGTGCATTCGCGCGTTCTATACGATAGAATACCAGCGTAAGTTTTGGGGCATAGATAAGGAAGAGAAGAAGTTGCCGTATTACTATATTCCGGAGTATAACGAGGTGCATAAAGCAGGAGCGGAAGAGATGTTGGATACCAATCCAGATGCATATTATGCAACGTTGCAGGGGGTCTATCGGTTGTATGAACGCAACTATACAGATTCGGTGCCAATACCAGTGATTAAAGCAGAACAACGGGAGGCATTGGAGCAACTGCATGAGTTATTGGTAAATGGAAATACAGATTACCGAATAGTAATTAGTCCGCTATATAATCAGATAGCCTTGAATCCTATGGATTATGCAGTATTGATGGATATCTTTGGTGAAGGAAAAGTGTTTGATTTTTCCGGAGTGAATGAGTTTACTAATGATATCTCAAACTATTATGAAACATCGCATTATAGACCGAAAGTTTGTAAGCAAATACTGAAGCAAATATATGATACCTTTTAATAAACCACATATGACGGGTAAAGAAGCCCACTATATGTACAAAGCAGTGATGGATGAACATCTATCTGGCAATGGACCGTTCACAAAGCAGTGTCAGCATTTCTTCGAAGATCGCTATGGTTTTAAGAAATGTCTGCTTACAACGAGTGGCACAGATGCACTGGAGATGTGCGCCATGCTTTGTGATTTGAAACAAGGCGAAGAAGTTATCATCCCGAGTTACACTTTTGTCAGTACGGCATTGGCATTTTTGCGTGAAGGAGCAAAGGTGGTCTTTGCCGATTCCATGAAGCGCAACCCGAATATTGATGTAGAACTCCTTGAATCGCTCATTACCCCTCGTACTAAAGTTATTGTTCCTGTGCATTATGCTGGTGTCGCATGTGATATGGATGCCATTATGGATATAGCCAATCGTCATAATCTCCTTGTTGTTGAAGATGCCGCCCAAGCAATCGATTCATACTACACATCACACACCACACATCAAACATTGCCTTTAGGCAGCATCGGTCATCTCGCGGCTTTTTCCTTCCATGAAACGAAAAACATTACAGCTGGAGGAGAGGGAGGATTATTGGTGGTGAACGATGAGCGCTTTATCCGTCGTGCGGAGATTATTTGGGAGAAAGGAACGAATCGAGCAGAGTTCTTCCGCGGTGCTGTAAATAAATATGGTTGGGTTGATATGGGTTCGAGTTTCTTACCTGCAGAGATCAACGCTGCTTTCCTCTGGGCACAACTCGAGAATCTGGATGAAATCCAATCTAAACGTAAGCAGCTCTGGGATACTTACTTTAATCACCTCAAACCCTTTGCCGACAAAGGCTGTTTCCAATTACCTGATCTGCCAGAGTATGCATCTAATAACGCCCACATGTTCTATCTCGTGTTACCGGATTTGGAGAAACGTACGACTTTGATTAAATTCCTCAAGGAGCACGATATCCAATCAGTGTTCCACTATCTTAGTCTGCATAGTAGTGCGTACTATGAAGACAAGCATGATGGACGCCAACTTCCTGAATGCGAACGATATGCCGATACGCTGATGCGTCTGCCGATGTTTTATGACTTGGAGACGGAGGAAGTAGAGAAGGTTTGTGGTGTGATAAAGGAGTTCGTTGCAAATAGAGAATAATCAAATAGAAATCAATATCCGAAATGTCAATTAGGGAACTATTAAGAAAAAGATTTTTACGTCGGTTATTCAGAACGTGTTATTACCCGTTTCTTGCACGAATGGTGAGACGTGATTTGCGCTTTATCCGGTCGGTGCCAAGTCCTGTATATGCAGAGGGCAAAGATGTGCTTTACCTTAGAACGGATTTATGGGGGCGTAGGAGTTCTGCCAGTGGTGCAATTGCTCATACGAAAGGTGTGGTGGAAGCATTTGTACACAAAGGGAAAGACGTGTGCATCTGCTCACCGGACAGGTTCGGCTATATTACAGAAAAGGTTGAATATGAGTTGGTCAATCCAAACAGTATGAACTCTTTCGGGATAAACGAGTTAGGAGAGATGGAATACAATCAATTGATTGTTCCCCGATTACTTTCCCGATACGGAGGTCATAAACCGTCTTTCGTATATCAGCGATACGGACTGAATAATTATTCAGGCGCATACGCTGCGAAGAAGTTAGGGGTGCCGTTTGTGTTAGAATACAACGGTTCCGAAATATGGATGAGTCAGCACTGGGGAAATCCATTACACTATGAGGTAATAGCTAAATCAATAGAGAAAGCGAATTTTGATGCTGCGGATATCATTGTTGGAAATGCGGAATCAATGACAGATGAGTTGGTATCAGTAGGGGTTGATAGGAAAAAAATATGTATCATTCCAAATGGAGTGGACGAAACACGTTTTACCCCTTTGATAGATGGTATGCAAATCAGACAGCAATTAGGTTATGCAAAAGATGATGTTGTTGTGACGTTTATAGGGACTTTTGGCCCGTGGCATGGAGCGGAGGTGTTGGCTCAAACGATATCTACTGTATGTGCGGAAAATCCCAATGTCCATTATTTATTTATTGGAGGAGGTGGTACGGCATACCTTGTAAAATCATTCGCAGAGAAGTCTGGTTATAAAAAGCATGTTAAAATGATAGGATTTGTTCCTCAGTTAGATGCTCCGAAGTATTTGGCTGCAAGTGATATATTGGTATCGCCCCAGATACCTAACCCTGACGGGACTCCATTCTTTGGTTCTCCGACCAAACTATTTGAGTATATGGCTATGGGTAAAGCAATCGTAGCAAGTGACCTTGATCAAATGGGACGAATACTATCGCATAATAAAACAGCGTTGTTGGCAACACCCGGTAGCGCAGAAGGATTAGCAGATAGTATTCTGACTTTAGCTAAAGATGAGAAACTGCGTCGCACATTAGGGATGAATGCGCGAGAAGAGGTTTGTGAGAAATATACGTGGAATATCCATGTGCAAAAGATATTAGACGCGTTAAGGGCAATATAAAGACTATGCATATAACACTGATTGCAGGGGCGAGGCCCAATTTTATGAAGATTGCTGCACTGGTTCACGCTGCGGATGCGGCTATGCGGCAGGGTAATGACATCCGGTACCGGCTTGTGCATACGGGCCAGCACTATGACAGGAATATGTCGGACACGTTCTTTGAGGAGTTGGGCATTCCGGCACCGGATATTAATCTTGGGTGCGGTGGTGGCACGCAAGCGGAACAGACAGCTGCTATTATGGTGGCGTTTGAGAAGTATCTGTCGGAGCATCCGACAGATGTGGTTGTTGTGGTGGGGGATGTGACGAGTACGATGGCTTGTTCGATTGTGGCTAAGAAGTTGAACACGAAAGTATGCCACGTCGAAGCCGGAATCCGCAGTTGGGACTTGACGATGCCTGAAGAGATTAACAGGATGGTGACGGACAGTCTGGCGGATTATATGTTCACGACAAGCGAGGTGGCTAACAGAAACCTTGTGAGACAAGGCGCCCTGTTGGTTGAGAGTGGAAAGTGGAAAGTGGAAAGAAGTTCTAAAATTGAAAGTGGAGAGTCTCTGCCGGAGGATAAATATGCTAACGCGCGCATACGGCAACAGGTATGGTACGTGGGGAATGTGATGATTGACACGCTGTTGGCAAACAGGGTGCGATTCCGAAAACCGAAGATATGGGACGAGTTGGAATTGAGGGAGAAAGAGTACATCGTCATGACGATGCACCGTCCGGCAAATGTGGACGAGGAAAACCATTTGCGTGCGTTGATGGAGCAGATTATCACGAACGTGGAAGGTTTGCCGGTAGTGTTCCCGATTCATCCGCGTACGGCGAAGATTTTCTATAATCTCTGGGGCGATGAGGAGCATGTGGCGCAGCGGTTCCCGAACCTGCATATTGTGGAACCGATGGGGTACTTGGAGTTCAACTATCTTGTGGAACGCGCAAAAGCGGTGGTGACGGATTCGGGTGGCATTACGGAGGAAACGACTGTGATGGGTGTGCCGTGTATCACTTTGCGCGACAACACCGAACGCCCGGAAACATGTACAGTGGGAACGAACGAATTGATAGGTACGAATCCAAAGGCTGTCAAACCGGTACTGGAAAAGTTGTTTGCTGGGAAGTGGAAGAAGGGGGCTGTTCCTCATTTGTGGGACGGGCATACGGCTGAACGCATTATAAATATTCTTGTTAATTTGTAAATTCCAGATCAAAGCCTTGACTGTTGAAGATACAGAAAATCTTCGAACAAGTAAAGATGAAACTGTCAGTTATAACCATCAATTACAACAATGCGGAGGGCTTGCGCAATACGCTTGCTTCTGTCGCATCGCAGACGTGTCGTGATATAGAGCATATCATTATTGACGGAGGATCGAAGGACGGGTCGGTGGAGGTAATAAAAGATTACGCAGGTAATGTCCCGTATTATGTATTTTGGGTGAGTGAGCCTGATAACGGGATATACAATGCTATGAACAAGGGGATATGTAAGGCGACCGGATTGTATGTGCAGATACTGAACAGTGGAGATATTTTGGCTGCGCAGGATGTTGTGGAGAAGATGCTGTTGGCATCAGATAATGCCGGTCGTCCGGAACTGCTGTATGGCAATATGATCAAGAAAGATTACACCAACGGGAGAATAATAGGAAAGAGCAAGAGGGTGGAGTATTCGCTGCGGCAGTATTATAGCAGCACGATGAATCACGACTGTTGCTATATTCGGAGAAATCTATTTGGGCAATATGGTCTCTATGACGAAGGTCTAAAGATTGTCAGCGATTGGAAGTGGTTTCTTCAAGCGATAGGATTAGGCAACGTCAAACCGATATATGTGGATATAGATGTCACTATCTTTGATGCGAGTGGTATCAGTGAAACCAATCTCGCCCTTCGCAACCAAGAACGAAGACAGGTGTTGGAGCAAGTCCTGCCTCCGGCTGTTCTGGCAGACTACGATAAGCATGCGTTTGAAACACAGCAGATGGATCGTTTTCGTAAGCATCACGTGTACGGGCTTGTCTATTTTGTAGAGCGTGTATTGTTCAAACTCGAGAAATGGCATATCTTGCACAGGTAACAAGTGAAGAATGAGCTTATGAACAAGCCTCGCTTTTCTGTCATAATGCCGCTGTATAACAAGGTGCCATATATCCAAAAGGCTTTGGAGTCTGTGGTGTCGCAAACGTATCGGGATTTTGAAATCATCATCGTTGATGATGGAAGTACCGACTGCTCATTGAGTGTAGTTCAAGGATATGTCAGGGGACTGCTGGATTTAGATTTCAGGTTGCATGTTTTAAGTCAGAAGAATGCCGGAGTGGCAGCAGCACGCAATCGCGGTGTTGCAGAAAGTTCTGGCGAATTTCTTTGCTTTCTTGATGCAGATGATTGGTGGGAGCCTGAGTTTTTAGAGGAGATGGATAGACTCATTGCAGAATATCCGGATGCGGGGATATATGCTTCGAACTATATCTATTACAAGCCGGGCAAAACGCACGTCGCCTTAGATTTGCTTCGTGGTTATGTAAACTATCCGAAAGCATATCTGCATGGCGAGATGCCGGTATGGACAGGAGCAACGTGTATGCCGCGAAAGGTTTTTGATGAGATGGGAGGATTTCTCGAGGGGATTAAATTGGGCGAGGATTTCCTCTTGTGGGCAAAAACATCATTGCATTATAAGGTGGCATTTTGCGAGAATCCATTGGCGTATTATAATAATGATGTACCCGTTCACATGCGCGCCACACGCAATCTCCACGCGCCCCAATCCAATATGCTGTTCAGTCTTTCGCCGCTTGAATCAGAGATTCAACGCAATGTCGGGAATGATGCAAGCGGAGAGGACTGGAAGCGGTTGTTGGATAAACTGCGTGTAGGCGGGTTATTGGAATACTGGCTGAACGAGGAATATCACAATGCTGCTGCCGCGGAATTGAAGAAGGTGGATTGGGACAGGCAGTCAAAGAAAAATCTGCGTATGTATAAAATGCCGATATGCGTTTTGAAAGCTAATCGTAAGATTATGCAGATTGGAAGTTGTTGCAAACAGAAACTAATCAGATTGTTGAACTTCAAATAACAATACAAGTCATTTGATTGCACAAGCGGTTGCAGCAGCCGATAAATACGGTGAAATATTTGTGAATTAGCGATATGATGTCACCAATGGTAGTTGATATACGTCATTTGAGCAAGTCTTTTGCGGGGCAGCGGGTGCTTCACGATATATGTCTGCAAGTGGCAGCGGGCGACTCTGTAGGATTGTTGGGCCCCAACGGTGCCGGCAAGTCCACCTTAATGAAGATACTGATAGGTATCCTTCGTGCGGACAAAACGCAGAAGGGCGGCGAGGAGTGTAAAATAGAGTGTCCGCAACGTATCGGATACCTGAGCGAGCAGAACCCTCTCTATCTGGAGATGTACGTGCGCGAATACCTGCTTTTTATGGCGCGTTTCACACACAGCAAAGACGAGGTGGAGCCGCTGATTGACCGAGTGGGGCTGTGTCCCGAAGCGCACAAACGTATTCGCGAGTTGAGCAAGGGCTACCGTCAGCGTGTGGGACTGGCAGCTGCCTTATTGGGCAAGCCCGAGTTGCTCATACTGGATGAGCCGACTACCGGTCTTGATCCCAACCAGTTGGAGGACATCCGCCGCGTGGTACGGGAAACGAGGCAGCAATGCCCTATCATTCTGTCCTCCCATATCCTGCAGGAAGTGAAAGAGATGTGTACGCGCGTTGTCATCCTTGACCACGGACATATCCGTGCCGACCAACCCATAGAGGAGATTAACGACCTTGAGCAACTCTTCCACGACGTGACCAACTGAACAGTTTTCTCTACATGATAAACCGACGACCTTATGACCAGCGATACCGACTTTGACATCCGCAACCAGATGACCGAGAAGGAGCAGGACAACGCCCTGCGTCCTTTGCGTTTCCGCGACTTTGCCGGTCAGGCGAAGATAGTGAGCAACCTCAAGATTTTTGTGGAAGCAGCGCGTTTGCGCCATGAGAGTCTCGACCATGTGCTGCTGTTCGGTCCTCCCGGGTTGGGAAAAACGACACTGAGCAACATCATAGCCAACGAACTGGGCGTTGGTTTCAAGGTAACGAGCGGTCCCGTACTTGACAAACCGGGTGATTTGGCAGGACTTCTCACTTCTCTCGAGCCCAATGACGTACTGTTTATTGACGAGATTCACCGTTTGAGTCCTGTGGTGGAAGAGTATTTGTATTCGGCGATGGAGGACTATCGGATAGACATTATGATAGACAAGGGACCTTCTGCCCGCACCATTCAGATTGACCTCAACCGTTTTACACTCATTGGAGCCACAACCCGTAGCGGTCTGCTCACGTCCCCGTTGCGTGCCCGGTTCGGCATTAACTGCCATCTGGAGTACTACGATGCGGATGTGCTGGCTGGTATAGTCACGCGCTCCGCAGGTTTGTTGGGCATCAGTATCCACAGCGAAGCCGCTGGAGAGATAGCACGCCGGAGCAGGGGTACGCCTCGTATAGCCAATGCGCTGCTGCGGCGGGTGAGAGACTTTGCACAAGTGAAAGGGGATGGAAAAATAGACCTCGATATAGCGCGCTATGCACTTGAGGCACTCAATATAGATACGTTCGGATTGGACGAAATAGACAATAAGTTACTGTGTACCATTATCGACAAGTTCCGTGGCGGACCGGTGGGACTCAACACCATTGCTACTGCTATGGGCGAAGACCCGGGAACCATAGAGGACGTGTATGAGCCTTATCTCATTAAGGAAGGATTTATCAAGCGCACGCCTCGCGGACGGGAAGCTACCGAATTGGCATTCAGACATCTTGGCAAAGAGAGGATATTGATGGGGCAGGACGGTCCGACATTGTTTTGATACCCCATCAAATACCCGCCTTATTTCTTGTTGATGGCGGCGAAGCGCTGATAGAACTCGGTGACCGCCACAACGCCTTTCTCCCATACCTCCAGATCCATCGACTCGTTGGGCGAATGGATGGCGTTCTGCTCCAGTCCGAAGCCCATCAGGATGGTCTTCTGACCTAATATGCGCTCGAAGTCTGAGATGATTGGAATGCTTCCTCCGCGGCGGGCGGCCAGCGGACGCTTGCCGAATGCCGTTTGGAAGCCTTCTTCCGCTGCTTTGTACGCAGGTATGTCGATGGGGCAGACATAACCCTGTCCGCCGTGCATTGGTGTCACTTTTACGCGCACGCCTTTCGGGGCGATAGTGGCGATATAGTCGGCAAAGGCTTGGGAAATCTTCTCGTGGTCTTGGTTGGCTACCAGGCGGCAGCTGACTTTGGCGAAAGCCTGCGCGGGCAGCACGGTCTTGCTGCCTTCGCCCGTGTAACCGCCCCAGATGCCGCAGATGTCGAACGACGGGCGGCATGAGTTGCGCTCAAGGGTGGAGTAGCCTTCCTCGCCCACTGTCTCGGGCACGTCAATCGCGCGGGCGTATGCCTCCTCGGAGAACGGAATCTGCGCAATCATCTTCCTCTCCTCATCGGGAATGGGCAGCACGTCGTCGTAGAAATGCGGGATGGTGATGCGTCCCTTGTCGTCCACTATCTTGGCGAGCATCTCGCAGAGGGCGTTCACGGGGTTCTTGACAGCGCCGCCGAAGTGTCCCGAGTGGAGGTCGCGGTTCGGACCCTGCACCTCAATCTGCCAGTACGCCAGTCCGCGCAGGCCGGTGGTGATGGACGGTGTCTCCTTGCCTATCATCGACGTGTCGCTGACCAGTATGATGTCGCTCTTGAGCAGGTCTTTGTGCTTGGTGATGAAGGCGGACAGCGAGGGGCTGCCTATCTCCTCTTCGCCCTCGAAGATGAACTTGACGTTGCACTCCATCAGCCCGTTCTTGACCAGATACTCGAACGCCTTGGCCTGTATCATAGCCTGTCCCTTGTCGTCGTCAGCACCACGGGCGTAGAGTCTGCCGTCACGAATGTCGGGTTCCCACGGGTTGCTCTTCCACTGTTCCAGCGGTTCGGCGGGCATCACGTCGTAGTGCGCATAGACCAGCACGGTCAGGGCGTCGTCGCTCTTGTGGTAGTGGGCGTACACGAACGGGTTGCCGTCGCTCGGCATCACTTCCGCCTGCTGTGCGCCCGCCTCAAGGAGCAGTTCGCGCCACCGTTCGGCGCAGCGAAGCATGTCGGCTTTGTGCTCGGGTTGGCAACTGACGGAGGGGATGCGGATGAGGCTCGCCCATTCCTCACGGAAACGCTCGCGGTTGGCATTGATGTAGTCTTGGATAGTCATAATAGCTTAAGAGTTTATAGTTTACAGTTGAGAGTTTATAGATTCCGGTTCATAGACTGTCTTGCTTGCAGTTCCCATGTGCGCAGACGGTCTTTGTAGAGGTTGTTGCGGTTCATTGCCTCTGTGTCGCAGTTCGCGTCCGAGTTGTCGTCCCAGCGGCGGCAGTTATACACGATGTCCCAGATGCGCGACAGTTTGTATTCGCGTGTCAGGCGCAGTCCCACCGCATAGTCCTCGCCGTACTTGGTGGTCGGGAAATGAATGGTCCGGAGCAGGGGCGCGAGGAAGCCACGCGGCGCGCCCAGTCCGTTGATGCGCAGGGCGTTGTTGCGTCCGTTCTCTTCGGTCCATTCGGCGTGGTCAATCTTGCCCGGCGGCAGCGGATGGCCTTCTATGTCGGTCAGTTGGTACGAGCCCACCACCATGGCGCAGTGTTCCTTCTCAAAGCAGTCGATGAACCGTTGGACGGTGGTCGTGTCGTAGTAGGTGTCGTCCGAGTCCAGTTGGATGGCATACCGTCCGCACAGGGGGTGTTCCAGTGCGGCGTTCCAGTTGCCGCCGATGGCGTGCCACGACTTGTCCTGCGCTATATAGACAAGGTTGCTGTGGTTCTGTGCCAGTTCCTGTATGGCTTCCGCCGTGCCGTCCGTCGAGTTGTCGTCCACCACGATGACGTTGAACGTGTAGGGGGCGTTCACCTCTTGGCTCAGGGCGGACAGGATGGCGTCGCGGATGGTGCGGATACGGTTCTTGCAGGGGATAATCACGCTGGCGGTCACGGCTGTTTCTGCGGCGAAGAACGTGTCTGTGGGCTTGTACTGGAACGGCGGGAGGTATGCGCCGACGGCTTTCAGGTGTTCGGTGGCGCATTGCTCCATCTCTATCTGCACGGCGCGGTTGGCGGGGTTCACGTAGTCAAAGAGTTTCTCGCCCGACTTGCGCAGGTCCTCTTCCTGTTCGTAGTACAGCAGTTCGGGTATGTGCACCAGTCCGCCCAGTCGGCTCAGGCGCAGCCTGAGGTCGTACCAGCCCGCGTATTGGTAGTCGGTGGTCATCCCGCTGACGGCTTTTCGCACGGCATCGGTGCGGCACAGAATGGCGCTCCCGAAGTCGAAGTCGTCGCGCAGTGCGCCCTGTTGGTAGTCAATCACGGGACTTGGCACGGGTTGGCTCTCGCCGGCGTTCAGATGGAACCGGTCAGCATACACCATCACGGCGTTCGTGTCATTCATCACCTGCACCATCCGTTCCTCCGCGAAGTGTACCCAGCGGATATTCGGCTTGAGGTAAAGGAGGAAACACGTGTCGTTTGCCTCATCGGCGATGCGGCGTATGTCTGCGGTGCTGCAAAGGCGGCTCTGTAGTGTGAAAACTTGCATAAGAGGTCATAATTTTGCGCAAAGTTACGCCTTTTGTTGGTTACGGGCAAATATTCCGTTATTTTTGCGGCGTTATGAAACTGCGGATTGGTATTCTTACGGCTCCCGAAATCCGTTGGGAGCGAGGCGAACGTAATGGCAAGCCCACGTTTGTGCTTCACGATGTGCGCATCGGCATCGGTTTTCACTGGGACAGGCGGCAGACGCAGGAGTTCGCGGGCGAGTTGTCCATCCTCCGAAACCCCAACGGCACGCAGACGGCGGTCAATACCGTTGATTTGGAGGACTATATCACCTCCGTCATATCTTCCGAGATGTCGGCGGACAGTCCCCTCGAACTGCTCAAGGCGCATGCTGTTATCTCCCGCTCGTGGGCGGTCAGGCAGTGTACTGTCCGTTCTGCCCCGTCTGCGCTTTTCGAGTCCGGCTGCCATGTGGGTTTCGACCTCTGTGCCGACGACCACTGCCAGCGCTATGAGGGTTTGCGCCCCGTCCATCGCCGTGCCGAAGAGGCTGTGGAGGCGACGCGCGGACAGGTGCTGACCTATGAGGGCGGGTTGTGCGACACCCGCTTCTACAAGTGCTGCGGCGGACGGACGGAGGTCTTCGCCACGTGCTGGGAGGACAGGGACGTGCCCTATCTGCAGTCGGTGGAGTGCCCCTACTGCGGGAGGGCAGTCGGGCGCCTGCGCAGGGGTGATAAGGCGATGCTCGACTGCTTGCAGAGTTACGACCGCGAGACCCTCGACTGCCACGACTGGCAGGTGACTTATACAGCCGATGAGTTGCAGCGCGTACTGCTTGAGAAGACAGGTATCGATTTCGGACCGATACAAGCCCTGCGCCCGCTGAAAAGAGGTGCGTCAGGACGCATCTGCCTGCTGGAGATTGTCGGAGAGAAACGCACCGAGCGCATCGGCAAGGAACTGAAAATCCGCCGTGCGTTGAGCCGTACCTGCCTGTATTCTTCGTGGTTCGATGTGGAGCAGGCGGACGGCGCGTTCACGCTTCGCGGGCACGGCTGGGGGCATGGCGTGGGGCTGTGCCAGTTGGGTGCCGCCGAAATGGCGTTGGAGGGTGCATCGGCGCAGGACATACTGACCTTTTACTACCCGGGCGCGGAAATAAGTTCATCTTTTAGTTCGTGTGATATATGAGAAACATCCTTGTTCTTGGGTGCGGCCTGATGCTGTGCCTGTCGGTGGCGGCGCCGGCGTTTGCCGCTCAGAATGTGCCTTC
>JAGCWE010000101.1 GCA_017962005.1 Paludibacteraceae bacterium | reverse complement strand
TACCTGGTCGTGGTTGCCGGAGATGTTGCCCATCGTGTGGTGGCTGCCAAAAGCGGCTGCCGACTCAGCGACCACCTGGCCAATCTACTCCATCGAACCGCCGTTGCACAGCACATCGATGAGCGTGAAACAGACATTGAAGTCGAACTGCGCGTTCAACATACCGGTCTTCACGTAACTGCCAATCAGTTCGGGACTTCCGTACGTCTCTCCAATCATCCACAGCGGGCGGTCGGGGAAGCGGGTCGTCATCTTGTGCGTCAGCATCCGCCAATAGCCTTCGGGTATATGCTTGCACGCATCATGGCGGAAGCCGTCCAAATCGAAGCGTTGCAGCCAATAGAGGGCTGTGTCCGTCATGTTGATGCAACTCTCCTCGCGCTCCAAATCGAGCGTCGGGATATGCGTGTCGAACCACGTGGTGAGGCGCGCCTCGTCCCACAACTCAAAGTTCCTCCGCCCGTCAGGCAGAATGCTGTCGGTATGCCAGTCGGGATGCTGCTGATAGGTAGGCGACTGGATATGAAGATGGTTCGCCACGTAGTCCAGGATGACGTTGATATTGTGTGCATGAGCCGTCATCAGCAACGTGTCCAACTCACCTTCCGTGCCGAAGCGCTTGTCCACCTGGGTCAGAACAGTAGGCCAGTAACCGTGGTAAGCAGAGAACTTCGTGTACTTGCGGCCCGAGTCGTACTTGTTGCCGTGAACAAACGGATAACGCCCCCACGCATCCCATGGGTTCTGCGAGATAGGAGAAATCCACAGCGTGTTCACACCAAGCGAATCGAAGAAACCGTCGTTGATCATGGCCGTGATACCCGCCAGGTCGCCGCCCTGATAGTCAACTATGTCAAGCACTTCCGGCGAATTCATTTTCCAATCGTTCGCCGTGTTGCCGTTGTGGAACCGGTCCACCATGAGAGAGTAGAGTATCTGCGTGTGCGGATCGTGACGGGTCAAGCCTTCCGACGCGCATACGGGTACGCCGTCCTGCAGGGGAATAAGCAGGTCGTTGTAGAGATGGCTCGCCGACTGCGCATAAACGCGGAGCCAAGACCTGCCCTTGGGCATGGTGTACGGCAGAGTGAGCGTATAAACCATCCGGTCGTTGTCATACTCGATGCGCGACGAGTCCAGCCGCTCGTTGCCCACCAGCGCGAACATCTTCAGAAACTCGCTGTGGCGCTTGCCGTCCTTGAACAACGCGAACTCCACCTGGTCGCGGCGGGGCTGTCCGATGGTTGCCAAGCCGAAACTGAACGGCTTGTCGGGAATCACGACAATGTCGCATCCGTTCAGATGAATGAGTTGCAGACGGTTCGCCAACGGCATACGGACAATGCTGTCCTCCAGCCAAGGCATATAGTCCGTGCGGTGGAACACAACCGTGTCGCTCGTGCGATGAACAGGCATAATAGGTGTCTGGGGCTGATCGGGAGCAACCGTGCGGACGCAGCCCGTTACCGCAAGCAGCTAGGGCATTATATAGGTCAGATACTTCATAAATGGGGTGTGATTATACAAATTAAGGATACTGATTAGTTAGGGATATTAATTAGCGCGCAAAGGTAAGTAATCAAAACAATTGTGGCAAATGTTTTTTGTAAAATATGCAAGTTTCCTCTTTCCGCATCGCAAAGCAAGTCTGATTCCAGCAACGGCGACTGGTGGCGTCAGTGAGGAACAGTATGAAAGAATCGGTGAATGGCGCTGTCCGTCATGGCGTGTAAAAGAAGAAAATGCAATGCAGAGTTTGCAAGTTAGGAAAAAGGTTGTAATTTTGCTGCGTTTTTCATCAGGCAAGCGGTATGAGAATACAAGTCATTCTGACAGGCGGCACCATCACGATGGTGCGCAACGAGGCGACCGGGGCATTGCGTCCCGCCGACACCGATACTTTCAGGGCATTCGTACCCGAGTTGTTCACATCCCCCATACAGATTGACATGCTTCCGTTTGAGCCGCTGATAGACTCATCGGATGTGAATGCGCAGTTATGGGCGAAGATAGCCCGTACGATAGAGTCGAACTATGCGAAGTATGATGGTTTTGTAGTGCTTCACGGCACGGACACGATGGCATATACAGCGAGTGCGTTGTCGTTCATGCTTCGCGGACTGACCAAGCCGGTCATATTCACCGGCAGCCAGTTGCCGATAGGTGTTCTTCGTTCGGATGCTAAAGAGAACCTGATGACCGCCGTTGAGATTGCATCGGAGCAGGACGAACAGGGGCGTTGTCGCGTGCCTGAGGTGTGCATCTATTTCGGTTCGGCCCTGTTGCGTGCCAATCGTACCACGAAGAAGAACGCGGAGCATTTCTCCGCCTTCGAGAGCAGCAATTATCCGTCGCTTGCCAAGGCGGGAGTGCATATATTCTACCGCACGCAACTTATCCACCATGAGCCTGCTGATGCCCGGCTGCAAGTGGTAACAGCCTGCGATGACCACGTGGCAGTACTCCGTCTGTTCCCCGGTATCCGTCAGGATGTGGTTCACTCCATTCTGTCCACTCCCTCCCTGCGGGGCGTGGTACTGCAGACCTACGGTTCGGGCAACGCGCCGTCCGCCGAATGGCTGTATAATGAGCTGGTGGAAGCCTCTTCGCGAGGCGTCGTCATAGTGAACAAGACGCAATGCAGTACGGGCAGCGTCGAGATGGGGCGTTATGAAGCAAGCATCAATCTGCTAAAGGCTGGTGTGCTGTCGGGCTACGACATCACCACTGAGGCGCTGCTGACAAAGATGATGGTACTCTTCGGCGAATACCCCGATGATACAGAGAAGGTCAAACAGCTGATGCAGCAACCGTTGGCAGGTGAAATGACCATAGAGATGTGATTATCCAAATAACCTATAATTAACCGAAATATGAGAAATCAAGAACCCAAAGCGTTGTGGGAGAATTTCCACAGTCTCACACAGATTCCCCGTCCGTCGGGAAAGAAAGAAGAAATCAGTAAGTTCCTTGCCGATTACGGAAAGAAACTCGGACTGGAAACAGTAGTGGACGAGATAGGCAACGTGATAATCCGCAAGCCGGCGAGTCCGGGTTACGAGAACCATCCGGGCGTTATACTTCAAGGTCACATGGACATGGTGCCTCAGAAGAACGGTGACAAAGTGTTCGACTTTGAGAAAGACCCCATTTGCGCCTACGTGGAGGATAACGGCGAATGGGTGACCGCGGACGGTACGACTCTGGGCGCCGACAACGGTATCGGCGTGGCAACCGCAATGACCATACTGGCAGACAAGTCGGTGGTTCATCCTCCGTTGGAGGCGTTCTTCACGGTAGATGAGGATACGGGTATGTACGGCGCACAGGCATTGCAAGGCGGCGTGCTGAAAGGCAGCACCATGCTCAACCTTGACTCGGAGACGGAGGGCGAACTGTATATCGGATGCGCAGGTGGCGTGGACACGACAGCCCGCTTTGATTTCACCCCTGTAGCCACCGAGGAGGGCGACATCGCACTAAAAGTGAGCATAAAGGGCTTGAAGGGCGGCCATTCGGGCTGCGACATCAATCTGCAGCGCGCCAACGCCAACAAACTGCTGTTCCGCTTCCTCAAAGACGCAGTAGCAAATTACGAAGCCCGTCTGGCAAGTGTTGAGGGCGGTTCGCTCCGCAACGCCATACCGCGTGAGGCGGAGGCTGTCATTACCATTCCCGCAGAGGACAAAGAGGATGTAATGCAACTCGTCCGTGACTACGAGGATCTGTTCATCACCGAGTACAACGGAGTGGAGGACAACCTGCAGTTCACCGCCGAGGAAGTGGCTTGCCCCAAGGAGGAGATGCCTGAGGACGTGCAGGACTTCCTGATTCACGCCATCACCGTCTGCCCGCACGGCGTTTACCGTATGATTCCCGAAATGCCTGATGTGGTGGAGACGAGCAACAACCTAAGCACCATCGCGATGGAAGGCAACAGCGTGAAAGTACTTTGCCTGACCCGCTCGTCCGTTGAGTCGCGCAAGGAGGAGTTGAAGCAGATGATTGACTCCACGTTCCGTATCGCCGGAGCCGAAGTGGAGTTCTCGGGTGCATATCCGGGTTGGAAACCCAATGTGAAGAGCCGTATACTGCACGTGATGAAGGACATCTACGAGAAGGAGTTCAAGCAGGAGCCGAAAGTGATTACCATCCATGCCGGACTGGAGTGCGGCATCATCGGCAGGAACTATCCGGGATTGGATATGATTTCGTTCGGTCCGACCATCGAGCATCCCCACTCACCCGATGAGCGCGTGAACATCGCAACGGTCCAAAAGTTCTACCGTTATGTCCTTGCCGTGCTGCGTGCCCTCTAACGCACACACTTCCATTTCAGAAACAGCCTGACACGTATATTTGTCAGGCTGTTTCTTTATTCGTATTTCTCATTAAAAAAAATACGGTTATACTCCTATAACCGTACTTTTCAAGACCTTTTGCTGAAGGGTGGAATGTGGGGCTCGAACCCACGACACTCGGAACCACAATCCGATGCTCTACCAACTGAGCTAAGACCACCATACTGCTTTTTTCTCAAAAGCGGCGACAAAGGTACGGCAAGTTTGAATATCTGCCAAATATTTTTTGAAAAAAAGTCAAATCCCGCCTTTTTTCTTCCTTACAGACCTGTCTGTCATTCGACAGTGACGGATTTGGCAAGGTTGCGGGGCTGGTCCACATCGCATCCCTTGAGGCAGGCGACATAATAAGAGAGCAGTTGCAGCGGTACGATATTGAGAATCGGACTGAGACACTCTGCCACTTGTGGTACAGCCACATAACTGTCCGCCATACGCGCCACTTCGGTGTCCCCCTCCGTCACTACCGCCATCACTCTGCCTTGTCTTGCGCGTATCTCCTGAATGTTGCTGACCAACTTGTCATACACCGCACTTTCCGTAGCGACGGTTACAACGGGCATCTCCTGTGAGATAAGCGCAATAGGACCGTGCTTCATCTCTGCTGCCGGATAGCCCTCCGCGTGGATATAACTAATCTCCTTGAGCTTGAGCGCACCCTCAAGCGCAACAGGATAGTTGCAACCGCGTCCAATGTACAGACATGAGGGGGCGAAAGAAAGCGTCTGTGCCATTTTGCGCACAGTCTCTTTTTGAGCGATAATCCGCCCAATCTTGTCGGGCAGGGTGTCCAACTGCTGCATCAAGGCGGTATATTCCGCTTCGCCAACCGTTCCTTTCCGATGCCCCCATACAAGAGCGAGCATAGTAAGGACAGCGACCTGTGCAGTGAACGCCTTGGTGGAAGCGACGCCTATCTCCGGACCAGCCATTGTGTATATAACGCAGTCAGACGTGCGGGGGATAGACGAGCCGATGACATTGCATACACTCAACACTCCCGCCCCCTGTTCCTTTGCCATTCCGATGGCCGCGAGCGTGTCAGCCGTCTCTCCTGACTGTGAAACCGCTATCACCACATCACCCGGGTTGATGACCGGCTGCCTGTAACGGAATTCAGAAGCATAGTCCACTTCCACCGGCACACGCGTCATCCGCTCGATGGCGTATTTGGCAACCAACCCTGCGTGCCATGATGTTCCGCAGGCTGTGATGATAACACGGTTGGCATTCTGCAAGAGAGAGAAGACACGTTCAGCGTCCGGGCCAATCAGCGTCTGCCGTACAGACTGAAGGCAAGAGCGCAGTGACTGCGGCTGCTCGCAGATTTCCTTGAGCATAAAATGGTCGTAACCGCCCTTCTCCAACTGACTTACATCCATTGTAACCTGTTGGATTTGCGGCGTCTTGCGTTCACCACGGACAGTCATCAGCGTGATAGCCGCATCCTGCCGAAGGACAACCATATCCTCATCATCAAGATATATGACGCGGTCGGTATATTCGACTATCGGTGAGGCATCCGAACCGAGGAACAGTTCATCGTCGCCCACTCCGACCACAAGCGGACTGCCTTTGCGTGCCGCCACTATCGTGTCAGGCTGACGCATATCCAGTACGGCTACGGCATACGCTCCCTGCACCATCTGCAAGGCACGCTGTACGGAAGCAACAAAAGAGAGACCGTCCTTCTCCTGTATATACTCAATGAGTTGCACGACCACTTCGGTGTCCGTATCGCTATTGAATGTGCGTCCCTGACCAATCAGCATCTCACGCAACGAGGCGTAGTTCTCTATGATACCGTTGTGTACAATCGCCAGTCTGCCTGACTGCGAGAGATGGGGGTGTGCATTGCGGAAACCCGGTTCTCCGTGGGTAGCCCATCGTGTATGACCGATACCGATGCAGCCCGTCAGGTCACGGTTCTGCGCCGTATCCTCCAGATCCGACACCTTGCCCTGCGACTTATAGACGTTAAGACTGCCGCCCGCGCTGATGAGCGCAACACCGGCACTGTCATACCCGCGATACTCCAGACGGTGCAGCCCCTTAATAAGAACGGGGTACGCCTGCCGTCTGCCTATATAACCAACAATTCCGCACATAAAATGTAAGTGTTACTGTATCCTGTCGCTTCCGAAATAGGGACGAAGAGCCTGAGGCAGAATAATGCCTTCAGGGGTCTGGTTGTTCTCCAGCAGAGCCGCCATTATACGAGGCAATGCCAGAGCCGAACCGTTGAGCGTGTGCGCCAACTGCACTTTCTTCTCCGCATCGCGGTACCGGCAGTGCAGGCGGTTCGCCTGATAGGTGTCGAAATTGCTGGTCGAGCTGACTTCCAGCCAACGCTGCTGCGCCAACGAATAGACCTCGAAGTCGTAGCACAACGTCGCCGTGAAACTCATATCACCGCCCGAGAGACGCAATATGCGGTAGGGCAGTTCGAGTTTCTGCAGCAGTGACTCAACATGGTCAAGCATCTCGCGATGGCTCTGCGCACTATGTTCGGGCGTGTCAATACGCACAATCTCTATCTTGGAGAACTCGTGCAGGCGGTTCAGTCCGCGCACGTCCTTGCCGTAACTGCCAGCCTCGCGGCGGAAACACTCCGTGTAAGCGCACATCTTAATAGGCAACTGCTTCTCATCCACTATCTCGTCGCGATAGAGGTTGGTCACGGGCACTTCGGCTGTGGGAATCAAGTAGAGGTCATCCACTTCGGCGTGGTACATCTGCCCTTCCTTGTCCGGCAGTTGTCCCGTGCCATAGCCTGATGCGGCGTTCACCACCGTAGGAGGCATAATCTCCGTATATCCCGCTTTGGTTGCCTCGTCCAAGAAGAACTGTATGAGCGCGCGCTGCAAGTGCGCGCCCTGTCCTATATAGACAGGGAATCCCGCTCCTGAAATCTTCACACCGAGGTCAAAGTCAATCAAGTGATAGCGTTTTGCCAAGTCCCAGTGAGGGAGCAACTCGGACTGCGCCTGCGGATTGTATGCCTCCTTCCAGTCGCGCAATGCGATAGAAGCACCCTCAGCCGAAAAAGCACGGTCGTTGTCCTGACAGAGAACCTCCAGTCCGTTGCCAATCTTCCATCCACCCGCCTTCACTGCCAGATTGTCGTCCGCAGAGGCTCCGTCGGGAACGATGGAGTAGGGGACATTGGGAATG
>JAGCWE010000100.1 GCA_017962005.1 Paludibacteraceae bacterium | reverse complement strand
AGTTCGCACGCAAGGATATCGGCGGAGTGGGGGTTTATCCCAACCACGATATCAAACCTGAGTCCGGCTACAACGCCGAGTTAGGTTACAAGCAACTGTATAAGTTCGGGCCTGTGTCCGGTACATTCGACGTGGCGGGATTCTATACCGAATATCGTAACATGATTGAGTACCAGTTTGGTCTGTTCCGCAACTCGGATTTCTCGATGATCAACTCCATTTACGATGTGGTCGATGAGCTGCAGGGCATGATAGACGGCATCAAAGAGACCAAGTCGCTCAGCGGTGCCGGTATAGGCATCGGAGCGCAGTTCGTCAATGTCAGTCATGCGCGTATCTACGGAGCCGAAGTGAGCACGGCCGGAAAAGTGGACATCAGCAAGGACATGAATCTCAACTATTGCATCGGCTACACCTTTACCGAGCCGGAGGACCTCGACAACGACGAGCGCATCGAACAGGAGAAACAATATACGGATCCCTTGCAGATGAAGAACAAGTCCAACGATACCAAATATCTGAAATACAGAAACAAACACTCGTTCAAGACAACCATCGACTATACGTACAAGTGGCTCTCGCTGGGCCTGAATATGTCCTACCGCAGCAAGATGCTGGCGGTGGATTACCTGATGGTGGACGAGCGTGAGAAGGATGCTGACGACCTCATGGACTACGCCCGCAAGTTCATCTTCGGTTACGAGGACGGCCTCTCGCTGCATGACTACTGGATGACACATAACACAGGTGTCTTCACCATGGATGTGCGTTGCGCCGTACGGTTCAAGGAGCATGTGGAACTGCAGTTCCTCGTCAATAATCTGCTTAACACCGAATACAGTTTCCGCCCGATGGCCTTGGCGCCGCCGCGTACCTTTGTCTGCCGGTTGAATATCAATTTGTAGGGTAAAGAAATAAAAGAGAATATGAAGAAGATTTTTTCGATAGTTGTATTAGCTTGTGGCTTTGCAGGCGCTGTGTCTGCCGTGACGGTGGACGAGGTGGCCGGCACATTCAAAGGCAATCTGAACATAGGCGGCACGCCCTATCCAGACAAGGAGATTTATATCCTTCCCGGCACGGAGGAAGGTTCGATTACGTTCGTTCTGCCGGATTTCAAGTACAACAACGCACCGTTGGGCGATATCGTGCTGGTCAATATACCGATGGACGAAACAGGAATGCTGACATTGGAGCACACAACACTATATATCAAGGCCATTACCGAGCGGGCTGATCTCTCCGTGCTCAACGGTTTTGAGGACGGCGACAAGACCTACAATTCCGTTATCTCGGCATCAGAGGCGCAGGTGCTGCTGTCCATCCAGGCGCCTTCCGTGCCGGAACCCATCCTTGTTCTGTTCATGGGAAGCAAGGTGACGAATGCCAACTACGCTGTTACCAACGGTGGTTTTGAGGGCAACTGGTCCAACGGAGAGCCGCAGGGATGGCATTCGTTCAACACCGCCACCGGCGACTATGTGTCGTTTGTGCAGAACACGGACCAGTTCACCCGGCAGTCGGATGTCCGTCCGGGGTCGGCAGGCACGCAGAGTGCCATGATCCAGACCAAAATTGTAGTCGGAGCCAACGCCAACGGCAACTGCACCAACGGACAAATCAATGCCGGCTCTTTGACCGCCACGGACGCCTCCGGCAACTATAATTTCTCCGACCCGTCGAACAGCGGCTACAATACGCCTTTTGTCGGAAATCCCGACTCGCTGGTCTTCTGGGCGAAGTATATTCCTGCCGACAAGAACCCTTCCAATCCGGTCAACAAGGCGCGTGCGCATGTGGTTATTACTACTGCGGCGCGGTATCAGGATCCCGAGGTGGCAGACTATTCATCCGTCACGATTGCAGAGGCAGAGGTCAACTATACTGCTACGGAGTCTATGGGATGGCAGCGTCTTGCCATGCCCTTCGTGTACTCTGCTGTGTATCCATCCAAAGCAGCGTACGTGCTCCTAACCTTTACTTCCAACTACCAGCCGGGAGGTGGCTCATCTTATTCAGAGGGAGGGTTGTTTAATAAGACCTATTATCTTGATAATGTGTACCTTGACGACGTAGAAATGGTCTATAACCATTCGCTCAAGTCGTTCACGATGGACGGCAATGCGGTGACTTTCAATGACGGACAAGCCGTTTCGACGCAGGAGTTCAGTGACAGCAGTTATGACTTGCAGGCTGTCACGGATGGCAAGGCCGCACAGGCCTTCATCGGCTATGACGCAACCAGCAGCCGCGTCTATATCTATGTCGTTGCGGACAGCTATGCGCAAGCGCATGCCTATTCCGTTTATACCTTGCAGATGGAGAAACCCAAGCCACCAGTCATTGACACCGAATATGCCTATACGGCTACAATCTGTCAAGGCGAGACCTATTCTGACGAACTGTTCCAGAACCTGACCGAAAGCGGTGAGCATAAGACCACTATTCCCAACACGCAGGGTGGGGACTCGCTCATCACATTCACGCTCACGGTGCTGCCGACCTATTCGTTCCCGACCGAGGCAAGTATCCAGATGGACAAGACCTATACCTGGCGCGACAAGGAATACAAGGACCTTGCGCCGGGCACGTACAAGGACACCGTTTTCCTGAAGACGAAAGCCGGTTGCGACTCGCTCTTCACGCTTACGCTTACCGTCAAGTCTATCGGCTACGAGTTCAACGAGCAGCAGACTGCCTGCCGTAATGAAGAAGCCACTTGGCGAGATAAACAGCTGTTGACTGAAGAGGCAGGCACTTTCATCATCTATGATTCGCTCAAGTCCGTCTATGGCGAGGACTCGGTCTTCATCCTTACACTCACGGTTCTGCCTACTTATTCGTTCCCGACCGAGGCAAGCATACAAATGGACGAAACCTATACCTGGCGCGACAAGAAATACAAGGATCTTGCGCCGGGTACATATAAGGACACCGTTTTCCTGAAGACGAAAGCCGGTTGTGATTCGCTCTTCACGCTCACGCTTACCGTCAAATCCATCGGCT
>JAGCWE010000099.1 GCA_017962005.1 Paludibacteraceae bacterium | reverse complement strand
GGGTGCACGGTGCCGAAGAACTTCGTATCGCCGACATTAGTGCCTGACGTGTTGTTGGTGAAGGCACTTGCTGCCAGCGTCACTCCCTCAAAGACGGGATTGACAATGTTCGAGCCGCTTACCTGCACGAGATAAGGTGTGCGGGCGGAAAGGGAAGTGACCTCGCTCACATTGAAGTCCAAGCCTTCGGCAGCGTCACCCGTAACAGTCGTGAGAGTGTAGAACGTGGCACCGCTCATGTCGGAAGCGGCAATCTGCGAGGCACTGAGTGCAAAGGGGAAGCAGACCGTGTTCCACATTCCGGCATAGAAGGTGCGCATAAGCTGGAAGTCCGTCTCTGTGTTGAAGGTGGAGAGTGTGGCTGTGTAATAGTCGGATGTCCCGTTGTCATCAAGAGTGACGGGTATCTCCTCGAACTCAGCAACCAGCGTGTGTGCAGCGTTAATGCTGTTGATGGTGTAGGCAGTAGCTGTCGCCACCTCGCTTGCGCTCTCCGTCCAACGAAGGAAGCGGTAATGTCTGTTGGCGGGTGTGGCGGTAAGTGTTACGTTCTCGCCCTCGTCATACGTGCCATCGCCTGTTACCGTACCTGCTCCTACGGGAGAGACGGTAGCAGCGACAGTGTAGGTGGGTGTTTCTTCCTCTTCTTCGCCTTCCTCCCATACAGCATACAGAGTAACATCGGCACTGGCAATCCATTGCATAGACTCGGATGTAACATAAGCTGATGATGAAGAAGGTGTTTGGGCACGTTTATTCGGCATAAAATAGCCGTCTTTGTCTATAACCCTATAACCGATACTGGTATTTCCGCTACGCCCTGAATATCCCATAAAGCGGTAGCCTGTCTTTTTTGGTTTGGTGATAGGAGTGAGCAGATTGGTGCTTTCTCCAAAAGTAACCGTCACGCTTGCTGTACCTGAAGTGGTAGCACCCTGATCGTTCAAAGTTATTGTGTAAACAGGGGCGGTACCGATAGTGATGAGAGCAGATGTCGTGCCGAATGTGCCTTGCACCCGTATAAACGGATAGCCGGCAGTGGATTGCGGGGCGAAGTAGATTTTCGAACCGCTTTCTATTTGATATTCTTCCGAAGCAGACAGATAGAGTTTGGTATAGCACTCAAACGATTGTGCCGAATTGTTTACGCATACTTTATGGGAACATCCAATAATTCGTCCTGCGTCAGTATTAGAGACATAGAGATTGTTGGGACAATAATCCTGTATTGTTACATATGAACCCGGATTTGCGAAAAATTTCCCGTTGCCATAATTGTAACTGCTTTGGAATGTTGAGCCTTCTGCACCGGCACACATGTCTATATTGATACCGGGATAACCGACAGCGTTGTTGGTAACATAGTCTTTCCATATCGACACGCGGTTGATATAGAACGTTTTGCTTGAATAACTTCCTGTCATGACCCGTCCGCTGTTGCTTGCATTGACATCGCGGGTCCAGTCGAAGTGGTATTCAAAGTCCGCAGCACCGAACTCGGCGGTGTAACTGTCAGGGTCGGTGCCGACGGTTATCTGTCGCGGGTTGGAGGTGTTGCCGTCTGACCATTGAAGGAACAGACGTCCGCTGTTTGGAACGGCGACAAGATAGACCGTTTCGCCTTCCTCGTAGGTTCCCGCGCCGCGCACAGAGCCTTTGTCGGCGGGAGATACGGTGACGGTGATGGTGCGGGTTGCCGCAACCGCCTCACTCATTTGTGTCACTATGCCCAAGCACAGGGACATGCACAAAATCAGTTTTTTCATAAACGTTTGGTTTTTGTTGGTTAATGATTGGTTGTTTATTACGACCTTTGTGTCGCTGTTATGTTCGTGTGTTCGTTCTTTTAGTGTCATTTTGTTATTTTGTAAGGGTTGCCTATCCCTTCGGCAAGGGTAGCGCAAGGGTTGCTGATGGTTAGGGGAAAGGTGCGGTGACGATATGTACGTTTTATGAACCTTTCGGTGACATTTTGTCATTCGGGGACAGACATAAAAAAGACGTGAGGCTTGCTGCTTCAATCTGGGTTCTTTAGGTTCTAGACTTACCTCTTTTATCCAAATATCTACGGACAAGGCTCACGCTTTCGCATGAGCATTACAAAGCCTTGTCTTGGATAAAAGATTCTATAAATTGTCTAGATTTAAAGAACCCAAGTTTTCAGCCCTAATGCTTGGTGTTATGTATGTATGCTATTGCACCGACGTGCGGTGCGGTTTTGTCATAGGCAATACGGGGTTATGACGATATTGTTTTTCTCATTTTAGGCGGCAAAGATACGGCGTTTGCGGCAATTGAACAAAAGAATATACCTAAAAAACAAAGTCCTACGCAGACATGGGTCAATCAGATGACGACAGAGTAGGTGAGCCGCCCCTCGTTCTGGAGGTCGCGGAGGAAGATGTAGATGTCGTGTGTAATGCTTATATTCAGTCGGTTGGACAGTGTTGTGATGCTGTCGTTGTGCCTCCGGTCCACAATCTGCACCTTGAGCGGAACGGATACCGCCCCCTGCGCGGGGTCGTCCTTGGTCTTTTTCTTTTTGGCATCCTTCTGCGCGAAGCGCTTGAGCAGCAGGTCTCCCAGTTCGGCAGTTGCGTTCTCGACAGGCAACCTGAGCATCAGCGCGCGCACGTACTTCTTCTGTGCGTCGCGCAGCAGTTCGACCTGCGTGAGATTGAACTCAAACTCCGCCTTATCCATCGGCTCGGGCCGGAAATGCGGGCGTCCCTCGCCCCTCTGTCGTATGGCGCCGGAGAGCAAGACATAGACGCTCTTCTTGAGCATCGGTGCGAACTGCGTGTAGGTGCTTCCGAAGAGTGCGAACCTGTAACTGCCGCTGTAGTCCTCGATGGTATAACGTCCGTATGGATTGCCGTTCTTGCTAATCGCCTGCTCCTCGCCGGTGATGATTCCTCCGATGCGAATGGTCTCGTTGGTGTGCCGCGATATCCATTCGTTGGGGCTGACGCGCTGCGGAGCCTCCCCTCCGCCGGTGTCCCCGTCGTCATCGGAAGGGGCCGGGTCGGGGGCATTGTCCGCCGCAGAAGCGTCGTCGGCTGGCGCCTCATAGACGTTGCGCGCCTCGGGCCTCCGCCATCCGTCGAAGCGCTGCATGTCCTCGCAGGTGAGGGTGGTGAGATGGTTCATCTCGAACTCGTACTCGTCGAGGGGATGCGCCGAGAGGTAGATGCCAATAAGGTCCTTCTCCTTGTTGAGCCGCTCGATGGGCGACATGCGCGGGATGGACAGCGGCAGTTCGGGCTTGGCAATGGAGACGCCTCCGTCGCCGCCCATGTCCCCGAAGAGGGAGTGCTTCTGCAACTGGCGGTCCTGCTGGTACATGTTGCCGTAGCGTACCAACGTGTCCAGCACGGACTCGCCGCGGTCGTTGACGCCCAGCAACTGCTCGCGGTAGATGTCCGTAAAGCAGTCGAACGCGCCGCCCGTGACAAGCCACTCGAGCGTCTTGCGGTTGCATGACTGGAGATTGACGCGCTCCACGAAATCGTAAACAGAGAGGTACTTCCCGTTCTTCCTGCGCTCCTCGAGAATCGCCTCGACAGCCCCTTCGCCGACACCCTTGATGCCACCCAGCCCGAAGCGGATGTCCCCGTTGCTATTGACGGTGAAGTTCATCTCGGACTCGTTGACGTCGGGCTCGAGGACGTTGATGTGCAGCGCCTTGCACTCGTCCATGAACTTGGTGACCTCCTTGATGTCGTCCTTGGATATGGTGAGGTTGGCCGCCATGAACTCGGCAGGGTAGTGCGCCTTGAGGTAGCCGGTCTGGTAGGCGACCCACGAATAGCAGGCGGCGTGGGCCTTGTTGAAGGCATAGGAGGCAAAGGCCTCCCAGTCCTTCCATATCTTGTCGAGGATTTTCGAGTCGTGTCCGTTCGCCCTGCCGCCGTCCATGAACTTGTCCTTCAACTCCTGCAAGACCGCCATCTGCTTCTTGCCCATCGCCTTTCGCAGTTTGTCGCTCTCGCCGCGCGTGAAATTAGCCAGCAGCCGGCTGAGCAGCATGACCTGCTCCTGATAGACGGTGACCCCGTAGGTATCGCGGAGGTACTTCTCCATGACGGGAATGTCGTAGGTGACCGGCTCCTCGCCGTGCTTGCGGCGTATGAACTGCGGGATGTACTGCATCGGTCCGGGGCGGTAGAGGGCGTTCATCGCAATGAGGTCGCCAATGACAGTTGGACGCAACTCCTTGAGGTACTTCTGCATACCTGCACTCTCGAACTGGAAGACCGCCACCGTCCTGCCCTCCTGGAAGAGGCGGTAGGTTTCCGGGTCGTCCAACGGTATATGGTCGATGTCCACCTCCTCACCGCGCGCCTTGCGGATGTTGTTGAGGCACTCGCGGATGATGGTCAGCGTCTTTAGCCCGAGGAAGTCCATCTTAATCAGCCCGACCGACTCGACCACGTGGCCGTCGTACTCGGTGACGAGGACACGCTTCTTTTCTTCCTTGTCCTCAATACTGCTGAGCGGTGCAAACTTCGTCAGGTCATCCGCACCGATAATCACTCCGCAAGCGTGGATGCCCACTTGACGAATAGTTCCTTCCAACTGCTGCGCATAAGTGAGCACCGACCGGATTTCCGGCTCGCCGTGCTCGTACATCTGCTTGAGTTCGGGGACGTACTTGTAGCAGTTCGCCAGATTGACCTTTGGCGACTTGCCCTTCTCGTCCTTGACGTTGTCGGGGAATCCGCGCTCGGGAATGAGCGCCTTGATTTGCGCCACCACAGGAATGGGAATGCCGTGCAGGCGTCCCACATCGGCAATGGCCGACTTAGCCGCCAACACGCCGTAGGTGATGATATGCGCCACGTGCGTTCCGCCGTACTTCTGACTGACCCAATCGAGGACACGGCCACGACCCGCATCGTCGAAATCGGTGTCGATATCGGGCAGGGATATGCGGTCGGGATTGAGGAAACGCTCGAACAGGAGGTCGTACTTGAGCGGATCCAAGTCGGTGATATGCAAGCAATAAGCGACGACGCTTCCGGCAGCACTTCCGCGTCCGGGTCCGACACTGACATCCAACTCCTCGCGCGCGCCGCGGATGAAGTCCATCACGATAAGGAAATAACCCGGGAAACCCATCGACTTCATGGTATGCAGTTCGAAGCGTATGCGCTCCTGCAGTTCCTCGTCGGTGGCGAGACGCTCCTTGCCGTAGCGTTCCTCGGCGCCCTTCATCGTGAGGTATTCGAGGTAATCCGCCTCCAGTTTGATACGGTAGAGCTTGTCGATGCCGCCCATCTTCCTGATTTTTTTCTGCGCCGCCTTCTCGTCCATGACCTTCTCGCCGTTCTCGTTGCAGGTGAACTCGTCGAAGAGTTGCTGCTCGGTGAACCGCTGGCGGTAGTCCTCCTCCGTGCCGAAGGACTCGGGAATGGGGAACTTGGGCATAATGGGGTCGGAATCAATGTCGTAGACCTCGACCTTGTCGGCAATCTCCTGCGTGTTCTCAATCGCCTCGGGCAGGTCGGCGAAGACAGCCGCCATCTGTTCGGGCGTCTTGAGCCACTCCTGCTTGGTGTAGTGCAGGCGGTCGGGGTCGTCGAACCTTGCGCCGGTGCTGATACAGAGCAGGCGGTCGTGCGCCTCGGCGTGCTCCTCCTCGACGAAATGCACGTCGTTGGTGGCGATGAGCTTGATATAGTACTTGCGCGCAAGGTCAATCAACACAGGGTTGACCTTGAGCTGGGCCTGATAGACATCCTGATTGCCGTTGGGCTTCTCCGTCTGGTGGCGCTGGAGTTCAAGGTAGTAGTCGTCGCCAAAGAGGTTCTTGAACCACCTAACCGTCTCCTCCGCGCCCTGCAAGTCGCCAGAGGAGATCTTGCGCGACACCTCGCCCGCCAAACAGGCAGAGGAACAGACAAGCCCCTCGTGGTACTTCTCCAGCAGTTCGTGGTCGATACGAGGGGTGTGGTAGAAGGCGTCGTCCATGAAACTCTCGCTGACCAAGTGGCAGAGGTTGTGATAGCCCTGCACGTTCTTGGCAAGCAGGATAAGATGCCAGCCGGAACGGTCGATGACCACCTTCCTGCCGTTCGGGGTGGTCATCTCCTCGTTGGTCCTGCTCTTCCTGCCGCGCCGCGCACAATAGACCTCGCAGCCGACGATGGGCTTGAAGACGCACAGGTCAGGGTTGCCGGATTCCTCCTGCGCCTTCTTGTTGACTTTCTTGCTGTAGTCGAGCAGTTCCTTGATGCCGTACATGTTGCCGTGGTCGGTCAGAGCCATGGCGGACATGCCTGTGCGGATACATTTGTCCACGAGGTCCGGCACTTTGGACATACCGTCCAGAATAGAGTAGTGGCTGTGAACGTGAAGGTGGGTGAAGGGCATAAACAACGGTGTTTGAATGAATAGTAAATGTGATCAGGCAGGCAGGAGCGAGTAATCCACCACTTCATGTATATCGCGTACGTAGTGGAAATTCAGTCCGTTAAGATACTGCTCGTTGATTTCGTCGACATCCTTCCTGTTGTCCTCGCAGAGTACGATGTCGGTTATGCCAGCCCGTTTGGCGGCGAGGATTTTCTCCTTCACGCCTCCGATGGGCAGCACCTTGCCGCGCAGGGTCATCTCGCCGGTCATGGCGATGCGCGGGCGCACCTTGCGGCGGGTGAAAGCGGACACAAGCGCGGTGGTCATCGTGATACCTGCCGAGGGACCGTCCTTGGGTATGGCGCCTTCGGGGACATGGATATGAACAGATTGTGTCTCAATGTCTTTGCGGGAGATGTGCCAGTCGTCGGCATGCGCCTTGATATACGCCAGCGCGATGGTGGCGCTCTCCTTCATCACGTCGCCGAGGTTGCCGGTCAGCGTCAGGGTAGGGGTCTTGGAAGGCGACAGAGAGGACTCGATGAAGAGTATCTCGCCGCCGACCTGCGTCCAAGCCAGTCCGGTGACAACGCCTATGTAGTCGTTGTTCTCGTACATGTCGCGCGTGTAACGCGGCTTGCCGAGATAAGTCTCTATGTCAGATGGTGTTATATCGGGGTTGTACGTTTCGCCGAAGGCTATCTTCGTCACCACTTTCCGGCACAGGGACGCCACCTGCCGCTCGAGGTTTCGTACGCCGGATTCGCGTGTGTAATGCTCAATGAGACAGTCCGTCGCCTCTTTGCTGAGTTGCATTTGTCCGGCAGTCAGGCCGTGCTCGCCAAGTTGCTTGGGAAGGATGTGCCGCTCCACAATCGCCTCTTTCTCCTCGATCAGGTAGCCGGTCATCTCTATCAGTTCCATCCTGTCGCGCAGTGGGGCAGGGATGGTTTCAAGGGTGTTGGCTGTGGCGATGAAGAGGACGCGGGAGAGGTCGTAGTCAATGTCGATGTAGTTGTCGTGGAAAGTGCCGTTCTGCTCCGGGTCGAGCACTTCGAGCAACGCGGATGTGGGGTCGCCCTTGTAGTCGGCGCCGATCTTGTCTATCTCGTCCAGCACAAAGACGGGGTTGGATGTCTTGCACTTGCGCAGGTTCTCGATGATGCGTCCGGGCATGGCTCCGATGTAGGTCCTGCGGTGTCCGCGTATCTCCGCCTCGTCGTGCAGCCCGCCGAGCGATATGCGTGCGTACTTGCGTTCCAACGCGCGGGCGATGGATTTGCCCAATGACGTCTTGCCGACTCCCGGAGGACCGTACAGGCACAGGATAGGGGACTTGAGGCTGCCGCCGCCCAGTTTGCGGACCGCCAGATACTCAATGATGCGCTCCTTGACCTTCTCCATCCCGAAGTGGTCTTCCTCAAGCACCTGCCGTGCGTGGCTGAGGTCGAAGTTGTCTTCGGAGTATTCGTTCCACGGCAGATCGAGCAGGGTGTCGAGGTAGTTCTGCTGCATGGCGTATTCGGGAGAGTGGGTACCCATACGCTGCAGTTTCTTGAGTTCCTCCTCAAAGCGGTTCCTGGTATCCTCGTTCCATTTCTTTGCCTCAGCACGCTTGCGCATGTCGCTGAGCGCCTGCTCGCCCGTATCGCCCAGTTCCTTCTGTATGGTTTCGAGTTGGTGCTGGAGGTAGTATTCGCGCTGGTTCTTGGAAATCTCCTCGTTGGTCTTGTTCTCTATCTCCACCTTCATGTCCAGCATTTCCACCTCCTTCCTGAACAGTTCCGACAGATTGACGGCGCGCTCCTGAAGCGTTTCGATGGCGAGCAACTGCTGCTTTTCAGCGATGGAGAATCCGAAATTGACACACAGGTAATTGACGAGTGCCGGCGCGTTGTTAATGTTGCGAATGGCCATTCCCGCCTCCACAGAAACGCCTTCGCTCTGCTGCATCACACGCATGGCTTGTTCGCGGAGGGTGAGAACGGTTTTGATAAATTGTTCGTCATCCTGTGCGGGAAGGATTTCGGGGCGGGGAATTACGCGGGCAAAAAGCTGGCTCTGACTGCCTTGGTTTTCTATGTCGGTTTCAGCACCTTGAACAAACGTTTCTATTTCAATACGCTCAATTCCTTCCAGTACGATGCTGAGACTGCCGTTCTTGTTTTCGGTGGCGCGCATCACGCGAGCGGAAGTGCCAAGCAGATACAGGTCTTCGCCTTTCGGGTCAGTGGTTTCTTTTTTCTTCTGGCAGCAGACAGCGAGCAGTTTGTTGTGTTGCATCGCATCCTTGACCATCCGTTTGGACTGTTCGCGGGTGACGTTCACTCCGAGCAATACGCCCGGGAAGAGCACCATATTCTTGAGGGGTAGTACACCAAGTGTTTCGTTCATATATTTTCGCTGTATATCTTTATATCGCTTTTCGCTATTTTACATAATCCAAATTATAAGCATAAACAACCGTTACGTATTGCTATGGGATTATCAAGGAGAAATATAGTCATTCATTGCGGACAAACGTCTGTGCACAGGCTGAAGGCGGGTTTATCGTTGCTGTAACTTTTATAGAGAGTTAAGATTGTCAGCAAGGACATCTCAGATTGCAAGAAGGCTATCCGCGAGGGCTTCGAGTTCGGACTGCTGGGCGGGTTTGAGTGCGCCGCGGATAGTGACTGTTGGCTCAATGACTTCAATGTTCTTGCAGGCAGAAAGCATATCTTTCATTATACGGACAGCCTGCGGCGCCCATGAGCCGTTCTCAATGAGCGCGACACGGCGGTTCTGGTAGCCTTTGAGACGCAGTTCATGAAGGAACAAGTGCATCGGCGGGAAAATGTCAGCATCATAGGTCGCGCAACACAGGACAAGGCGGTTCATACGGAAAGCATCCTCGATGGCTTCCGCCATATCATCGCGCGAGAGGTCTGTGACAGCGATTTTCAGGTTCTTTCCGCCGGCTTCCGCTTTCTTTTTCAGTATTTCTGCAAGTTGTTCGGCTGCGCGGCGCGTGTTGCCGTGGATGGACGCGTAAGCCACCAGCACACCGTCGGTTTCCACATCATACGCGCTCCATATAGTATAAAGGCGAAGGGCTTCCCGCATCTTCTCCCCTTCCAGAACGGAACCGTGCAACGGCGCAATAGCGGCGAGCCCCCTACCCTGTTGTTCCGCGTTTTCTGTAATTAAGGCAATCTTTTTCAGCACATTAGCTACCTGAATGCCGTACTTTCCCACGATATTGAAATAGTAACGGCGTGCCTCGCAAGCCCAGTCGTCCTCGTCAGCATGGTACACGCCGAACTTACCGAACGCATCGGCAGAGAAAAGGGTCTGTTCCTCAGGGCAATAGGTCATAATAACCTCGGGCCAGTGAATCATCGGCGCGGCGATGAAACGGAGCGTAAGTCCGCCCAAATCGAGGGTGTCCCCCTCCCCTACCACCTGCACGTTCTTTGCCTCTATGCCGAACTGCGCCATCATAGCAACCGCCTGCTTGGAGCAGATGACTGCGGCATCCGGATATTCGGCAAGGAACGCCTGCATAGAGCCGCTATGGTCGGGCTCCATGTGCTGGCAGACGAAATAGTCAGGCTTTCTGCCATCCAGCGCCTTGCTGACGTTCTCCAGCCACTGACCCGTGCAGCGCGCGTCCACAGCGTCCATTACGGCAATTTTCCGGCTGCCGCGGACTACATAACTGTTGTAGCACATGCCTGCGGGCAGTGCGTACTGGCTTTCAAACAAATCAAGACCGGCATCATCACAGCCGACATAGAGAATGTTCTTCATAGTGCGAAAAAAAGATTAGGTTTAACGGGAATTGATTCGCCGCAAAGATACGGATAATTTTCAAACCTCCGAAAAATAATTTGTATAATGCAAAGAAGGAATATGACAGGAGGGGCTAAAAGCCTGTTAGACAACATGTCAGTTCCGGTGACAGTTCGGTCATCCTTCGGTGTGGTCTGCTTATTAACCCAATAATCACCCAATAATAACCCAATAATCACCCAATAACGACCCAATAATGTTACAATACTATATGCATAAAAAGAAAGGATTGGGAGGAACAGACAGGGCGGAACTACCCTATCAGCAGATGAGAACACGCCACCTTGTCAGGCGCGATTCCGCTTTTTTCATATAAAAGAATGACTGAACTGTTGCGAAATAAAATCAAAAAACTACCTTTGCGGGCAAAATTATGCGCCGCTTTGCGCTTGTCATATTCCTTACGCTTGTGTGTGCCTGTGCCGTCGCGCAGAGCACTCTGCTGCTTCCGTACAGCGCAACCAGCCTGACGGATGAAGAGCGCGCTGCCAATCCCGACCGTCTCGCCTACCCCACCGACCTGAAAGATGCGGTTGCAAACGAAGTCGGCTTTGCGTGCAACACCCCACCCGTCACTGTAGTCAGAGGCACGTTCTCCGTCAGTCCAACCCGGAAAGTGACGTTCTCGCACGGGAATCTGCAGTACAATGCCGCACGGGGCAGCCATCTGTGTGCGGACGGGACAACGCAACAAGGCACATGGCGGTTCGCCGAACACCAGTGGGACTATGTAGGCGATGCGGAAAACGGCAATGTGTATGCAAATGGCGTCAAATGCGACAACTCTTTGTTGGGCGAAACGTATGACGGCTGGATTGACCTATTCGGCTGGGGCACAAGCGGCTGGAACAGCGGGGCAAACGCCTATCAGCCTTGGGCGACAAGCGAAAACAATGCAGATTATTATCCGGGTGGCACAGCGGGAAATGACCTTACAGGCAGTTACGCCAATGCCGACTGGGGCGTGTACAACGCTATCGGCAACGATCCCGCCGGCACATGGCGCACGCTGACAAGAGATGAGTGGGTGTATCTGTTGCATGAGCGCGAGAATGCGGAAAGGCTGTTCGGCACGGGCACCGTGAACGGTGTGCAAGGAACAATAATTCTCCCCGACGACTGGTCCTTGCCATCAGGCGTTTCATTCACACCGAGCACCGAGAAAGGCTTGGTATGGGAAGGCGGTCAGTACACGAACGCCAACAATGACAATTATTCCCATAACACCTACACGACCGCTCAATGGAATATCATGGAGACATCGGGAGCTATCTTTATTCCTACCGGCGGCCGCCGTGACTCGAATACAGTTAAAAATGCGTCGTTGCGCGGCTTCTGCTGGTCCAGTTCGGCCGGCGAAGACGGTGTTACCTATATCCTTCGGTTCACAACGGATGCGCTCTATCCTCAGCATGTTTCTAACCCGTACCGAGGTCGGGGTGTCCGTTTAGTGAAAGACTCTGTGGTAACCCCAACCTACGTGCCGAAGCCGTTCTCTGTGAGTGCAAACAAGCAAGTGACTTTCTCGCCAGGCAACCTGCAGTACAATGCCGCACGGGGCAGCCATCTGTGCGCGGACGGGACAACGCAACAAGGCACATGGCGTTTCGCCGAGCACCAGTGGGACTTCGTGGGCAATTCCAAGCAAGGCACTATTTATGAGAACGGTGTCAAGTGCAGTAACACACTTGTTGACGCAGCGTACGACGGTTGGATAGATCTCTTTGCATGGGGCACAAGCGGTTGGAACAGCGGAGCCAATGAGTACATGCCTTGGGCAACGAATATTGTCATTGAGGACTACAATGTAGGTATGGGCGAGACCATCAGTCTGACGGATGCGTATGCTTTCGCTGACTGGGCTGTGTTTAACGCAATCGGTGAAGACGCACCGCAGACATGGCGTTTGATGACCAAAGAAGAGTCCTTGTATCTGCTGTATGAGCGTCCGAATGCAGAGAACCTGTTCAGTTTAGCCACGGTGAACGGCATATACGGACTTATACTGCTGCCGGACGAGTGGGAGACACCGGACTATCTGAATTTTGTTTCCGGTCCTGCTCAGGGGATGACCTGGCGAACCACAATCTATTATAAGGAAGACGGGGACTGCTTCCGGCATAATACCTATTCTGCCGACGAATGGGAACGGATGGAAGCTGCCGGTGCTGTCTTTATGCCTGCCGCCGGCTACCGACAGGGTAAGTCATCGCCCGATCAAAACATGGGTGTAGATGGCAACTATTGGTTGTCCACCGCTGCTGTATCGGGAAGTCCTCTGCCGGGTTCTTTCTATATTGACATCACGTCCACCAGTCTTTATCCGCACCGGCAGAACTACCGCTACCAGTGTTTCTCTGTGCGCCCGGTCAAGGACTCGGTTGTAATCCCGACCTACGAACCCAAGCCGTTCTCCGTGAGCGCAAACAAACAAGTGACGTTCTCCTGCGGGAATCTGCAGTATAATGCCGCACGGGGCAGCCATCTGTGCGCGGACGGGACAACGCAACAAGGCACATGGCGGTTCGCCGAGCGCCAGTGGGACTACGTGGGCGACGCGCAGAACGGAACAGTGTATCATAACGGGACGAAATGCAGCAACACGAATATAGGCGAAACCTACAACGGCTGGATTGACCTGTTCGGATGGGGGACAAGCGGCTGGAACAGCGGAGCGAACGCCTGGCAGCCGTGGGCGGCAAGCGTTTCCAACAGCGACTATTACCCGGGCGGCAGCGAGACGGACGACCTCACCGGCGATTATGCGTACTCCGACTGGGCGCGGTACAACACGATAGGCTACCACCCCGCAGGCACCTGGCGCACACTGGCCAAAGACGAATGGGTGTGGCTGTTCCATGAGCGGGAGAACGCGGAGAGACTGTTCGGTATGGGTACGGTGAACGGCGTGCAGGGCACCATCATCCTGCCGGACGGATGGGTGGCGCCTGTCGGTATCCCCTTCAACGCAAGCACGGACAAGGGACTGGAGTGGAACGGCACCTATTATGAAAGCAGCACCAAGGACATCTATTCCCATAATGTCTATACCGACTTGCAGTGGGGTAAAATGGAAGCGGCGGGGGCAGTCTTTCTGCCCGCAGGCGGCGGACGTTCCGGCACCACAGTGAATTATGCGTCCGAGTCGGGCAACTACTGGTCATCGTCCCGCCATTCGGCGGAATCCACTTTCCGGATGCGTTTCTACACCCACTATCTCGACCCTTCGTATGACAGCGGCGAGAACCTCGGAAGAAGCGTCCGTCCGGTCAGGGATGTCGAGCCTCCTCCACCGCCATCCGCCTACGAGCCGAAGCCATTCAGCGTCGCGGCGGACAGACAGGTGCTGTTCTCGCCGGGCAACCTGCAGTACAACGCAGCCCTCGGCACGCACCCATGCGCGGACGGAACGACCAAGAAGGGTACGTGGCGGTTCGCCGAGCACCAGTATGACTACGTGGGCGATGCTAAGAACGGCACGGTCTGGTATAACGGGACGAAATGCTGCAACACAAATATAGGCAGTGACTACAACGGCTGGATTGACTTCTTCGGATGGGGGACCAGCGGCTGGGACAGCGGAGCGAAAGAATACCAGCCGTGGGCAACGGGCAAGGCAAATGACGATTATATTTCCGAAGGGTATGAAGAAAGCGACCTGACTGGCAGTCTCGCATGGGCTGACTGGGGTATGTACAATGAGATAAACGGAGACACACCAGGTACATGGCGTTCTCTGACCAAAGAGGAGTCGTACTATTTGCTGGTCGGTCGCGCCAACGCCAACCAACTCTTCGGCTTCGGAACGGTAAATAATATAATCGGACTTATTCTGCTGCCGGATGAGTGGACCACCCCATCCGAAGTGACTTTTGCGTCAGGTGGCGAAAAAGGTATGGAATGGGACAGCAACAGCGGTTTGTACAACAGCGACAACGGCCATTTCGCTGACAATGTATATACGGGTGTCCAATGGCAGAAAATGGAAAATGCCGGTGCTGTCTTTCTGCCGGCCGCAGGCTACCGCCGCGAAACAACAGGTTATTCTGTCGGTGAGAGCGGTCATTACTGGCTGGCGTCATACGGCATACATGAGTCCTCTCACGGTGCATGTTATATGAATTTCCCATCCAATCGCCTTTATCCAGAACGCCATCACTACCGCTATAACGGCGGCTCGCTCCGTATGGTCAAAGATATTGCGACACCACCTCCACCCTCCGCCTACAATCCGCAGCCGTTCAGCATTGCGCCGGACAGACAAATCACCTTCTCGCCGGGCAACCTGCAGTACAACGCCGCACAGGGCAGTCACCAATGTGCCGACGGCACAACCCAACAGGGTACTTGGCGCTTCGCCGAACACCAATGGGATTACGTGGGAGACACGGAGAGCGGAAACGTCTGGCTGAACGGCATCAAGTGCGACAACGCACTCATCAGCGACACTTACGACGGCTGGATTGACCTCTTCACATGGGGAACCAGCGGATGGGACAGCGGCGCGAAGGCTTATCAGCCGTGGGCGACCAATTCAGATAACACGGATTACACCCCGGGCTGCAGCGAGACAAACAACCTTACCGGCGATTATGCGAATGCGGACTGGGGTATATACAACCGGATAGGCGATGATGCTCCCGGCACATGGCGCACACTGACCGGAGACGAATGGAACTATCTCATCAGTGCCCGTCCCGATGCGGTCAGTAAGTGCGGTGCGTCGAAAGTGAACGGAATGACGGGCTTGGTTATCCTGCCCGATGACTTTACATTGCCAACGGGCTGCGGTTTCACGCCGGGAAAGACAACCGCGAGCGACTGGGATGACTGGACTTGTGTTGCCGCGACCAATATCTACACAGCGGAGCAATGGCAGTTGATGGAGCTGAACGGTGCCGTCTTTCTCCCGTGTGCCGGCTACCGCAAAGGTACAAAGTTGAGCCGCACAGGCATGAGCGGTTATTGTTGGTCATCCACGGCATACGATGCCAACAATGCCTACCGTTTGGACTTCAGTCCTGTCAACCTCAATGCCGGCTTTAACAGCCGCTGCTTCGCTCGTTCCGTCCGTCTGGTCAAAGACCAAACCCCGCCGCCATCCGCCTACAATCCGCAGCCGTTCAGCATCTCGGCGGACAGACAGATTCTGTTCTCCCCCGGCAACCTTCAGTACAACGCCACGCAGGGCACCCATCAGTGCGCCGACGGAACCACCCAGCAAGGCACATGGCGCTTTGCCGAGCACCAATGGGACTATGTGGGCGATACGGAGATTGGCACCGTATATCATAACGGCACGAAATGCAGCAACACGAAGATAAGCAGCAAGTACGACGGCTGGATTGACCTCTTCGCGTGGGGCACCAGCGGATGGAACAGCGGCGCGAAGAACTACCGGCCGTGGAATGAAGGCAAGACCAACAGCAACTACCTGATTGGGGGGAAAGTGGAAAACGACCTGCGCGGCAAATACAGTTACGCCGACTGGGGCGTGTACAACGACATCGTGAACGGCACCAAAACAGACCCGGCAGGCACCTGGCATACGATGACAGAAAATGACTGGGCATACATAGTCCTCCACCGACCCAATGCCGCCGAACTGTTCGCTCTCGCCACCGTGAACGGCGTGAAGGGAATGATTCTGCTGCCTGACAACTGGAACCCCGCAGACAAACCGCATATCGTCACAAGCACCGAGCAGGGCTTCTATGTCGCCAACGACACCATCTACAACGACCAAAGAGGCAGTTTTGAAACCAACATCCTTTCTGCCACACAATGGCTGACGATGGAGGCGGCGGGGGCGGTGTTCCTGCCGTGCGCGGGACACAGGCACGAAAAGACGCTTCAACGCTTACAGGAATGGGGGGACTACACCCCGTCCACCAATATGGCGAAACGGTACATAAAAAGCAAGTACGAACTGCCCGTATTCTTCTTCAGCGCCGTATCGTGCAAACCAGGCTGTCCCAGCAATGTCCGCTACTGCGGCAAAAGCATACGGCTGGTCAGCGACTATCCGCCTTCATCCGCCGTGCCGCTCCGCAGTACAACAACAGTAGCAGCCGACTTTTGGACACCATACACCGAATACTGGTCGGAAGAACCGGAACCCTGGATATCCACAGGCCACAGAACAGCAACAGCCGAACTCTGGGCAGCAGAGCCGGAACACAGAACACCGAAACCCGAACGCAAAACGCCAAAAGAGGACGACCCCGAAGATGATACCTACGTCGAAGAGCCTGCGGACACCGTCTGCTGGCAGTCTTCGTATCGTTTCCATGACTACGACTACCCCCTGCCTTCGGTGACGGTATGCCGCGACCGTGACTACGTCGCCTACACCCTTGAGTACTTCGACAAGGACGCCTGCACCCACTATCTCAAGGACATCGCCATCGCCACCACGGAGGGCGGCACGGTCGAGTTGTACGACACCATCTGCGACGGCACCACCTACGACTTCTTCGGCGACCAACTGACCAAAGCGGATGTCTATACCAAGACTTTCCCCATCGCCCCCGGCTGCGAGCAGGT
>JAGCWE010000098.1 GCA_017962005.1 Paludibacteraceae bacterium | reverse complement strand
GTAAGATGGGCAAGTCCGAAGGCAACTGCCTCTATCTCTGCGACGACGAGAAGACCGTGACCAAAAAGATCATGCGTGCCGTGACCGATCAGGGACCGACCCAACTCAATCAGGAGAAACCCGAGGTCATTCAGAACCTCTTCACGCTCTGCGAACTGCTCTGCGGCAAGGAAGCGGCGGACTATTACAACGACCTGTATAACAACATGCAGATCCGCTACGGCGACATGAAAAAGCAGATGGCAGCCGATGCGAATACACTTCTTGCGCCTATTCGCGAGCGCATTCTCGCATATTCGAACGACGATGCGTATCTCGAGAAAGTGATGCGGCAAGGCGCGGAGAAAGCGGCTGCAAGGGCGGAGCAAACGATCGAGGAAGTGCGCGAAATCATTGGTTTCAGAAAGATATGAAAAAAGCCTTATACATAGCGTTATGCGTTGCCGGTCTCTGTTCTTGCGGAGCTGCGCAAGCACCCTTGGACGATGCCTATTATTGGCCGGACAAACGCCAGCAGGCGGCACAGGAGTATGTCGTGCAACCGGCAGTAACCGTCGTGGAAACAACGGCTTCGGAGCCCACACCTGCTTATCAGATCATCAACGACCAGGATACCACGGTCACAATTCGCTTTAACAAATGAAAACGCATCGATACATAGCAGCCTTTGTACTTTGTCTTTTGTCACTTGGTACATGGTCTCAGGATTTTGCCCGCTTGGCGGAGCGTTCGCTTACCGGCACGGCCCGTTATGTGGGTATGGGAGGTGCGATGACGGCTATCGGAGGAGACCCGTCGGCTGTGCATGATAATCCTGCAGCCCTCGGACTGTACCGCAGAGCCGAAGTACTCGTCTCGTTCGACTATTCCTACGACAGGACGCAACAAGTGGGCGCAAACACTTTCTGGTCCAAGCACCTCTTTCATGTGCCGCAAGCTTCGCTTGTGCTCTCGTTCTCAAGGGACAAAATGACAGATGAAGGTGTGCAGTTCAACAACCTCCTTTTCTCGTACAAGCGTGTCCATTCGTTCGGGCGCAATATGTATGGCGTCAATAGGGACGGAGGCCCGTCGCTTGGCGCCTTGCTCGCTTGTACCGAAGTACAATGGGACATACCGTTCTGCCATGAACCGAAAAACAACGGCTACGACCTGATGCTCAACGAAAACGGGCATGTGGACGAGTTCGTGGCCGATTGGTCGATGAATATATCCAATCGTGTCTTTGTGGGCGCGGGACTGCATATCATGTCGTATATGCTCTCGTCCACAGGCTCGTACAAGGAGACTTTTGCGGGCTTGTTCAGCGATGATGGCAAGTCGTACTCCAATGAGAATCGTTCGGAACTCATCCTCAACGGCGCGGGCTGTGCGCTCTCGATGGGTGCCATCTGGCGTCCTCTCGGCTGGCTGCGTCTGGGAGTAGGTATGCAGAGCCCGACGCTCGGTTCGGTCAACACCTACACCGACGGCGAACTGTGGGCACAGACGGACTCGCTACGGCCTTCCTATGCCGGCGAAGCACGTATGCCTTCGGAGAGATACCGTTTGCCGGCTCACCTCAGCCTCTCTACGGCTTTCCAGATAGGCGCCTACGGTTTGATCGCACTCCAGTATGACTTCCGCCATGCATCGTACATGGACGATGTCCATTCGTTGCGGGCAGGCATCGAAGTGATACCCGTTCTGGGCATGTATATCAACGCCGGATATGTGTATGAGAGCACTTTCAAGAACCGCGAGATGAGTGTGGGTATCGATCCCACTTTTGTACGCCAGGACACCTATTTCCTCCAGCCTCGCTCCTCGCAGTATGCGTCTTTCGCTATCGGCTATCGGGGCTCGTTCGTACTCGTTCAGGCGGCTTACCAGTACCGCTTGCAGCGGCAGAACCTGTACGCACATGAAAACGTGCCGGCATTCCCTATGCGCTCGGACACACATCGTATCGTGTTCACCATAGGATGGCATAGAAATTAAATGACTAAATGGCTAAATAAATGACAAAATGGTAAATGACTAAATCGTAAATAGAATAGTGTCGGTATAACGGATAGGAACCGGAAAACTCAACAAATAACATCTAACCGAGTGCAAATGCTTCACTAATGGCGTGCCGGTACTCTGCGCCGAGACCCACGAGCGTTTATTCTTACATTCGTATAAACACGTGGTAGCGATGAGGTGGCCGGATTACAGAGGAAAAAGCAGGCCTCAAATCCTATTCAGAGGAAGTTTTCTCGAGCAGAAGTTATACCGGCGCTTTTTTTGTAAACAACAACACCATGAATAAAAAATCTATCTTTGTCCTCTTTGCGCTGTCTGCGTTTGTCTGCCTTTCTGTATGGGCTGACGACGAGTGCTCGTTCTGCGAACTGAACGGACAGAAAGATGCCCAACTGTTGTCGTCCCTTCATGATCTCATCGTCAGTCACACGGTCCTGGACTACAGCGCCGTTCGTGGCGATAAGTCACGCGTGGACGTGCGGGACGACGGCACTATCTGGGATATCTACTCCGATTGCTCGTTCTATCCGTCGGACTACTGCGGCACGGGCACTGACTATGAGGAATGTGACTGTTACAACCGCGAACACGGTCTGCCCAAGTCCTGGTGGGGTGGAAGCAAGGATGAGCCTATGTACACCGATTTGCATCATATCTTCTCGACCGATTGTGCCGCCAACACAGAACGGGGCGCGTGGGCGTATGGTGAAGTGACCAAGACACCCGTTTGGTCCAACAGTCTGGGCAGTAAGGTAGGGTATGGCACCTTCGGCTCTTCCGGCAATAACTATGTCTTTGAACCCGCCGACGAGTACAAAGGCGACATCGCACGCGTGTATTTCTATATGATCACATGCTATCTCGACAAGAACTTCACGCAAGGCGGCAAAGGCTACCAGATCTTCAACTACTCAGGTAGCAAGGCTTCTTTCACCGACAAGGCCCTCACTTTCCTCCTCAAATGGCATCGTCAGGACCCGGTCTCGGATAAGGAAACGACCCGTGACGCCAAGATCTACAAGAAACAAGGCAACCACAATCCCTTTGTCCACGATCCCGCACTCGCCGAGTACATCTGGGGTAACAAGAAAGGCACAGCCTACGCTTGTTCCAACTCCCAGGCCATCGACCTGGTTCCAACGACTAACGACCAAATACCAACGACCTGTCGTAAGCTCCTCCGCAACGGCCAAATCCTCATCCTCCGTGGCGACAAGACCTACGACATAACGGGCCGATTGGTAGAATAACTGCCCGCTCTCCTTCGGGATTCCGGTATTCCGCTGTTCCGGGATACCGGTTTTCTGTAAAATTCTCATTTTTCCTCACAAATATTTGCTAATATCAAAATTTCTTTGTACCTTTGCATCCGAATTTGAAAAACAAGGCACAACACCATGAAACGTTTATCTCTCATATTCACAGTAGTTCTTGTTGCAATCAGCGTAGCGGCACAACTGAAAGTGCCTTCGGCTACCATCAAAGGCAATCTGAAAGGATATAAATATGTGTATGTCGTTCCTTCCAGCGGAGTGACATCCGGTTCCGGTGATGCAATTGCTGTAAGGTATGGACCGTATTTTAGCAGTGTGCATAGCACTGGTGGTTCCACTACAACCGTCAACCCGTCAGAAACCATAAAAGGTTACCTCATCCGCATGGGTTATACTATATTACCTTCGATTAATCCGGATTTGGCACACAAAACCTTGATTGTTTCCTATGGTCATACTGGAAATCGAGCAATGTTTTTTGGAGGATGTGCTAGCAGTATCGTTCTTCAAATAAGTGAAGCCAATAAAAATAGTGTTCTTGCCACATACGAAACGGAAGGCCATGACAGTAATGAGTCAAAAGCAATTATTCGCGCCCTCTATAGTGCTTTAAATTTGTTTTACTATAGCGTGTATCCGAAAATCGAACAGAGCATCATCAATGTAACAAAACGGCGCGTAGAACTGGCCATTTCCAACAGAACGCCATACTACATTGACAAAATGAAAATTCGGCTCACTTATTATCTGGAGGGTAAGTATGTCTGCGAGCAAGAGGATAATTATAATACTCAAATGGTTCAAGGCGAAACGATAAACGTTAATGTGAAACGGATTAAACCGGCACGTAATTCCAAGTACCAGATAAAAGTAGAAGTGGTCGATTGCCATTAGGCATCAACGCAGCAGTCCATCCTTCTGCAGTCTTCGGACTGCTTTTTTTGTTAAGTGCGCGAGTCGTCAGGCTCGCGTTATTTCTTTCTTCCATTACATGGCAATCTGATTGCCCGCTCTCTCTCCATCCGAGACGCTCCCACGCCTCGGATTTTTCGTTTGTTTCTAACGTGATAGCGTCTGTGTGCGCACATCAATGTGCGCTTCCTCCCCCTCGGGATTCCGGTGTTCCGCTATTCCGGGATACCGTTCCTTTGTTCTTGCCGGTCTAACTCGCGGGGCTATTTCCCCGCGCAAAAATGCTATTTCCCCGCGCCTACTTCCGTCGGTTTAGTCCTCGCAGATGTCCCTGCGAGTTTTTTTCGCCCTATAACCGAGGTTAAACCGATCTAAAAGCGCGTGATTAGCGCGTTATAAGCGGGTCCTTAGCGCGTCCTAACCACGTTATTTATACTCTGTAAAGCCGGGGTAACTTCAAGAATCTGCCAAAATGGCAGACATGGAATATATTTATAATATATTCCGCAAAAATCATGCCAAACAATGAGCCAAATCGAATTTCTTGCACAAAATACTCAAAATTCACTAAATAGCACTTTTTTCTCTTTTTTCTTGCATATGTGCAAAAAATGTTGTACCTTTGCGCCGTAATTCAGATGAACATGAAGCGAATCATTATTTTGGAATTTGTTTGCGTATAGTATGTATTTCCCGTCTTGTTTTAAAAATATCAGTTGGGCTTTTTTGCTTTTGTTGTTTCTATCCCTTCCCAGGATGCAGATGAAAGCATCCTACGTTACTGTTGATTGGAGCCGTTTTGAGCCGTATTACAGTAAATACATAGACGTTCGTCTTAAGAATAAGGACAAAGTGATAGAAATGGCGAAGGCTTTGTATGAGCAAGGAAATGTATATAGCGAACAATTCAAGACTGAAGAGGCAGAGTTGTGTTACATGGCGGCTTATTGTGCATGTTACATCTGGGATTCGAAATATGCTGAGCTGACTCAATTATATAGGAAAAGTGCGAATAAAACATACGACAT
>JAGCWE010000097.1 GCA_017962005.1 Paludibacteraceae bacterium | reverse complement strand
CGTATGATGAAGAGCAATCCCTTAATGCCAATGTGTTCGCTTGGTAGGTCCATACGTTCCTCGGCTTGGCTGCCGAAGAAAACGGCGGGGTCGTATATACGGATCAGCAGATCGTGAGCAACCTTACTGATGAGCCGGACGGTACGGTCAATCTTTATGCCGTTTGGGAACTTACCACGTACACTGTCCGCTTTGAGGATTACGACGGCAGCGAGTTGCAGACCTACCAATTGGAACCGAATGCTGTTCCCTCTTGCGAAGGCACTCCTGTCCGCGAGAACGAGGGCGATGAGTACAACTGGTATGAGTTCGCCTTCACCGGCTGGACGGACGGAGACAACAATACCTACGCCATCGGTGCCGAACTGCCTGCTGTAACAGCTGATGTCACCTACACCGCGCAGTACAGCAAGAAGTTGTATGTTATCCTTCAGGAGAATATGGATGCTGATTACTACACCAATTTCCATAATAAGTACAACGGTGAGCGCGCGACAACCGCCACACTGAACCGCCAGTTCGAACAAGGCCAATGGGCTACACTATGTTTCCCGTTCAATGTGTCTACTGCCCAGCTCACCTCGCTCGGAATGATTAATCGCGTATATGATTTCAAATATACCAAGGGTGATGAGCAGGAGGGTATAACTCTTTATTTCTCTCAGGCGAAGAAATTGGAAGCCGGCAAGGGGTACATAGTGAACGCTAACGCCACACTGGCGAAGAAGGAATCGTTCGTGTTCTCAAACGTGCTCATTAATACCAATATGGACGAGCAGTCCGGTTTTGACATCTCCAATCTTACGGGCTATAACTCGCAGGGCAATATCTATTTGGTCGGTACGCTCCGCACAGGAAAGGTCTTTGGGTCGGCAACGGGCATTCGCTATATGGGACTGAAGAATAATACGATTCGTTATCCGAATCCCACACAGGGTACCACTGTTCGTGCCTACCGCGGTATCTTCCTCGATACGGGAGAGGAGAGTCTGCCTGCTCGCGTGCGCATCGTGGCGGAGAGTGAGGAAGGTGAGATTGTCACCGAACTGGAAGTGGTGAACGGCAATCTTGAGGAAGTTTCTGAAACAAAGAAATTCATCCGCGACGGTATTCTTTATATCGAGCGCAACGGAGAACTGTTTGACGCGCAAGGCAAGCGTCTTGAATAACAAATAAGTTGAAAATAGGCGTTTTTGACAGCGGCTACGGAGGGCTGACGATTCTTAGTAAGATTCGTCAGCACCTCCCTTTTTATGATTACATCTATCTTGGCGACAACGCCCGCGCCCCCTACGGCAGTCGCTCTTTCGAGGTTATCTACCGCTACACCCTGCAGGCGGTGCGCCATCTGGAGTCGGAAGGATGCCGCCTCATTATCCTTGCCTGCAATACCGCTTCGGCGAAGGCGCTGCGCACCATCCAGCAGCACGACATCGACCCTGCGCGCCTGCGTGTGTTAGGAGTCATACGTCCTACGGTGGAAGCGGTCAGAGGATGCCATATTGGCGTTCTTGCTACGCAGGGAACGGTGCAGTCGGAGAGTTACGTGCTGGAACTGGACAAGCAGTGGCAAATGCAACAGACTGGTGGCGGGGAGTTGTACGTCACACAGCAGGCATGCCCGATGTGGGTGCCGCTCATCGAAAGCGGCGAACACCTCTCACAAGGGGCGGACTATTTTGTGGACAAATACCTGTGTGAGTTATGGAATAAAGACCCGCTCATTGACACGCTTATCCTCGGTTGCACCCATTACCCGCTGCTGCTGCCAAAAATACGCGCATGGGTGGAAGAGCACACAACGCATAACCGGATGGGACTGAAAGAAGGGGAGGGCGTGTGCGGTGTGCAAATCATTGAACAGGGCGATATAGTGGCGCGGAGTCTGCGCGACTATCTGTCAAGGCACGGTGACATAGAAGGCCTTCTTTCACGCGGTGGCACATGCCGCTACCTCACGTCCGAGCAGGCGGACAAGTTCAACCTCTCAGCGGGCATCTTCCTCAGCACTCCTGTTTCTGCCGAGCATATAGAAATCTGATTCTGCGGTTTCTTACTTTTCCCACCCTTCAAACACTTCCGGTCCGTAGGTGTTGTCTTCATCCTTGTCATGGAGCGGTGTCCACAGTTGCGCAAAGAAGGGATTGCGGCGCGCCTCTCTGTCCCATTGCCACGGTCGCGCGTCTTTCTCGTCAGCGTATGGCCAAGGGAAGCAGTCAGGGCACCAGTGTCCTCCTAACAGGATAAGTCTAGGAGTGGCTTCAAAGGTGTGTCCTTCAGCGCACTGCCAGCGGAGCGGGGTATCCCAGATGAATTGGGATTCATTCAATGCGGTCTGCAGTTCCTCATCTGTGGTGAGGCATCTGCCTCCCCGAAAAGCGGCGGCGCGGCGCATATCCTCCAGCGTGAAGTCCACCATCGGTTTGCTCTCTTCGTATCCGTGGTCCAGCAGGACGGCTTGTTCCGTGGGGCGGTCGAGATTCTGTTCCCGCCATGGACGGATGGCTCGGTATTTCTCCATTGACCCATAGCAGGCGGCTATACGCTGTTGCTTGTTGTGACGAATCCACCATTGCGTGCCATGTTCCTTTTTCATTGCCATAGCGTACATCGCCAGTTTGACGAGGTGCGGCACAAGGCGCGAGGCATAGATGAGGCGTGAGCGGATAGCGAAACGCAGTGCGGGCGGCAGTGCGTCCGATTGTGCCATCCGGCGGAAATATTCCTCTATAGGGATATTGGCGCGGAAGTGCAGATAATCCTCCAGAATGTCGCTGTCGAGATACCACATCCCGTGGAAATTGCGTGTGGCGAACCACTTCGCCTCGAATATCTGTTCGGGCGGAGGACATCCGATGGCTTTCAGCAGCAGGCACTCGAACTCGTAGTTGGTGATGCGGTATTCCTGTCCGGAGCCAATATTGTAGTAGCGGTTCCAGAGACTGTCGGGCACGTCCTCGCGGCAGACGCGTTCAAGCAACCGTCCGCTGTCCTCTACTGTAGCCCATTCCAATACGCCGCGGATGGGGACATGGAACATAATCGGGTCGTAGTTGCTGAGGATGGCGGGGTGGAGTATGCCCGACTGACGGAGGCTGACCCACCGCCGTATGGGGGCGTTGGTCAGGATACGTTCCGCCCAAGCCTTGGTGATGCCGTAGTGGTCGTAGGGCGAGACACAAATGGGGTCGCCTGTCCGTCCCCAGTGTAAAGGTTCCCGTCTGTCGCCCATCTGCGCCACGGAACCGATATAGACGAGTTTGGGCTGCACGGGTTGTGCCAGTATGGCATCACGTATGTAGGTGGCTGCCTTGATGTTCGTCTGGCGTGTCCGGCGGGGACGGTAGTCGGCTTGCGGGGAGACCATTCCGCCGGTATGGAGTACGATGTCACTGCCTGTAACGCCGCGAAGCACATCCTCGTAGCATGTGAGGTCGCCCCAGACGATTTCTATTCTGTCGCCATAGGGGAGAAGCAGTTTCTTGTTTTTGTCAGAAGGGCGTGCCAGAATGCGCAGGCGGTAGCGGTCGGGGAAGCGCAGAATCTCTTTCATTCCCGCCTGTCCCATTGTGCCAGTGGCACCGGTGAGGAAAATGGTAGTCATATAGGTGTGTTATCCACAATGTGTGTGGGCAAAAGTACAAACTTTTCTGTCTGTTACGCTAAAAAATGCAGAAAAATGTGGAAAAAATTTGTCAGGTCGGAAAAACAGTGTACTTTTGCGCGCTTTTTCGTGGTAAAATGTTTACCCGATAGGCAATGGTACCTTAGCTCAGGTGGTAGAGCAATGGACTGAAAATCCATGTGTCCTTGGTTCAACTCCAAGAGGTACCACAAAGTGAGATTTGTCTGCAGGACAAGTCTCACTTTTTTATGGTTTTTTCGGAAAGATTTTGGTTACAGCGCGTTGATGAGCTGCGTGACGTTTTCCGGGTCAGTAGCCCAATCGGTGCAGATGCGCACAACGGTGTGGCCGGAGTCCGTACGCTCGACCACGGAGAGGACGAACCGCTGTTGCAGGCGTTCCATCTGCTCGTTGGTAAGGACGGTAAACTGCTGGTTGGTGTAGCTGTCCATATAGAGTGGATAGCCTTTGTCCGCGAGCGCCTGCCGGATACGGAGAGCCTGACTGACGGCGTGGTCGGAGAGCTGCCAGTAGAGATTGTCCGTGAAGAGAGTGAGAAACTGCAGTCCAAGCAGCCGTCCCTTGGCGAGCATGCCCCCGCCTTGCTTGATGAAATAGCGGAAATCCTTGCGATAAGCGGGATTGCAGATGACAAGCGCCTCGCCGAAGAGCGCGCCCTGCTTGGTGCCGCCGATATAGAAGATGTCAGTCAGGGCGGCAAGTTCGCGAAGCGTGATGTCGGCTTTCGGCGAGCGGAGTCCGTAGCCCAGTCTGGCTCCGTCGATGTAGAGAGGGACACGGTACTGGCGGCAGACGGAGGAGATGGCCTGCAGTTCGCTCTTGGAGTATATCATCCCGGTCTCAGTGGGGAAACTGAGATAGACCATACCGGGTTGGATGGTATGCTCGATATTCGGGTCGTAGAGGTGTTGTAGCAGCGCGTCCTGAACCTGTGCGGCGGTCAGTCTGCCGTCCTGCGTGGGCAGGACAAGAACCTTGTGCCCGAAGTGCTCGATGGCACCTGTCTCATGGACGTTGATATGTGAGCAGTCGGCGGCAATGACCCCCTGATGGGGGCGCAGCAGATAGTTGATGACAACAGTGTTGGTCTGTGTGCCGCCGACGAGGAAATGCACCGCACCCGCTGTTTCCCGCTCGCGCCAGAGGTTTTCCTGCAGTGTCCCGGATTCTTTGTGTTCGTCCGAATTCAGTCCGCAGAGGTCGGCGATGAGTTGTTGGGCTTTGAGCGAATAAGGATCAAGCCCGTAACCCACGGTCTGCTCCAGATTGGTCTGCTCCAGCGCTTGCAAGATAGCGGGAGCGCATCCCTCACCGTAGTCACATTCAAAATAAATCATATACAGAGTATTTGCATGGCGTGCCATGTGTCCGCCTTGATGTCCTTCTTGGTGCGGATGGCTTTGGCAAGGGGGACATAGACTATCTCGTCGTTCTGTATGCCGACCATGATGCTTCGTTGTTCATCCAGCAGAGCCTGAATAGCGGCGCATCCCATCCGTGAGGCGAGAATACGGTCTTTGGCAGACGGTCTGCCTCCGCGCTGGAGGTGTCCGAGGATGGTGGTACGGACGTTGTATTCGGGGTGCGTTTTCTCTATTTCCTGTTGCACGGCGAGTGCGCCTCCATTGACAGCATGTTCCTGTACGAGTACGATACTGCTGTTCTTCGATTTGCGTCTGCCCTGTCCGATGGCTGTCTCTATCTGCTCGGCAACTGTCGCCCTTTCGGGAATCACGGCAGCCTCGGCTCCCGCCGCGATGGCGGCGTTGAGGGTGAGGAATCCCGCGTCGCGTCCCATCACTTCGACGAGGAAGACGCGCTCGTGGCTGGTGGCGGTATCGCGGAGTTTGTCCACGCAGTCCATGATGGTGTTGAGTGCGGTGTCATAACCGATGGTGGCGTCCGTGCCCCACAGGTCGTTGTCGATGGTGCCGGGAATGCCGATGACGGGTACGTTGAACTCCTGCGCGAGGATGCGTCCGCCAGTGAAGGTGCCGTCGCCGCCGATGACGATGAGGGCGTCAATCTTCTCTCTGACAATGGTGTCGTAGGCGCGTCTGCGTCCTTCAGGTGTCTTGAACTCCTCGCTGCGTGCGGACTTGAGGATGGTTCCGCCGCGCTGGATGATGCCGCTGACATCCTGGCTGCTGAACTCCGCCACTTCTCCGTCCATCAGACCTTTGTAGCCGCGATAGATGGCTTTGACGCGTATGTTGTTGGACAATGCGGCACGGGTGACGGCGCGAACCGCCGCGTTCATGCCCGGAGCGTCCCCGCCGGAGGTGAGTACGCCGATGGTTTGAATCTTGTATTCCATAGTGAGTTGGTTTTGGTTTGCTATTGAAAAGCGTGGCAAAGGTACAATCAATTTTTAGAATCGGCATAAAAAGTCAGCGGAAATCCAGAATAACGGGCAGATGGTCGCTGTACCCTTGTGAGTTGTAGCGGTAGCCTTGCCACGTCCGAATAGGTTGTTTGCCGAGGTGCTTCTGGTCATCTTCCAACAGGAAGTCAGCGGTATATATACGGACGGACGCGCGTTGGTCCATTGACGGGGAGAGATAGAACTGGTCAAGGCATGTCCATATACCCTGCCATTTGTGTGTGCCTCCGACGGTCGGGTCTGCGGCTGTGAGGTCAATCATCCGGTTGTTGAGTCCTTGCAGGTCGTTCCTGGGTTGGCTGTTCATATCCCCCATCACCACGATTTGTGCATTGGGCTGGCTGGAAAGAATGCTGTCAGTTATGTGTTGTATGGTTTGTTTGGCACGCTGTCTTTTCCATTCGGAGGCCTGCTGCCCGCCACGCATGGATGGGAGGTGGCAGACCATCAGGTGGAGTGTGTCGCCTTCGGGCAGTTGTCCGGCGGCATAGAGAATGTCGCGGGTGCAGTCGTTCTCCAGACTGACGGCACAGGCACGGCTGTTGAGCATACGGAAGCGCAGCGAGTCGTACAGGAGGGCAACATCTATCCCCCGCTCGTCGGGGCTTTCATAGTGGATGTACCGGTAGGGATGGTTCGGCATTGCGCGCAGCAAGCGGTCAAGGCACGCTTTGTTCTCCACTTCGCACAATCCCACGAGCAGGGGTATGTCCCATTGGCCTGCCTGACAGATGACCCGTGCTATCCGGGAGGCCTTGTCGCTAAACCGCCGGTAGGTCCAGTGGTACTTGCCGGCGGGCAGGAAGTCGTAGTCGTTTTTGAGGGTGTCGTGTTGCGTGTCGAAGAAGTTCTCCACGTTGTAGGAGATGATGCGGTACTGTGCGTCGGCAGGATGGCACGTCAGCAGGAACAACAGGCAGACCGCACTTTTCATAACGGCACAGACCGAATCCTTATAATGCATGGGAATCATCCGAGCATGGCAATGGCTTTGCGGAGGGCGGCAATGAGGGCGTCAATGTCCTCGCGGTTGTTATACAATGCGATGGAGGCTCTTACAGTTCCAAGTATATGCAGGTAGTCCATCAGCGGTTCGGCGCAGTGATGTCCCGTGCGGACAGCCACTCCCTGCCGGTCGAGCAGAGTGCCCACATCGAAGGGGTGAAGCAGCCTGTCGCCCTGATAGACATTGAACGAGACAGCCCCTGCTTTCGCCGTGCCTTTGCTGTAGATGCGGACTCCTTCCGTTTCCGCCAGCCGCCGCTCCAGATAATCTGTCAGTTCGCTCTCGTGCCGGCAAACGCTTTCTCTTCCTGCCGAGTCGATGTAATCCAGTGCGGCAGCGAAGGCGCAACTGCCGATGAAATCCGGCGTGCCCGCTTCGAACTTGTAGGGCAGTTGGTTGTAGGTGGTTTTCTCGAAGCGGACATGGTCAATCATCTCCCCTCCGCCCTCGGCAGGGGGCAGTTGCTCGAGCCATTCCTGTTTGCCATAGAGCACGCCCAGCCCTGTCGGTCCGTACATCTTATGGGCGGAGCATACGTAGAAGTCGCAATCCAGTGCCTGCACGTCTATGGGCATGTGGGGGGCTGACTGTGCGCCGTCGATGCAGACGGGTATATGGTGACGCTGTGCGATACGGACGATATCCTCAACGGGTTGGATAGCACCCAGCACATTGCTCACGTGAGCCACAGAGATGAGGCGTGTCCGCTCGTTGACAAGGCCTTCCAATGCGGATGCGTCAATGCGCAGGTTACCGTCCAAAGGCAGAACGCGGAGCCGTGCCTGTTTGCGCTCGCAGAGCATCTGCCACGGGACTATATTGGAATGGTGTTCCAACTGACTGACTATAATCTCGTCATCCTTGCGGACAAAAGCCTCTCCAAAGGAGAAGGCGAGCATATTGATGCTGTCGGTGGTGCCTTTGGTGAACACAATCTCCTTCTCAGAACGTGCACCGAGGAACTCAGCCACCCGTTGGCGTGCCTGTTCGTGCCTTTCGGTGGCGACTTGGCTCAGATGGTGCACGCCGCGGTGGATATTGGCGTTGCGGTACAGGTAGGCGTCGGCCATCGCGTCGAGCATCTGCCGGGGTTTCTGTGTGGTGGCGGCATTGTCGAGATACACAAGCGGTTTGCCGTAAACTGTTTCGGAGAGTATGGGAAAATCGTCTCTGTTCATTTTTTGCATGTTTGGGCGGCAAAAGTACTATTATTTGCGTTGTTTTTCGTGAAAGTCCGAAAATTTATTTATTTTTGCGCGCTTTTGCGGCATGTTCAATTTATGCGGTTCCGTGATATAATAGGACAGGAGGAGGTCAAGCGCCAGTTGGTTCTTACGGCGCAGCAGGGGCGTGTGCCTCATGCCCGCTTGTTCGCGGGCAAGCAGGGAGTCGGCAAGTTGCAGCTGGCGATAGCGTACGCGCAGTATCTCAATTGCACCAATCCGACCGACGACGATTCCTGCGGCCAATGTCCCACCTGCCTGCAGTTTGAGAAGTTGCAGCATCCTGACCTCCATTTCGCCTTTCCCATTGTCAAGACCGATTCGGGCGACACATGCAACGACTTCATGGACGCCTTCCGGCAGATTATACTCGACAATGGTTACTTCTCGCTGGACGACTGGTACAACCAGTTGGGCATAGAGAACAAGCAGGCGGTCATCTATGAGAAAGAGAGCAGCGAGATACTTCGCAAGCTCTCGCTCAAGCCATTCGGCCCGGGCTACAAGGTGATGATAATCTGGCAGGCGGAAAAGATGAATGCCGCGTGTGCCAACAAACTCCTGAAGTTGCTGGAGGAGCCGCCAGAGAAGACGGTTTTCCTGCTTGTCAGCGAATCCCCCGAAAGACTTCTTCCCACCATTTTGAGCCGCGTGCAGCTGGTTCGTGTGCCGCCTCTTGCGCAGGAGCAGATAGCGCAGGCTCTCACAGAAAGAGGCATTGACCCCGAATCCGCCAACGACATAGCCCACCTTGCCCAAGGCAGTTTCCATCAGGCGTTGCGGGTGTCCGGCGACAATGAGCAGAACAGGCTTTTTATGGAGGACTTTGTCGCCCTGATGCGTCAGGCGTGGATGGTGGGGCATAGGAAGGACTACGAGTCGCTGCAGAAACTCCGCCAGTGGAGCCTGAAGATGGCGGACGCGAAGGTGGGGCGCGAAAAGCAGAAGGTGTTCCTGCAGTTTGTGCAGCGCCAGATACGCGAGAACTTCATCTACAACTACAAGGTTCCGCAACTGAACTACCAGATGCAGGAGGAGAAGGACTTCAGCAGGAACTTCGCCGCCTTCATCCATGCCGGCAATGTGGAGAAAATCATTGCGGAACTGGACAAGGCGGAGAGGCAGATTTCGCAGAACGGCAATGCCAAAATCATCTTCTTCGACCTCTGCCTGCAGATGATTGTGCTGATAAAGAAATAACGACATATAGCAAACCATAAACTTTTATGAACGAACGATTCACACTCAATAACGATGCCTGTCAGTATTCTTCCAAGGCGTGTTTCCGCAACTCGGCGCACATGCTGCCCGTGACGGACTACCTGAGCGACCTGCCGGAGAACGTGAACGAGACGGACATCGTGGAAGTGCAATTCAAGAACACGCGGAAGGGGTACTACCACAACACCAGCAAACTGCCTTTGGAGAAAGGGAAGGTCGTTGTGGTGGAGGCGAATCCGGGTTACGACATCGGGGAGGTGGTTCTGACCGGCAGGCTTGTGCTCTGCCAGATGCACAAGAACCGCATTGACCCTGCCCGGTACGAGATACGCAACGTGCTCCGTTTCGCCACGGAGGAGGACATGAAGAAGGCGGAGGAGGCGCATCTTCGCGAGCACGACACCATGATCAAGTCCCGCCAACTGGCGAAATCCCTCGGGCTGGAGATGAAGATAGGCGACGTGGAGTTCCAAGGGGACGGCACCAAGGCGATTTTCTACTACATAGCCGACGGCCGTGTCGATTTCCGGCAACTCATCAAGGTCTATGCCGAGACGTTCCGCATCCGTATTGAGATGAAGCAGATTGGCGCGCGGCAGGAGGCGGGCAGGATAGGCGGCACGGGGCCGTGCGGACGCGAACTCTGCTGCTCCACGTGGATGACCAATTTCACCTCCGTCGGCACGGGTGCGGCAAGGCTGCAGAAACTGTCGCCCAACCCGCAGAAACTGGCGGGTCAGTGCGCCAAACTCAAGTGCTGCCTCAACTACGAGATTTCCCTCTACGAGGAGGCGCGGAAGATGGGCTATTCGCTGGGCAGCAACGGACAGGACAAGCCCGAAGAGGAGGACCTTGGCTACCAGAACGTGGTGGGACAGGACGATTTCGCCCGTTTCGACAAGAAGAAAAAGCAGAAACCGCAGCGCAACAACCGGCCGCGTGACAACCGCAAACCCAAAAACGACAGCAGGAACAATGACCAACCGCGCAAAGATACTGACACTGCTGGCAAGTAGCCTGTTGCTGGCGGCTTGCACACGCGGTGTCGTTTTTTCCGAGTTCAGGGATGTGTCACCCGCAGGGTGGGACGAGGACTCGGCGGTCACGTTCTCTTTCCGCGTGACGGATACCGTGTCGCCCTGCAACGTCCTGCTGCATGTCCGCCATAGCGACAACTACCCTTATCAGAACATGTGGCTCTTCCTCACCTCCACCAACCCGCAGGGTGTGGTGACGAGCGACACCATCGAGTTCTATCTGGCGGACGACAGGGGCAGGTGGCTCGGCAACGGACGCAACGGGCACGTCTCGATGCCCGTGCTGTACGAGCAGAACTACCACTTCCCCGACACGGGTGCCTACTCGCTGTCCGTCCGTCACGGTATGCGCTCGGACAATCTGCGCGGCGTGAGCCAGATAGGAATGGAGATACTGGAGCCCTAATACACACCCTTATGAGCAAGAACAAGCAGAAGAAGTTTCAGGAGATGAACTCGTTCGCGAGGGTCTTCCAGTGTGCGTTCCGCGATATACAGAACGGTTCGGATGTCACGCTCATGGCGGGTCATTGGGACGAACGGGTGTTCCGCAACGGCCTTCCAATCACGCTTGAACTGGGCTGCGGGCACGGCGACTATACTATCGGACTGGCGCGTCAGGATAGTGCCCGCAATTTCATCGGAGTGGACATCAAGGGCGCGAGAATGTGGGCGGGCGCGAAGCAGGCGGAGGATGAGAACATGGCCAACGTAGCATTCCTGCGCACGCAGATTGAGCTGCTGCCGCGCTTCTTTGCAGCGGATGAAGTGGACGAGATATGGATCACCTTCCCCGACCCGCAGATGAAGAAAGCCACCAAACGCCTGACTTCCACCTTTTTTATGAAGCGCTACCAGCAGGTGGTGCGTCCGGACGGACTCATCCACCTCAAAACGGACAGCCCGTTCCTCTATACCTACACCCGCGCCATGCTGCGGGAGAACGGCTACCCCGTACTGGCGGACACCGCCGACCTCTATGCCGCTGCGGATGCACCTTCTTTGGACAAAGCCAAGTCCCTCCAGACCCACTACGAGAAGCAGTGGCTCGACCGCGGGCTGACCATCAAGTACCTCTGCTGGCAGCTGCAGCCCAAGACCGTCCTGCGCGAGCCGGACATCGAGATAGAGAAGGACACCTACCGCTCCTACGGGCGTGATTATCAGACTAAAAACCAGAAACAATAATACGTTATGGACAACATTCAACTTCCCGAAAACGCCTCTCGTCCCCTCAAACCGGGCGAGAAGTACGAACCCATCCTGCGACCTGAACAGCAGTTTGCCGAAGTGACCCCTTATAGTGTCAGCCTCGGCGTGGTGATGGCGGTCATCTTCTCGGCTGCCGCTGCCTATCTCGGACTGAAGGTCGGCCAGGTCTTTGAGGCGGCGATTCCGATTGCCATCATCGCGGTCGGACTGTCCTCCGCGCTCAACCGCAAGAACTCGCTCGGCGAGAACGTGATTATCCAGTCCATCGGTGCCTCGTCGGGCGTGGTGGTCGCGGGTGCCATCTTCACGCTGCCGGCGCTGTATATCCTGCAGGCTAAGTACCCCGACATCACGGTCAACTTCATGCAGGTCTTCATGTCGTCGCTCTTGGGCGGCTGCCTCGGCATTCTGTTCCTTATACCTTTCCGCAAGTTCTTCGTCCAGGAGAAGCACGGCGAGTACCCCTTCCCCGAGGCTACAGCTACCACGCAGGTGCTCGTGTCGGGCGAGCAGGGCGGCAGCCAGGCTAAGCCTCTTGTATGGGCTGCGGCTGTCGGCGGACTCTACGACTTCATCGTCTCCACCTTCGGACTCTGGACCGAGAGCCTCTCCACACGTATGACCGCATGGGGTGAGAGCGTTGCCGTCAAGTTCAAGACGGTGATGGCGGTCAATACCAGCGCCGCCGTATTGGGTTTGGGCTATATCATCGGACTCAAGTACGCGGCTATTATCGCCTGCGGTTCGCTCTTCACGTGGTGGGTTATCCTGCCGCTGCTGGGCGCGACGGGCATGTCCGACCTTGACCCGCAGCTTCTCTACACTAATTACGGCCGCAATATCGGCATCGGAGCCATCGCGATGGCGGGTCTGCTGGGTATCATAAAGAACTGGGGTGTCATTGCCGGAGCCTTCGGACTGGTTAAGAAAGAGTTCGGCGGCAAGGGCAAAGCCGTGGCGCAGAACGTCCTCCGCACCGAGCGCGACATATCGATGAAGCTCTTGGCGGTCTCTGTCATTGCCGCATTGCTCATTGTGTTGGTCTTCTTCTGGGTAGGCGTGCTGCATAATCTCGGCCAGGCGTTAGTGGCATGGCTGGTTGTCACCGTCATCGCCTTCCTGTTCACCACCGTGGCAGCGAACGCGATTGCCATTGTGGGCAGCAACCCCGTCAGCGGCATGACCCTCATGACCCTCATCATCGCCTCCGTGGTCTTTGTGGCTGTCGGCATGAAGGGCACCAGCGGCATGGTGGCGGCTATGATTATCGGCGGCGTGGTCTGCACGGCGCTGTCGATGGCAGGAGGCTTCATCACTGACCTCAAGATTGGTTACTGGATTGGCACCACACCGGCCAAGCAGGAGACGTGGAAGTTCCTCGGCACGCTCGTCAGTGCCGCAACGGTGGGCGGTGTGATGATTATCCTCAACAAGACCTACGGTTTCGTGGGCGACAACGCTCTGGTCGCTCCGCAGGCGAACGCTATGGCGGCGGTCATCGAACCTCTCATGTCGGGGCAGGGTGCGCCGTGGATGCTCTATTTCGCAGGCGCTGTGCTGGCGCTCATCCTCAATTTCGTAGGTGTGCCTGTACTGACTTTCGCGCTCGGTATGTTCATCCCCTTGCATCTCAATATGCCTCTTCTTATTGGCGGCACTATATCTCATTTCGTATCGCGTGAGCGCAAGCAGGACGGCGAGAAGGCTCCCGAACTGGCGCAGAAACGCAACGAGAAGGGTACGCTCGTGGCGAGCGGCTTTATTGCCGGCGGCGCGCTGATGGGCGTCATCAGTGCTGTGCTCAAGTTCGCAGGCGCCGACTGGTATCTGACCTCATGGGCGGCTTCGTCTGGTGCGCAGATACTCGGCATAGTCATGTATATCCTGCTCATTGCCTATTTCGTGACAGCAAGCAAAAAGATTAAATAACCAAACTTAAATCCTTATAATTATGGTAAGTTACAAAGAACTCGGCTTGGTCAACACCCGTGACATGTTTGCCAAGGCCATCCGTGGCGGATACGCCATTCCCGCTTTCAATTTCAACAATATGGAGCAGCTCCAGGCGATTATCAAGGCGTCTGCTGACACCAAGTCACCTGTCATCCTGCAAGTCTCTAAGGGTGCCCGCAACTACGCCAACCCGACCCTGCTGCGTTACATGGCGCAGGGCGCTGTCGAGTATGCCAAGGAGCTCGGCTGGGAGCACCCGCAGATTGTGTTGCACCTCGACCACGGCGACTCGTTCGAGCTCTGCAAGGACTGTGTCGATCTCGGCTTCTCTTCCGTGATGATTGACGGCTCGGCGCTCCCCTATGAGGAGAACATCGCTTTGTCGAAGAAGGTCGCTGACTATGCCCATCAGTACGATGTCACTGTAGAAGCCGAACTCGGCGTACTCGCTGGCGTGGAGGACGAGGTACTGGCTGAGGAGAGCCACTACACCCGTCCCGAGGAGGTCATCGATTTCTCCAAGCGCACGGGCTGCGACTCGCTCGCCATCTCCATCGGCACGTCACACGGCGCATACAAGTTCAAACCCGAACAGTGCACCCGTGACCCGCAGACAGGCCGTCTCGTGCCTCCTCCGTTGGCGTTCGACGTCCTCGATGCCATCATGGAGCAGCTGCCCGGCTTCCCCATCGTACTGCACGGCTCAAGCAGCGTGCCGCAGG
>JAGCWE010000096.1 GCA_017962005.1 Paludibacteraceae bacterium | reverse complement strand
CAGCACTCACACTGATTCTTTGGCGCGTTATTAACAAAAAAGTGTACGGCATCGAATGTTAACCGTTGACCATCTTAGTATGGAGTTCGCCTCCCGCCCTGTGCTGGATGACATCTCTTTCCTCATCAACAGGAAGGAGCGTATTGCCCTGGTGGGAAAGAACGGAGCAGGCAAGACAACCCTGCTGCGTCTTATTGCCGGCGAATACCAGCCTACGAGCGGTCGTATCAGCCGTGAGACGGACATGACAATCGGTTATCTGCCGCAAGTGATGTTGTTCCACGACAACCGGACACTACGCGAAGAAGTGATGACCGTGCACCAGCAGATGGCGGACACGCAAGACGAAGCGCGTTTTATCGCCGAGATGGACCGGACTATCATCGGTTTAGGCTTCGAGCGCAAAGATTTCGACAGGCCCTGCAGCGAGTTCTCTGGCGGTTGGAGAATGCGTATCGAGTTGGCGAAAATACTGCTTCGTCATCCCGATTTGCTCTTACTCGACGAGCCGACGAACCACTTGGATATCGAATCCATCCAGTGGTTGGAAGACTTCCTCAAAACGAGTCCGAGTGCCGTACTGATGGTCAGCCACGACCGCGCGTTCATCGACAATGTGTGCGGTCGGACTATCGAGATAACACTCGGTCGCATCTACGATTATAACGTCAACTACAGCCGTTTCGTCGAGTTGCGCAAAGAACGCCACGAGCAGCAAGTGCGGGCGTACATGAACCAGCAGAAGATGATTCAGGACACCGAAGAGTTCATCGAACGTTTCCGTTACAAAGCCACCAAAGCTGTGCAGGTACAGAGCCGAATCAAGCAACTCGAGAAACTCGAGCGGCTTGAAGTGGACTTGGAAGACACCAGCCGCTTGAACCTGCGTTTCCCGCCTGCTCCGCGGAGCGGAGACTTCCCGCTCATCGTAGAAGACCTGCGCAAAGATTTCGGCGAGCACAATGTCTTTCATGATGTCACGTTCACCATTCGCAGAGGCGAGAAAGTGGCGTTCGTCGGCAAGAACGGCGAAGGAAAAACCACACTCGTCAAATGCATCATGAACCAACTCGACTACCTCTGTTCGCTAAAGATAGGCCATAATGTCAAAATCGGCTATTTTGCCCAGAATCAGGCCGCTCTATTGGACGAGAACCTGACTGTTTTCGAGACCATCGACTATGTCGCTGTGGGTGATATCCGCACGAAGATTCGCGATATTTTGGGTGCGTTCATGTTCGGCGGCGAAGCGAGCGACAAGAAAGTGAAAGTGCTCAGCGGAGGCGAACGAAGCCGCTTGGCGATGATTCGCTTGCTACTGGAACCGTGTAACCTGCTCATTCTCGACGAGCCGACGAACCATCTGGACATGCAATCCAAAGATGTGCTCAAAGCGGCACTCAAAGATTTCGATGGCACATTGATTTGTGTCAGCCACGACCGCGACTTCCTCAACGGCCTCGTCAGTAAAGTGTACGAGTTCGGCGGCGGACGCGTCAAAGAGCACCTCGGCGGCATATACGATTTCCTCCGCACTAAAAAACTGACTAATCTCGAGGCAATTGGCTATGAATCTGCTACTAATCCTAGACAATACTCGAGGTCAAATGCTAATCGCGAGCTAACAACAAGCGCACAAGACTATGCTGCGCAAAAGGCTGCTGCGGCAGAAAAACGAAAGAAAGAGAAACAAATAGCCGAAGTTGAAGCCGCGATTGCTGCTCTCGAAACACAACAAGCCGAAATGGAGCAAATGCTGGCATCTCCCGAAAACCAAACTCAGGAGAACTTCCAACGCTACGAATCAATTAAACATCAGATAGAACAGAAATTATACGAATGGGAGATTTTGAGCGAATGAACGAAGTAATCCAATACCTAATTGAGTGGCTCTGTTACGGAAACAGCGAAGCCGCAGCACGAGTGGCCTACACGGCAGACGAGAAAGCGTTGGAGACGCACGATGTGCTCATCGTGCCGAATGGTCATTTGGGTAAAGACCTTATCTATCCTGAACTCACAAAGCCGGAAGTAGAAGTGCCCGCTAAAGGCAAAACGATTATTCGTACGGACATCGTTTATGCTGCGTTCTTCTTCACGTCCCGAGCAGAAGAGCTTCTCAACACGCAACGAGATGAACATGGACGATTTGCGGCTAAGTTCTCGATGCTCAGCAAGAAGAGTCGGCTGCAGATACCTCGTCTGGACGAATACGCGCGGTTGGTGCTCAAGCAACTGAATCTGCCACTTCCCGAACCGGGCTTCGGACATATTTACCTCACGCACGACATCGACACTATCGCGCAATACCGCAGCCTGCGTGGAGCGATAGGAGGCATCTTGCGTGGCGAGGCAAAACAAGTATTCAATTCTCTCAAAAGTATTCACAACGACCCGTTATATACCTTCCCGTGGCTTATCGAGCAAGATGCGGAAGTGCCCGGTGCTGACACCATCTATTTTGTCAAGCGGACCAAAGGAAAAGGTTTCGACTATCCGCAATATTGCTTGTGGGGACGTGATTATAAGCGCTTGAAACACATGCTGCGCTACAACAACTCGTATCTGGGCGTGCATGGCAGTTATTACGGCGACATCCCGAAAATCGAATACAGCCGCATGTTCCGTGCGCACTATCTGCGTAGCGACTTTGACCATATGCAGCGCCTGGCTGATGCAGGTTACACCGACGATTTCACGATGGGCTTTGCCGATAGTGCAGGTTTTCGCTTGCAGACTACGCGTGCCGTTAGATGGATCAACCCGAAGACGTACGAACTGACGCCACTCACGCTTCATCCGCTTACCGTCATGGACTGCACGCTGAGCAACGAGAACTACATGAACCTCACGGAGGACGAAGCCTATTTCCTCTGCGAACGCCTCATCTCCAAAGTCAAGATGCACCACGGCGACCTCTGCCTCTTGTGGCATAATAGCGCTCTGCTCCCAGAGACGTATCACCGCTCCTTGTATCCTAAAATACTCGATCTGCTCAATGCCTAAACGGTTGCTCATATTAACAGACTCTATTGCACCGCCAGCTTATGCCCCGCGAGTAGTCAGCCTTTGTAAGTACCTAACCGAACAGGGTTGGCTTTGCGATGTTTTTAGCGACTGCGAAAAAGGGAACAAGCCGTTCACGGCAGAATTCGGGCATTGGTATCACACAACATATTATCAACAGAAATATCCTCGATGGCGCTATGTGGCAGATAAGGTCTTCGGCATGCGCGAACGACAGTTTCAGCATTTCATTGAAACGAGCGTGAATGTAGTTGAATACGATGCAATTTTCTGCAGTTCATGTTACTATTTCCCTTTGTGGACGACATATCAACTCGCACAAGAATACCACAAACCCTATATAGTGGATCTACGCGACATAGCAGAACAATGGGGAAACATCCCTTACAACACAACATCATTCTTCCACTCACGTGCCCTCAATGTACGGTTACACCGATTGTTCACCGCTCACAATAAACGCCTCCGAAATCGCGTGTTAGCGGCAGCGAAACATGTGATAACCGTTTCTCCTTGGCATCAACAACTATTAAGCCGTTACAATTCATCTACCCATTTGATTTACAACGGCTTCGACACAGCAGACTTTTATCCGAAAGACATACCGTCCGACAAGTTCATCATCTCTTATACAGGCAAGATTTATAACCTTGATTTTCGTGACCCGCGTCTGCTGTTCGAGGCCATGCAAAAACTTTTGACTGCTAAACAAATAGCACAAGAGGATGTAGTACTGAATTTCTTCATTGACAAGACTTCCATAGAAGCCTTGCAACAGATGGTCGATCGTTATGGTCTGACACAACTATGTCATATCCGCGGATATATTCCAAAAGCGGAACTGCTTCCACTCATGCATCAATCTTCCATTCTTCTTGTACTGACATGCTTGAGCACACCGGAAGGAGCACATGGTATTATGGGAACAAAGTTCTTTGAGGCACTGGGTGTACAAAAACCTGTTTTATGTATTCGTAGTGACGAAGAATGCCTCGCGCAGGTGATACAAGAGACAAATGCGGGGTTAGCCGGGAGAAATGCAGATGAAGTAGCGGCATTTATATTAGAGAAATATAACGAGTGGAAGCAAAAGGGTTTCACACGACAACAGACACAGCACTGCGAAATCTTTACACGCCAATATCAGTCCGCACAAATAGCACAATTATTATGATTAGCATCATTGTTCCCATATACAATACCGAAGCCTATTTAGCGGCATGTTTGGATAGTTTGCTACGACAGACTGTTCAGGATTTGCAAATCATTCTTGTAGATGACGGGAGCAGGGATAACAGTCTTGCTATCGCTCAGGAATACGCGACAAAAGATAGTCGCATAGAAGTGTATCAGCAAGCACATGCTGGTCAGTCTGCAGCGCGTAACAACGGTTTAATACATGCAAAAGGAGAGTATATCGCTTTCGTTGATGCAGATGACTCGTTGATACCTGATTGGTGCGAGAAGCACCTACAAACCATTGAGAATGTGGACTATGCGCAAAGCGGCTACCAGCAGAATGATAAAAAAATACTACCAAAATTTCGCTACCAGTTTACTGCTTGTTGGGCTCGTCTATACCGCCATGAAGCGATTACAGATTTACGATTCACAGAAGGCATGATATATGAAGATATTATTTGGTCCATGGATTTTTGGCTGCGCGGAGCATCATGCCGCATGATTGATTATGCAGGCTATATCTATAGGCAGAACCCGAATAGCACTACATCCAAACCGCATCCCAATGCACGGCGCAGAGTATTGCATGAACTTACGACACGCTCGAAAGGCGCATCGCTCAAAGGCAAACTCATTCTTTGGTACACTATTATACGTCTGAAACTATATTTTACACTAAGATGAAACGCTTATTCACATTCTTTGCAACGGTTCTATTAGCTTTGAGCGTCCATGCTGCTACATATTATGCATCGCCGAAAGGTATCGGGGATGGGAGTTCGTATTTCTCACCGACGACTTTTAGCACAGGTGTGGCGAAGTTGCAGAATGGCGGCGATACACTTTATCTGCTGGAAGGCACCTACGAATTTACGGACAAGGTCAGCATCAACAAGCAAGGCTCTGCCTCCAAGCGCATTGTGATAGCCGGTTATCCGGGTGACCAAGTGGTGCTGGATTTTCACAAAGTGCCCTATGGAACACGCGGAGTTACGGTACATGCCAACTCGCTCTACATTCACATCAAGGACCTTGCTATCGCTTATTCGGGCAAAAACAACCTCTATTGCGAAGGCTCGTACTGCCTCTTTGAGAACCTCGACATCTACGGTTCTGCGGACACCGGTTGTCAGATGAAGAAAGGCGGCAACAACACTATTCTCAACTGCGACAGCCACGATAACTTCGACTATGAGACGATGAGTGGTAACACGGCCAATTTCGGAGGAAATGCGGACGGTTTTGCCGACAAGCAATTCACAGGACCGGGCAACCACTACATCGGTTGCCGTGCATGGAACAACAGCGACGACGGGTGGGATTTCTTCCAACGCGTCAGCACCTCGAATACCGTCATCGAGAATTGCATCTGCTACCAAAACGGAGCGCCGTACTACAACATGACCAATAACCCTCGTGCCAAGACGACGGACAAGGCTTGGTTTGACAGCAAAGTAGGTACTCAGATGACCGACCGCTATGGAAATACTATCACTATCACGCTGGACCAATACCCTTGTCAGGGTAACGGCAATGGCTTCAAGATGGGAGGCCAGGGCACGAACCATAAGATTGTTGTTCACCATAGTCTGGCTGTCGGCAACTATGCCCGCGGATTCGACCAGAACAACAACGGCGGGACGATGTGGTTGTATAACAACACCGGCTATGACAACTATGTCAACTACGGCTTCACGACCGCGTACGGAAGAAACACTATTCAGAATTGCATCAGCTATGCCGGCAAGAATAGCGACGCTTATCAATCACAAACGGTAGTGACGATTGACCATAACAGTTGGAACAACGGTTTCTCGGTGGCTGCGCGTGATTTTCAGTCGTTGGATACCACACAGATCTTAGCGCCTCGGCAGGCGGACGGGACACTACCTGACGGAACCTGTCTGCGCCTGGCGAACGGGTCTAATCTCATCGATGCAGGTATAGACGTGAACCTCGGCTATAACGGCAATGCACCGGACCTGGGATGCTATGAGAGCGCAGGCGAACACCATGACCCTATTCCTGACGACACCGTTCCTGCCGTGCAGCCGGAAGGCACACACGCCATCGCTTTTGTGACCATTCCGGGTGCGACGGAAGACAAAGCCCTGCTGCAACACCTGCGGACGAACGACAGCCTATGGATTGTAGAAACGGACGCCATGGACAATGAAGTGGATTATAGCGGCTATGAGGTGATTGTACTGGGTTGCAAACCTTCTTCCTCCGCTGTTGGTTTCACGCCGCTGAAGGGATATAACAAGCCGATGGTGTTGCTTAAACCGTGGCTGCTCAAAGCCGGTGTATGGAGTTGGGGTACAGCGGTAAACACGCAGGAACTTAGTGTGACGGTAACACGACCGGAACACCCGCTATTCCGCAATCTGACGCTCACGGACGGTAAGTTGCCGCTTTTCTCGCAATGCAACACCAATGCCATCACCGGCATCTCTACATGGACGAACACGACCGGCTTTGAGGTACTGGGAACGACCAACTCGGACACGACCGTCATTGCGGAGTTTCCTGCCGGCACAGACTGCAACGGAACTATCCTGCCGCAGCCGATGGTGATGATAGGCGTAAGCGAGTACTCGACCGCGCACCTGACAACCGAAGGTAAGTGCCTCATAGAAAACGCCATCCTATACCTGCTGGACATCAATATGCCACAGGGTATAGCGTCTATCGAGAGCAAACAAAATGCCGCCGTCAAGTATCTTGACAACGGCAAACTTTATATCCGCATCGGTGACCGTCTGTTCGACAGTACAGGCCGTGCGCTATCATTGTAGTTTCGGGTACTCGAAGAACGAATAATTCACGTTCGACCCCATCTCGGCAACCATATACGACTGACCTTTTTCGTCGTCTTTAGTGGCATTGAGCACAAGGTATAGCACATCTTTGAATATCACATTCTGAAGGGCATGCTGGTGTCCGCTCCATACCGCTTCCACACCGTACTGGCCCAATAGAGAAGTCAGTTCATAGGTCTCTTCCAATGACATATTGGAGGTGTGCCCTTGTGACTCGTCCAGTTTCCAAAGATGGGTGTGCGTGAAGGCTATAATACGACGGTATCCCTCTATGGATTTCATTTCCAGCAAGTCACGCAGCCAGTTCGTCTGATCAACACCCAGCGTACCTTCAGCACTATCGAGGCAGATGAAGAGGTCCAGTTTCTTTGTGCCGTTGTTGGTATCAAACCAATAGACGGAAGTCTTGAAATAGTCCCGATAAATCGACCATTGCTTGAAATAGATGTCGTGGTTACCGGGCGTAGCAAACACCGTGTCGTTTATCGTCTGTCCGCCAAAATGGAGGATACTATCTGCACAGGGATAATTCTTCTGCGCATCGATGATATCACCCAGATGAAGCGCCAGTTTCGGTGCTGCCGCAGCCTTGTACTGGTCCATAAAATAGTCGAGATTCTTGTGCGTTGTTCGCGTAATATGGCTATCTGAGCACACATAAATCGTGTAGTTATCTGCACCCATATCCAAGTGTATCTCGCCCACCGAGTCATTGTACGCCATCGACTGCTTAAAACGCGTCTCAACGACCTCTCCATTCGGCGAGAACATACCGGCGATGTCCAATGTCGAGTCATCCGAAGCGCAGGCACTAAACAGCAGCGCAAGTATAGTAGTAAAAATATATTGAATCTTTTTCATAGTGCTTAAAATCTATAGGTGAAACCTGTTCTAAACGTCGCGCCATAGAAGGTAGCGTCGAGATGAAACATTCCCGTCGGCTTGCATTGCGCCCAGAAATTGAGTCGCCAGTGGTCCGTCACGTCATACCACGCGCCGGCAGAGAACAGCGGCTGCCACATTCGCTCCATCTGATAGTCATCGACATTGCTGAACATGAACGAGAGGTTCCAGAAGTTATTTTGCGGACGGCAGAAGACCTCAACGCGGTAGAAGAGGTTAAAGGGCTCCACGACATAGTTGCCTTGCTCATGCCAAGTCAAGGTGTAGTCGTCTATCACACGCGTAAACGAACCGAGCGTGACAGACACATAGTCCATGCGATAGCCTAAACCGATAGAGGCGGTGATGTCACCGATGCGATTTCGTGCCACAATGCGGTAAATCATATCGGTCTCAATGAACAATTCACCCACCGGCAGTTCGAACTTCGGCCGCAGGTTCAGTACACCGGTATGCACATTCGCAGTGGAGAACTGCAACTTGGCTTCCATCTCAAAATGCTGATTAATAGGCATCAACGCCTGGATGTCAAAATTGCCATGATGTCCCCAGGTCTTGTTGTAACTGTACTCCGCCATGCCGGAAATGGAATACCTGCGGTCACCGAAGCCGGGATTCGCAGCCATGAGCCACAAAGGGCATAGGAGAGCCATAAAGAGGAATGATTTTTTCATATCTTGTTTGTTATAGTTTCACTACCGTCAAGCCGGCACCGCCGTGATTCACATCGCCGTCGCCGAACTCAAGCGCCACTTGTCCGCGTTTGCGACGCTGGCGGTTGAGGTCATTGAGATAGTCACGTGTCAGTTGCTTGAGTGCGCCCGTGCCTGTGCCATGCAGGATAGTCACTTCGCCTGCTCCCACCATCAGCGCATCGTCCATGTATGCGATCAGTTGCTCCAAGGCCTCGTCGGCATGACAGCCGCGCAAGTCCAATGTGCGCTCGAACGACACAGTGCGCTTGTGCGCAATAGAGACACTGGTCTGCGTACGGGTGGAAGGCATAGCGGTGTCCACATTGCCTTTGAGGCGGCGTAACTCACTGAAATCATGCATCACTTTAGGGAGTTCTGCAGGTGCCGAACCGGCCGAAGCAGGTTTCTTCGGTTTCTTGGGAGTCTTAGGAGTAACCTGTTCGCGCAGTTCCTCCACTTTCTTTCGCGCCGCCTTGGTCTTCTCTTTCTCCGCCTTGGCTTCTTTTATCTCACGAATAGTGCGTTCGATGGTGGCATTGGCTCCTTGCAGCAGTTCTTCCGCCTGTTGCCGCGCCTCTTCCATAATCTCACGCTTGGTCGCTTTGATAGCCGCCATGCGCTCTTCGTATTCGGCAATGCGCGCTTCTAACTCTTTCTCTTTCTGACGAATAGCCTGCCGCTTACGTTCCCAATACCGCTTGTCGCGGGCGATGTCTTGGAGTTGTTTTTCGTAGTGTATATGGTCTTCGCCAACGAGGTAGGTATCATACTGAATGTTGGGTTAGCCAAGTCCTGTCT
>JAGCWE010000095.1 GCA_017962005.1 Paludibacteraceae bacterium | reverse complement strand
CGCTCCTTGAGCATTAACTGATACTGCGCATGCTGGTAATGCCAGCCCTGGTCCGAATGCAGCACTGCTCCGGATGTGGCTCCCATGCGGCGGAAAGCCTTCTTCAGCATCTTCATCACCAACGCCAGATTAGGGCTGTGATAGACGGTGTAACTGATAATCTCTCCGTTCCATAAGTCCAGCATGGGCGACAAGTACAGTCTGACTCCCTTGATGACAAACTGCGATATGTCCGTGGTCAGTTTCTCACAAGGGCCTGCTGCCGAAAAGTCCCTGTTCAGCACGTTAGGAGCTGTCTTGCCCACATCGCCCTTGTAGGAGCGGTAATGGCGCTTGGGCGTAATCCGAAACAGCGACATCCCGCGCATCAGACGGGAGACCGTCTTCCTGTTAACTGTCAAACCGTCAGCGCGCAGAGTCTGACACACACGGCGGTACCCATAACGGCCTTTGTGCTTCCTGTAGATGCCTTCTATACGCCCGCATAGAGAAGCGTGCTTGTCAGGACGCTCGCCAATGCGGTAATAGAACGTGGAACGGGCCATCCCGCTCGCCTTGAGTAAATGTCTCAAGGCATGTTCCGGCCTTAATGACTGGATGACCTGCGCGAGCGCCTGTTCATGCGCTCTTCCGCTTCCATTAAGGCCTTTACTTTTTTTAACAAAGCATTCTCCGCTTTCAGGTACTCATTCTCGTTCAGAGCCTCCTTCAGCTTCTGTTTAAGTTCAGCTTTGTTTAATGCTTCTTCCAATGTGTCGCCTGACCGCATAACTTCCATCATATCTATTACTGCGCCTTCAACACCCGCATTCCCCTTGCGTCTGTAAGTCGATACGCAGCGGACTACCGACGAGTAAGGAACACTATAACGCGCACTAATCTCGTGCAAAGGTACTCTCTTTCTGCGATATGTGCAAATAATCTTGGTCTTTATCGCTCCAATGCAGATGTTTTTAGGATACGTGGCAAGACCTTTCTCGCCTTCTTTGGCGTATATCAGCATCCATGTTTTTAACTCGCCGGCTTGAATGTGAAGCCGCTTGCTTATTGCATTGGCCGATTCTCCTGATTGAAGCAATTGCAACGCTTCCATCTTTACCTCTAAGGGCACTTCCTTCCTCATAATATAGCACTTAAAGTGTCCAATAAAATGGGGTCAGTACAAGATGAGGTATCGCTGGGATTTGCTTAGTAACCCAATAATCACCCAATAATAACCCAATAATCACCCAATAATCACCCAATAATTTCCCAATAAAGATACGATACAACAAGCATATAACCCGCAGAAAAGGCCGCGAAAAAATCGGGAGTGCGCCACTGAACTAAAGAACACAACAACAGGGCTGAACCACAACGGATTCAGCCCTGTCGATTGGCTTCGGGTATTTATTCTTATTTTGACGAAGTAAGCTTACTATCGCAGGAAGGCGATTATTCCTCTTTCGGGGACATCACCACCTCAAACATATTTCCAGCCGCAACGAGTTGCGTGAGGAGTGCCTGAATCTTCTCTGCGGTGATACCCTGCACCGTCTTCTCATAGTCAGCAAGCAGGTCGTCGCCATAGACGCAGCGGTCATAGACGGCACTGCGCCACCACCAGTTCTTCTGCAGATTCTCCTGATAGTCCTTGAGCATTGACTCCTTCTCCTTCTGCAAGTCTTGCGCCAAAGGTCCGTCCTTGACGATGGTCTGCACCTCTTCGTGGATAACCTGCATCAGCCTTTCCTCCTTCTCAGGATCGGTGTCGAACTGCATGACGAGCCGTGCTGACGCGTAGGGGATACGTGTCATCCAGCCACCGCAACCTACGCCATAACTGCCTCCCTCGCGCTCGCGGATGGACTCGAGGTAACGCGTGCTGAGGATGCGCCCTATCAGCTCCATCGTAACCTGGTTCTCAAGCGTGTACGGGATGTCCTCGGAGGTGTACTGGATGCGGTTGGTGGTCTGATGAATCTCCATCTCGCGGGTGAACGCGTTGCGGACGATGCCCTTCGGGGTGTGGATGTTCCAGTCGTGCCACCGCTCAGGTTCGCCCTTCTTCGTCCTGAGTCCGCCTATCCACTGGCAAACGGCTTTCTGCACCGTCTTGTCATCGGGATTGATGTCGCCCACAAAGATGAACGTGAAATCGCCCGGGTTACCGAAACGGTCCTGATAGATTTCCATCACCTTGTCAAGCGACACCTTGCCGAGCGCGTCCATGTCGAAGATGAGCGTGCGCTCCGAGTGGTCGGACTGGGTGAGCGCGAGAGAGTCGGAGAAGACGGTCTTGTGGTTCTTGTCACGGTTGATGAGCCATTCCCTCTGCTTACCCATATAGGTCTTGTAGGCTTTCTCGTCGCGGCGCGGAGCCGTGAAATTGAGATAGACAAGCTGGAGCATCGTCTCAAAGTCCTTTATGTTCGAGCTGCCCCATACCTCCTCCGAGTAGGTGTTAATTGAGAGGCTTGCGCTGGCACTCTTGCCCGTCAGGGCTTTGCCCAGTTCGCGGCGCGTGAAATCGCCCAATCCCATCTCGTAAATCAGCGAGGTGGTCAGCCGCAGCGAGGGAAGATCCTCCGTCTTAACCAAGGACGAACCGCCCATGGAGAACGCTTGCAGCGAGATGGAGTTCTCGTCAAACTTGGAGGGGCGGAAAATGACGCGTATGCCGTTGCTCAGCGTCCATTCGGTCGTGCCGTAGCGGCTGTCCTTCGAGGTTGCCTTGATTCTGCCCGCTTTGGGAGACTTCTTCACCAGCTTTGTGCGGTACACAATCTCTTCGGGAGCCTCTATTTCCGCGTTCTGCACGTCCTGCATCATAGCCAGCACCTCGGCTTCGGCGGGGATATGGATGCCCTCCTTCTCCTGTCCGGTGATGGAAACGGTGGGGTTGTTGTGCATCATGGTGCGTACCATCATGTTCAACTCCGTGAGGGTGATGGTCGGAATCTGCTCCTGCGCGAAACGAACCTCCCACTCGATACCAGGGATAGACTCCTGGTCCTCGAAGTTACGGACATACTCATTGACGTAGGAACGGTTGCTGCGCGTGTTCTTGCTCTTGAGTGAGTTCTCCATACCGTTGAGGTAATTGGTTTTCACGCGGTCGAGCTCGCTCTGGCGGAAACCGTAACGCTGCATCTTCTCGAGCTGGATGAGCAAATCCTTGAGAGCCTCTGTCTCCCGCCCTTCCTTGGGACTGACGGAAGCGAGGAAAGCGTCCTTGCGCTTGACAATCTCGCCATATCCGATGCCGGCACTCTTGAAAGAGGCGTCCGGATCCTCGGTCATATCGCCGAAGCGGTTGTTCATCATCGAACAGATAAGGGACAGGCACATATTGCGGCGGTACTCGTAGGGTGTGTTGCGCAGACTCTGCGGCATCTGCTCGTGCAGCCACTCAATATTGATGTCGGTGCTTTGCGCCTCCTTGTTGGATGCCGTGACGACACGCGCATGGTCGTTGAAAGGCACGGTATGGAGAGGTCTCTCCCCGCGGTTGGCACGGGCAGGAACGTCTTTCCAGAGGTCCTTAATCTTCTGCTCAATCCGGTCCACGTCAATATCGCCCACGACGATGATGGCCTGCAGGTCAGGTCCGTACCACTTGTGGTAGTAGTCGCGCAGCGCATCGTAAGCAAAGTTGTTGATGACCGCCGTATCGCCAATCACATCGCGCTTGCCATACTGCGTGCCCGGGTATTTCTTCGCCACGATGTCCTTGTAAAGCAGTCTGCCCGGTGTGGCCCGTGTGCGCCATTCCTCACGGATGACGCCGCGCTCGGCGTCAATCTCGTCGGGCTCGAGCAACAGTCCGCACGACCAGTCGTACATCACCAGCAGCGCAGAGTCGATAATGCCCTCGCGAACGGTGGGCACATCGCTCAAGCGATAGACCGTCTCATCGATGGAGGTATAGGCGTTGATGTTGCCGCCGAAATTCACGCCGATGGACTCGAAATAGTTGATAATGCCTTTCCCTGCAAAATGCTTGGTGCCGTTGAACGCCATGTGCTCAAGGAAATGCGCCAAACCGTTCTGGTTGTCCTCCTCAAGAACCGCCCCGACAGCCTGAGCAATATGGAACTCAGCACGCTGTTTCGGCTGCTCGTTGTGGCGGATGTAGTAGGTCAGTCCGTTATCCAGATGCCCCACGCGCACATCCTTGTCAATGGGTAACTTGTCGGTCCGCTGAGCCGACGCTGACAGGGCTAACAACAATAGCCCAAGAGTCATCACTGTCTGTTTCATTTTTCTATATCTGTTGTTTCTGTTTGTTCGGTTGTGTTCACTTCTATGATTTCGTCTCCACGGCTTTTCCAAGGTCTGGGACCGAGCACGCTCTCCACGTCATCGCTCGTGATGACCTCGCGCTCGATGAGCATCTCCGCAATGCGGTGGTGCTGCTCGGCGTGCTCCTCCAGTATCTGCTTGGCACGCGCCATCTGCGAGCTGATGATGGCGGATGTCTCGCTGTCAATCACCTGCGCCGTCTGCTCGCTGTAGGGCTTGGTCATCGCGTATTCGTAACGTCCGGTGGAGTCGTAGAAGCTCACGTCCTTCAACTTGTCAGACATACCGTAGTACGCCACCATCGCGAACGCCTGCTTGGTGGCGCGTTCGAGATCGTTGAGCGCGCCGGTTGATGTCTGATGGAGAAAGCACTGCTCCGCCGCACGGCCGCCTAACAGCGCGCACAACTCGTCCAGGATATGCTCCTTGTTGGTCAGCTGCCGCTCCTCGGGCAGATACCATGCCGCTCCGAGAGCCGCGCCACGAGGCACAATCGTCACCTTCACGAGCGGGTTCGCCCACTGCAGCAACCAGCTGATGGTGGCGTGACCGGCTTCGTGGTAGGCGATGGAGCGTTTCTCCTCGTCCGTCAGAATCTTGTTCTTGCGCTCCAGTCCGCCCACTATGCGGTCCACCGCATCCATAAAGTCCTGCTTGCCAACGGTCTGGCGGTCGTGCCGCGCGGCTATCAGCGCCGCTTCGTTGCATACATTAGCGATGTCCGCACCCGAGAATCCGGGAGTCTGCTTGCTCAGGAAATTCACGTCCACCGTGCTGTCCAGTTTGAGCGGTTTGAGATGCACACCGAAGATGTCCTTGCGCTCCTGCAGGTCTGGCAGTTCGACGTGTATCTGCCGGTCGAAACGTCCTGCACGCAGCAGGGCGGGGTCGAGTATCTCCGCGCGGTTGGTGGCGGCGAGGATGATGACTCCGGAATTGGTGCCGAAGCCGTCCATCTCAGTGAGCAACTGGTTGAGTGTCGATTCGCGCTCGTCATTGCCGCCTGTGATGGCACCTTTGCCACGCGCACGGCCCACCGCGTCTATCTCATCAATGAAAATGATGGCAGGGGCTTTCTCCTTCGCCTGACGGAAGAGGTCGCGCACACGGCTCGCACCCACGCCGACGAACATCTCCACAAAGTCGGAGCCGGACATCGAGAAGAAAGGCACATCCGCCTCTCCCGCAACAGCCTTCGCCAACAGCGTCTTACCCGTACCCGGAGGCCCCACGAGCAGGGCGCCCTTCGGAATCTTGCCGCCCAGACTGGTGTACTTGTCGGGGTTCTTGAGGAAGGCGACTATCTCCTCCACCTCCTGCTTGGCACCCTCAAGACCCGCCACATCCTTGAACGTGACCTTGTCCTTCTGGTCCTTGTCGAAGATGCGGGCTTTCGCCTTGCCCACACCAAAGATGCCGCCGCCCATCGAGCCTATGCCGCGGCTCATATACACGAAGAAACCGATAATCAGTATCCACGGCACTATGTTCACCAGCAGCAGATACCATATATCCTTCGATTTCTCGTACTTGATGTCAATGGGTTTGAGTCCGGCTTTCTTGCGGCGGTCGTTCACATCATCCGTATATTTGGAGAACTCCTCCACGGAAGGCACCTGCGTGGAAAGCATACCTTTCACCTCCTGCGCGCGTTCGGGCGTGCCGAACACCACATTATACTGCTCGGGACGGATGGTGGCTTTCGCGCTGTTGTCGTCATAGACAGTCAGCTGCTCCACCATATCCTGCTCAATGTAGGAGGTGAACTGCGTGTAACTCAGATCCTTCTCCACCTTATTCTTGTTGCCGGGGTAGAAGAAAAATATCACCAGACCGAATAGGAACAGATAGAAAAGCCAGCTTCCTATGCCTTTCTTCTTCGGGTTGTCGGGATTGTTGCCTAACTGATTGGGGTTAGTCGGCTGCGTACTCTGTCGTTGTGCCATCGCTCCAAAGATTTTCTATATCGTAATACTCGCGCATCGGGCGCAACATAATATGCACAAATACCGTGCCATAGTCCAAAGCCACCCATTCGGCGTTCTGTCTGCCGTCCGTGGCGAGCGGGTGGATATGCGTCTCGGTACGCACATAGTCGTCCACCTCATCGGCTATCGCCCCTACCTGTGTGGGACTGCCGCCCTCGGCTATCACCATGTACTCCACCGGTGCTTCGGTTATCTTTCTCAGGTCCAGCGACACGATGCGCTGTCCCTTCTTATTGCGGATGCCCTCCACGATGGTGGCAACCAGCTGTTCTGTCGTTACTTCTTCTTTCTTCATATTGTTGTGTTACTGTCTTGTTCGTTGTTATGACACTGCCACGAGCGAGGTAAAGGATTTGGGAACAGGTGTCTCAAAATGGAGTGTCTGCTCCGTGACGGGGTGGATGAACTCCAGTACCCGCGCGTGCAGACAGAGCCGGTCTGTTTTCCTTTGTAACAAAGCTTTGGCTTGGGCGGGGTCGTTGCCGTGACCGTACTTGCGGTCGCCCACTACGGGATGCCCGATTGATGCCAGATGCACGCGGATCTGGTTGGTGCGGCCCGTCTCCAGGTGCAGTTCGACCAGCGACAGCCCGCCCTTTTCACCGAACGGCTGCATCGCGGCTCGTGTCTCTTTCAGCACCTTGTAATTGGTCACAGCCAGATCGCCTCCGTCATCCACCGGTGACGAATAGACCATCGCGTTGCGCTTGTCCTCCGTGAACCACGAGCGGATTTGTCCCTCTTTTTTGTCAAACACTCCTTCCGCCACCGCCACGTAGGTGCGGCAGGTGACAATCTGCCGCCAGTAGTCGCGCATATAATGCTGCAGCTCGGCGGACTTGGCGAAGACAATCAGTCCCGATGTCTCGCGGTCGAGCCGGTGTACCACGAACACGCCGTTGCGGGCGTTCTGTTTCTTCACGTAGGCGCGGAGGATGGAGTATGCCGTCGTTTCCGACGAACCGGCGGACGAGGGGACGGACAACAGACCGTTCTTCTTCTCCACCACAATCAGACTGTCGTCCTCATACACCATACGTAACTTCGGATGATGCAGTTCCACAGCACCCTGCCCGTTGCGGACGGACACCTTGTCGCCTGCCGACAACACCTCGTCGAACTGCGAAACCACCACGCCATTGACCGACACCAGACGATGCTGCAGCCAGCGCTTGGCGTTTGTGCGCGTCGTGCCTACCGTGTTGATAAGGAAAGACAGCAGGTCGGACTGCTGACGGACGGGATATTCAGTTGATTTGCTTTTCATTTCTGTTCTTCTTTAGGGCGGACAATCACCCGATACAGGTTGCACCCGATAAAGTTTCCCACTACCAACATACTGTACAGCAGCAATATACTGCCCGCGTTTGCCGCCCAGAAGTCCGACGGGACAGTCAGATAGTAGAACGCATCGGCTATGCAGTGGGGGAATCCGCAATGGATAAAGAGCGGCACGGCGAATATCAGAGGTATCCAGTTGCCGATCTCGTTGCCTTTGCGGGCGAACGTCACGGCGGTGGTCATCAGTATGCCGCAGCCGATACTTAATATACCTGCTTTCCACCATCCAGTGGCCAGACGGCCCTCCAACAATGTCTGCGCCGTTTCCTGCAGCGGCATCGGCGAACAGCGGGCTATCAGGGCGATGAGCAGGCAACCGACCCAGTTGCCGACCAGAATGAGCAGCAACTCCTTCATCTCCTGACCGTTCTGCACAAACCCCGCCGTACCCGTGAAGAGTTTGAGCCTGTACTTGACAACAGTCGCCAGTCCGAAAATGAACAGGAACGTACCCACCGCCTTGCCCGCAAGGAATCCGTACCCCGCAAGGGCTATGCACACTCCGGCAAAGACCGCCGAACGGAAAATCTGAACCAGGGAACTCTTCATCTTACTCAATCCACTGCCATACCGTATTGGACATCTTGTCAAGGTAACGCCAGCGGGCTTTCATCACGCGTGCCGTACCATAATCGTCCGTAACCTGCGGCAGGACATCCTTGTCGAGCGCAAACGGTTCCGTATAAGCCTGCCACGTTGTACCGCCGTCCAGCGAATACTCAATCACGCTGCCCGCAGCCGGACCGATGACCGTGTTCATCGTCACCATACCGTCCTCCACATGGATGCCGGGCAACTGCAAATGGAAATTATGACCCGCAGCCTGCATACGGGGCAGCATACAATGATAAACCAGCGAGGTGAACTCCGGCACGGTCAGCGTCGAACGGTTGTTCCAAGCCCTCTCCGCTAGACCGAACATCTTCGGGTACAGCTGCCATTCCACCTGTTGGAAACTCCTGATCGGCTCCGCCCACAACTGCGCGTTCAGTCCAATCACATTCTTATGCGCCAGCGGCTCCCAGTCAAACGCGCGGTACTCGTCGGTGAATCCGCCCCAGTCCAGACCTTTCTCCTCGTGGTGACGGTTGTACGCGAAGTCAAAGTACAGATGGTTGGCGGTCGCCAGCACCACCTGATAACCCGAATCCGCCATCTGCTGCGGTTTTTCCATGCCGTTGTGCCAGCTGTAGCATATCGCTCCCGATTCGGGACGGCAGAACTCGGTAATCTCCTCCCAACCCATCGGCCGCAGGTCGTAACGGCGCAGGATATCCAGCACGCCGTCAATGAAAGCCTGGTGCTCGCCATGTGTGAGCGAGCCTTCGGGCACCTCGTCGCCGCCGATATTGAAAATACGGAACTCGGCACCCGCCTCCTCGTACATCTTCTTCAGTTCGCTGACGACCGTCTCGATGAACGTCAGCGCATAGGGATTGGTGACGGCAATCACGTTGTCGGTATATTCCTGTGCGCCGTTGTAGGCACGGCTGTCCATCACGCTGTCACTCAGCAGGGGATAGAGCGCTTTCTTGCAGGCGCGCATGTGTCCCGGCATGTCAATCTCTGGAATGACGCGGATGTGACGCTCCTTGGCGTAACGGAGAATACGGATATAGTCCGCGCGGGTGAGGAAGCCGTTAGCGGTGTTCTTGGGGTCTGTATAGTCCCAACCGCCGCCGTACATCGGGTACAGGCACTCCTTCTCTGTCAGCGTGTAACCTCTCCGCGCCCCTTGTTCGGTGAGTTGCGGCAGTCCGGGTATCTCCACGCGCCACGCCTCATCGTCGCTGATGTGGAAATGGAGGGTGTTGAGTTTGCAGTCCGCCATCACGTCCAGCACGCGCATCACCGAGTCTGCGGGATAGAAATTGCGCACGATGTCCAGCATAACGCCGCGATGGTGCATGTCGGGCCAGTCCTCAATCCGGCTCAGACGGGTGGTGGCGCCTATTTTGTGTAAGGTCTGCTTGGCATAGTACACGCCCGCTTCATCGGAGGCTTCTAGATAAACGGTATCAGGTGTGAAGCGGATGACATAGCCTTCGGGGGTTATATCCGTGTTCGTCTCTGCGGCCCATACGGCATCCTCCACATAGCATTCCGTATCGCCCCATTCGGCTTTCTTCGGTTGCGGGAAGAACGGGAACTCGGTAGCCATAGGTTCTGCCGCGGCGCGCTCTGCGTTGTACTGGTAGCTGTATTCGCCGTCGGCATAGGGGGTCTTCTCCCATGTCTCCACCGCCCGGAACATCTGCTCGCGGCGTGTGTACTTGTCCCACGTGCAGATTACCGACACGGGCTCGGGATGCTTGGAGGTAACGATGAAGAGTCCTTCGGGGTGCTTGTTCTCGCGTATGCCGTTGCCGCGGAACCGCAGGCGGTAGGTGCGCGAACTGTCCGCAGGGATGGGACGGTAGGTGTCGGACGGACGGTAGCAGTGGTAACTGCCCTGAATCTGCGTGCCGCAAATCTCGTCCCCGTCCTGACAGATGGGGGCCATCGCCTCCATACAGAAATAGAGTGTCCAGTCCGAGTCCAGTTCCTTGCCCGACACGTTGGTGATGGTCAGACAGGCTTCCGCCACGCGGGGTTCGACATCGTTACGGCCGAACTCCCAATGGCAGGTGATCGGAGCCTCGTTCTTGGCGCACGACAGCAATGCCATACACGAAAGTAAAACGAAAAATTTCTTCATATCTGCTTGTGTTTAGTATTTAATTCACAGTCGGTTGGCAGTACGCTGGCAAGGTGGCGGCTGCTGCTCCTCTCTTGTTTTTTTCATTGAGGCTTGCAAAGATACGTTACTTTTCTGTACTTTTGCAAGCCCGAATGGAAAAACAATGAACAAAATCACCATTTACTGCAAAAACGACCATCGGTACTACGACATTGGGTGCGGCACGACTTTGCTTGACCTGTACCGGCAGATTGGTCTGAAATTGCGCTACCCGGTTGTGGCAGCACGAGTCAACTACAAGCTCCAGAGTCTTGCTTTCACAATTTACAAGCCCAAGGACATTGAGTTTCTGGACACATCCTCACCGGCGGGTATGCGCTGTTACGTGCGTACGCTGTCGATGGTGATGGCGTGTGCCGTCAGGGACATTTATCCCGAGGGCGACCTGCGTATCGAGCATCCCATATCCAAGGGCTATTACTGCACGGTGCGCGACTCCAAGGGCGACAAGGTGAGCCTGACGGAGCAGGATATCACCGCTATCAGGGAGCGCATGCGGCATATCATCGCCGACGACCGTCCCATCGTAGAGGAGGAGAAGCAGACCAAGGAGGTCATACGCCTCTTCTCCGAGCACAAGGAGGGGCAGACCACGCTCTTCAAGACGCTCGGCAACCCCTACTGCCGTTACTTCCGTATGGGGGACTTCATTGACTACTACACGGGCGTGCTGATGCCGTCCACGGGCTATATCCACCTCTTCGACGTCATTCCCTACCACGAGGACATGCTCTTGCGCATACCCTGCAGGTGCGACCCGATGCGGCTTGAGGACCTATGCACACAGGACAAGATGTTCGACATCTTCAAGGAGTATATGAACTGGTGCAGGCTGCTGCGTATATCCAACGTCGGCGAGTTCAACGAGTTCTGCAAGACCAAGAACCTCTTCGAGATGATTAAGGTCAGCGAGGCACTCCACGAGAAGAAGGTCTCGAAGATTGCCGATATGATTGCCTCCCAAGAGCAGCTTCCACGTTTCATCCTCATCTCCGGTCCCTCATCGTCCGGCAAGACCACCTTCTCCATGCGGCTGCGCATCCAGCTGATGGTCAACGGCATACAGCCTGTCGTCATCTCTATGGACAACTACTTCGTCAACCGCGAGGACACACCGCGTGACGAGAACGGCGAGTGGGATTTCGAGCATCTGCATGCGCTGGACTTGGACCTGTTCCGCAAGGACTTGGGCGACCTGCTCGAAGGGAAGGAAGTGGCGCTGCCCACGTTCAACTTCGAGACGGGCAAACGCGAGTACAGGGGCAACAAACTGCAGCTGAAGCCCGATATGATTTGCATCATCGAAGGACTCCACGCGCTCAACCCCGAACTCATCCCCAACATACCGCGGCAGGCGATTTTCAAGGTCTTCGTCTCCGCCATCACGTCCGTCAATCTGGACAACCACAACTGGATTCCCACTGCCGACCTGCGACTCATACGCCGCATCGTACGCGACTACCGCTACCGTGGCTATTCGGCGCAGGACACCATCGGACGCTATGAGAGTGTCAAGCGGGGCGAGGAGACGTGGATTTACCCCTATCAGGAGGAGGCGGACGCGATGTTCAACTCCGCGCTGCTCTTCGAACTGGCGGTGCTCAAACGCCACGCCGAACCCATCATCTCCGATGTGCCCAAGTACTCCGACGAATATACGGACGCGCACAGGCTGCTCAAGGAGCTAAGTTACTTCGAACCCATACCCGAAAGGGAGATACCCCCGACAAGTTTCTTGCGCGAGTTCGTCGGAGGAAGCTCGTTCCGGTACTAAATACACACGCTACTATGACATTACGACTGTTTTATATAACCGTCCTTGGGACGCTGGCATCGCTTGCGTGCGCGCAACAGCCTGCAGCCCCGTCCGAGCCCGACACCCTGCCATACCCGCAGATTTTCAGGGATATGCCCAATGTGCGTATTGTGCAGGACTCGTCTGTCACAAGGCTGATGCAGGAGAAGATTGCCGGCGTCGGATTCTCCGCCATGGAAGGCACCGGATGGCGCGTGCAGGTCTATTCCTCCAATACGCCTGTCCAGTCCAAGGCCGGGGCACTCGCGTTGGAGGCCAAGCTCAAGGATGCCATCAGCCAGCCCGTCTATGTGGTATCCACGCCGCCTTTTATCAAGGTTCGTGTGGGCGACTTCCGCACGCAGGAGGAGGCGCAGGCGTTCAAGAACGAACTCCTTGCTCTCTTCCCCGAACTGGTCGGCGACACCTACATCGTCCGCGACGACCACATCAAAATCCGCTGACATCTGTCTCTTTGTCATTCGCACCTGCATTCGGAATGCGGTAGGTTGGATTTCTCCCCGCCCGCATCTTGTTTCTTTATAGCCCCTGCGTAGCATCTCTTTAGCATCTTTACATCATCCCTTCAGCATCTTTACATCATCCCTTCAGCACCTTTACAGCATCTTCTCTGCTCCTATCCAGCCTACTCTCAGCGTAGTTGCTCCATTCTTTCAGCATCTTTACATCATTCCTTCAGCACCTCTACAGCATCTTCTCTGCACCTATCCTGCCTACTCTCAGCGTTATTACTCCATTCTCTCAGCGTTATTGCTCCATTCTCTCAGCATCTTTGCAGCACTTTTTCTCCATCTTTTCTGCTGCCTCATACATAAAAGCTACGATAGATATACGATAGATACACGATAGATATACGTTAGATATACGTTAGATATACGTTAGATATACGATAGATATACGTTAGATACACGAAACATTAAGCAGGTTTCACCGAAGGACGAAGCGTCCCGCATTAAACGTCACAGCACCTTGCGTAACTTCATAGAACTACCATCTCCACTCGCTTCAAAGCCACCTTCTAAGGAGCCTTCCGCTCTTTTCCGTAACTGCCGTACGGCGTTCCTTGCTATGATAAACAACAATAAAGGCACTCCCT
>JAGCWE010000094.1 GCA_017962005.1 Paludibacteraceae bacterium | reverse complement strand
ATGGCCGGAGAACTCTATCCCTGCTATTGAATCGGCAATCAATATGGGGGTGGATATTATCGAACTCGATCTCCAGTGTACCGCGGACAGCCAACTCATCATCATGCATGATTCCAAACTGAACCGTACCACCACCGGCAAAGGAGTCATCGCCGAAATAACACTCGACTCCATACGCACTTTCCGGCTCAAGAATGGTGTCTCTATCAAAACCCGTCATGAGATACCAACCCTCCGCGAAGTGCTGCTCCTCTGTAAAGACCGCGTATTGATTAATCTTGATAAAGCGGACCGATACTTTGATCTCGTCGTCCCGATTTTGGAGGAAACAGGTACTACCCGCCAAATCATCATGAAAGGACGCAAACCGGCAGATGAGGTACATGCTTTGTATGGTCAATATCTGGATGATGTAATCTATATGCCCATTGTGGATATGAACGACTCCGCATCCGTTGATATCTTTAAGGCACATATGTCGAGTCGGCCATGCGCCTTTGAATTGTGCTGGAGAACTTCTGATACTTTCGTGAGGGAGGCTTCAACCGTCGCCAAGGGAAAAGCATTGCTTTGGGTCAACTGCTTGTGGGATACTCTCTGCGGCGGTCACGAAGATGATGAAGCAATGAAAGACCCCGATGCCAATTACGGATATCTCATTGACTCGTTGGGATTTCGGATTATTCAAACAGATCGCCCTGAATACCTGATTCACTACCTCAAGCAGAAACATCTGCGATAAATCACAAATAATATGGCCTTTTATAGCAAATCACCAGCTGCTCCATTGCGCGAGGAATCGGAGCAGCAACGAGCTAAGCGTTTCAAACGCATGCAATGGGCTTCTTTCATTGCCATAACGCTCGGCTATAGTATGTACTATGTCTGTAGAACATCACTTAATGTCGTCAAAAAACCGATTATGGATGCTGGCGTGTTGGATGCTAAGCAACTCGGACTCATATCTTCTGCATTGTTGTTTACGTATGCTATCGGTAAATTCGTCAACGGCTTTTTGGCAGACCATTCCAATATCCGGCGTTTTATGGCAACCGGACTGCTCATATCCACAGTCGCGAATATTGTAGTAGGACTGCTCGGATTGATTTCGGTTTCCACAATGGTCATATCGCAAACTACATTCTATGTTGTCTTTGCTATCTTATGGGCTGTCAATGGCTGGACACAATCAATGGGAGTTCCTCCATGTGTGGTTGCCCTTTCACGATGGTATCCGCTCTCTAATAGAGGTACGTTCTATGGTTTCTTTTCGATGTCCCATAATCTCGGAGAGTTCTTCTCGTTCCTGCTCGTTGGTGGACTCGTATCTGTCCTCGGCTGGCAGTTCGGCTTCATCGGTGCAGCCATCGCCGGTATCATCGGCTTCCTGCTCATCGTCTTCCTCCTCCATGACTCACCCGAAGCCGAAGGAATGCCCTCCGTTGCCGTCATGGCTGGCGAGGAACAACCCGAGCAGAAAAAAGACCACTCCATAGGCTTCTCGCAGAAAGCAGTATTAAAAAACCCGTATGTATGGTTACTCGCTTTTGCATCTGCTTTTATGTATGTATCGCGGTATGCAGTGAACGGATGGGGTGTACTCTTCCTGCAAGAGACCAAAGGCTTCACCCTCGCCAATGCCACCCAGATCATATCCATCAATGCCCTGCTCGGTATCATCGGAACCGTCTTCTCCGGATGGCTCTCCGATGTCGCCTTCAAAGGCAACCGTTACATCCCTGCCGTCGCAGCCGGTATCCTCGAAGTGCTGTCCCTCATCCTCTTCGCCTTTGGCGGTGATGCCGGATGGGTGAACATACTCGCCATGGTACTCTTCGGTATCGCCATCGGTGTGCTCATCTGTTTCCTTGGCGGACTAATGGCAGTGGACATCGTCCCGCGAGAAGCGGCCGGTGCAGCCCTCGGTGTCGTCGGCATCGCATCCTATGCAGCTGCCGGACTCCAAGACATCGCCTCCGGTCTGCTCATCGATACCCACAAAACAGTCACCGCCACCATCGATGGAGTGGAGCAATATACCTATGACTTTACTCCCGCCCTTATCTTCTGGATAACCGCTGCCTCCCTCTCCGTACTCCTCGTATGTGTCGTCTGGCATAAAGCACGTAGCAAAAAATAAATCATTATGAGGTCTCTTATCTGCTTTGTTTTTGTGTTGCTATCGCTGGGCATGTTCGCACTACCCCCGGCACAAACCATTGGACTCTATCCCGACGGTGCTCCCGATTCCAACGGCTATACCGCTTCCGATGAATATGTCAAAAGCGAAACAAAGATATATCAAATAGCCGAACCGCGCTTGGATATATACCGCCCCGACACTGCCTCCAAAGGCATCATCCTCTCCATTCCGGGAGGTGGATATTCTTTCGTTTCATCGGGCAATGAAGGCATCAAAGTGGCGGATTTCTTTGTCCCGCGCGGTTATATCGTGGCAGTTCTCAAGTACCGTCTTCCCAATGGGCATGAGAACATCCCCCTTCACGATGCATTGCAAGCTATGCGTATCCTGCGTGATAGTGCCGCCGTCTGGCATACGCCCGATGCGGCTGTCGGTGTGATGGGCTTCTCCGCAGGCGGACACCTCGCTGCATCCCTGTTGACGCATTATACCGACTCAATCACACGACCCGACTACGGTGTCCTCGTCTATCCCGTCATCTCCATGGACTCCACGCTTACCCACCGTGGTTCATGCCGCCAACTCCTCGGTGACAACCCGACCGATGAACAGCGCATCTACTGGTCGTGCGACAAGCAAGTTACATCTGCTACGCCTCCCTGTCTTATCGTTGGATGTCAGGATGATCCTACCGTTCCCATAACCAACTCCATCCGCTTCTACGAAGCCCTCACCGCCCATAACATACCCTCGTCCCTGCTCATCGTGCCGTATGGCAAGCACGGCTGGGGCTTCTCCCGCCAGTTCCCCGACCGTGACCGCATTGATCAGGCGATTACAGCCTTTGTCACAGGACGACCTTCTGAGACGTTTGCTTCTCAACAGAAAAGACAACGTGACTGGGCAAAATTCAATAGGTATGCCCAGGCTAATGACGAATTGAAGGCTCGGAAATCAAAAGTGTCTGTTATTTTTTATGGCAATAGCATCACCCAAAACTGGTATAAGATGCGACCAGGCTTCTTCCTGTCACACGGTTTCCTCGGACGCGGTATAAGCGGGCAGACCTCTGCTGAAATGCTCGTCCGATTCCGGCAGGATGTCATCGACCTCCGTCCGAAGACGGTCGTCATTCTCTGCGGCATCAACGACATTGCCCAGAACAACGGAACGATTTCTATTGAACATATCATGGGTAATATCATCTCGATGTGCGAGCTGGCAAAAAAACATCATATCCGACCCGTCCTCTGTTCCGTCCTTCCTGCGAGGTCTTTCCGATGGAACCCCTACGTTTCCGATGCCCCCGAACAGATACGCGAACTCAATACGCTTATCCGAAACTATGCACATACGCATCATATTCCTTATGTGGACTACTACTCAGCCATGGTTGATTCTGACGGAGGACTACGGTCCGGACTGAGCGGCGATGAAGTGCATCCGAACGATGCCGGATATGACATCATGGAACCGATTATTCTCAAAACACTGAAACTGAAATAACCTAAGCCTTACCGTTTTTTCATGGTATTAGTTTGACCCGTTGCACGTGAGTGTAGCGGGTTTTCCTTTATGTGCCTTTTCTCTCCATCCCATCCCCGTCCCCCTCCGTTGCGTCTCTTCTTTGTATTACGCCGTCTAGTTGACGGTAATTATTCTTCTGCGTATTACGTCGGCTAGTTGCCGACACAAAAAACAAGCATTTATGACATACAAAGCAATGTATAAATATGAACTGGCAAACGCGGCTGGCGTGTCGTCAGACACTTTCCGCCGTTGGCTTCAGTCGGACCGTACCAAACTAAAAGCAATGGGAGTCGCTCCCAAGCAGCACCTGTTGCCACCTAAAGCGGTACGCTACTTATGTGAGAAGTACGACATAGAAGTCGGGTAAATTACCTGCAATCGGGGTCTTTTGCGGACAAAACCCGCAAATTCCCCGATGCTTTTTTCCCCCGCATCGTATCTTTGCACTCGATTTCGAAATCAAAGAATTAATTTTAAGTATTAACCTGCATTTACGCCCGCCTTGCTCTTTAGAAATTTTTAGGGAGCAGATACAACGCACAATTGAAGGAGTTATGTGGACATAATGACTGAGATTGAACACAGGGGCAACGGGTCAGAAGGTGTTTTACAACAAATGTGTTTGTTAGTCACACTTCCTGACTTGTGACCCTGAGCGGTGCGGCAGTAGATGCCCCTAAAAAACTAAAGTAATGTCTCAAATTAAACCGATGGGCTTAGTAGAGTCCATGAGTGGCAAACTCTGCAGCCACTCCGACATGTATTTCTTCCGTAAGAACGGCAAAGTGTTCTCCGGTAAAATCTGTTATCCGTCGACCAAGGAACCGAGTGCGAACCAACTGGCAGCACAGACGAAGTTCGCCACTGCTCGTGCGAATGCAAAAACCGCACTCGCAGATCCGCAACAGAAAGCTGCCTATGAGGCCGCCTTCAAGCTCCAGAAGAAGTATTATTCCCTTTATGGCTACGTCTTTGCCCAAGAGTATGCCAAACTCAATGACTAATCTTATTCTTTAAACAGTAGAACTCTTAAACAAAATGGCTTACGTAAAGTATTCTCAAGGCATTGACTACGTTAGCGGTGCCCTCAACAAAGTGAAAAAAGGTCAGCACACGCATGAGAAAATGCTCCTTGCTACCCACCGTGTAGCTGCCACCACCAATCCTCACTGCAACCGCATATATCTGCGGGAGCAACCGAAGCGCAGCACACCCGTGACGACACGTGAGGTGAACGCACGCAACCGCTTTCGCACGATAGCAGCGATGGTGCAAGAGCGCAAGGAGGACCTAACGAAAGTCACGACTGACCAAGCCGCCTTTCTCGCACATAAGGACAACGCCAACGGCAAGAAGACCATGCGTGCGTACCTGTGGCACGTCTGCGGACAAGAGTACGACCATCAGAACGCTTAACAACCGATGAGAAATGAAAAAATCCGTGCTCCAACTCCTTACAGCAACAGCATTATGCATCTTTGGGTGCGCATTGCTCACCGTCGCTTTCGTTCTTCCTCCCGTTGGCATTATCGACTCTTCCGTCCTTATTGCCTTCGGAGAAATCCTCACTTTTGTCGGTTCGTTGGTAGGCATTGACTATCATTATAAGTACCGGCAGTAAGATTCTTACTTCGTTAATTTTAGGCAAATACTATTTGCCGCTTAACTTTCACTATTATGCTTTTATCCTTAATCCGAACCAATGCCACGCCCGATGAGACAATGGGTATTTTGCTTATTGGAGGCAAACCTTTTTGCGGTACCCTCGAGCCGCCTACCGTACCTAATGCGCTGCACCCTAAAGGTGCCATTCCTCTCGGCTGGTACAAACTGACAATGACCAAATCTGTCAAGTTCGGCCGCGTCCTGCCTTTGTTGAACTATGTCCCTGGTTTTGAAGGAATCCGTATCCATGCAGGAAACAATCGTAGCCATACGACCGGTTGTATCCTTGTCGGCCAACTTAGTGGAAACACTCTGCTGCATTCGCGTTCCTTTGAGAAAGAACTGATTTCTAAAATTCAAAAACACCCGAATGAAGAACACTATATCGAAATCACTACTCCCGACCGCTTCTATACTGAGCATTGTAGCAGTGTCTCTGCTATTGCAAGCCTGTTCCACGGCACGCGGTTTGACAACGATTGACAATCGCCAGCAAGTGTCGAACCATATCGTCCGTGATAGTGTCTATCTCCATGATAGCGTGTCTGTTCGGATTCGTGCAGACACGGTCTATCTGCAGAAATGGCACACCTGTTGGCGTGACCGTCTGATACAACACACCGACACTGTTCAAGTGGAAACGACTCTCACCGAGACGATTCAAGTTCGCTATGTGCCGTCCTTCTACAAATGGTGTGTAGCTATCCTATCAGTCATCCTATTATACTTTCTTCTCCGTTTCGCGTGGTGGATATATCGAAGTGTGTATTGAGTCGATGAGATAATTTTTCTCTAAAAATTTGCTCCTGCTGGCAAAAATCTGCAAATTATTTGCATATATGCAAAAAAAGTAGTAATTTTGTGCGCAATTTATGTGCTTACGTATAAATATGAAGAAATTTAACGAATACAAAGGATTGAATTTGCCGGCATTGAGCAAAGAAGTGCTGGCGCAATGGGAGAAAGAAGATTTATTCGGAAAGAGCGTGTCCACGCGTGAGGGACATCCGCAGTTCCTGTTCTTTGAAGGTCCGCCTTCGGCGAACGGCATGCCGGGTATTCACCACGTCATGGCGCGTACCATCAAGGATACCTTCTGCCGCTTCAAGACCATGCAGGGTTACCAGGTGCGCCGTAAAGCCGGATGGGATACCCACGGTCTGCCGGTTGAGTTAGGCGTGGAGAAGATGCTCGGTATCACCAAGGAGGATATCGGCAAGAAGATTTCCGTCGATGAATACAATGCCGCTTGCCGTCGTGAGGTGATGAAATACACCGCCGAATGGACGAACCTGACCAAGCAGATGGGTTATTGGGTGGACCTCGACAACCCCTATATCACCTACGACAACAAGTATATTGAGACCCTTTGGTATCTGCTCAAGGAACTCTATAAGAAGGGCTATCTCTATAAGGGTTATACCATTCAGCCGTACTCGCCTGCAGCCGGAACAGGCCTCAGTTCGCACGAGTTGAACCAGCCGGGCTGTTACCGCGATGTGAAGGACCTCACGTGTACCGCGCGTTTCCGTCTCAAAGACGGCCGATACATCATCGCTTGGACGACGACGCCTTGGACGCTGCCTTCGAACACCGCCCTGTGCGTCGGTCCGAAGATTGAGTATATCGAGGTGGTGACGCCTGCCGGAGACCATATTATTCTCGCCGAGGCACGTCTGGAGGCGTATAAGAAAGAGCTGTGCGCAGAAGGCGAAGAGCCGCAGATAGTAGCGCGTTACAAAGGTGCAGACCTCGT
>JAGCWE010000093.1 GCA_017962005.1 Paludibacteraceae bacterium | reverse complement strand
TGTAGACACCATTTATGAAGAATTGTATCCTGCCGGTGCTAACAGATTGGTATATAGAAATCATAACACCTATTACGGGCTGATAGATATAGACGGCAACGTTGTCACAGAGCCAAGATTCAACAATGTTTTATTCTTTGCCGAGAATGATTTGGCAGCAGTCGTGTATCCCACTACTGACGGTTATTACAAGATGGGGTGGGTGGACAAAAACGGCAACCAGCAGATTGCAGGTTCGGATTTTGCGTATGTCACTCCGTTCTATGACGGGGTAGCATGGGCACTCGTTAAGCATGAAGACATGGAGGAGTATGAATATCAGCTATATGACACCAAAGGCAACATATTGCTGACAACCAAAGAACATACCCCCATTAGCAGTTTTATCAATGGCTTGTGCCTGGTGAACGGTTGGGATAAGGAGGCAAAGACTGAACAGCACAGATACATAGACAAAAAGGGAAATGTGGTATATAATTGGAATGAGAATAGACCTATGTCCGACTGGTGGAATCCGCGTCTGGTAAAAGGGGCACAAACCAATGCATCGAAGATTGAGGCGTACGAAGAGATGCTGGAAACAATGTTTGCCGGCACGGAGTATGCTCCACTCATCAAACAAAGGAAAGAACTCAAGCAAGTATTGAATCATATAGAACAATTCATCAAATAGCATTTGTATGGAACAAGAAGAGCGCAGCCTCAATTTCATTGAGCAAATCGTAGAGAAAGACCTCGCAGAGGGAGTGAACAACGGTCGTATACAAACGCGTTTCCCGCCCGAACCGAACGGCTATCTGCATATCGGGCACGTGAAGGCCATCTGCATGGACTTTGGCATTGCTGAAAAGTACAACGGTGTCTGCAACCTGCGTTTCGACGATACCAACCCCGCCAAAGAGGATACTGAATATGTCGAGACCATCGAGCGCGACATCGCCTGGTTGGGCTTCAAGTGGGGGCAGATCTATTATGCTTCCGACTATTTCCAGCAGCTCTACGACCTGGCTATCCGCTTTATCAAGGAAGGCAAAGCCTACGTTGACGAACAGACTGCCGAGCAGATTGCCGAGCAGAAAGGTACGCCTACCGAGGCCGGTGTGGCTTCGCCCTACCGCGACCGCCCCGTAGAGGAAAACCTGCGTCTGTTCCAAGCCATGCAGAACGGTGAGATAGAGGAAGGCAAGATGGTGCTGCGTGCCAAGATCGATATGGCTAACCCCAATATGCACTTCCGCGATCCTATCATGTACCGCATCATCACTTCGCATCCGCACCACCGCACCGGACGCAAGTGGAACGTATACCCGATGTACGATTTCGCCCACGGTCAGAGCGACTATTTCGAGGGCGTGACGCATAGTATCTGCACGCTGGAGTTCGAAGTACACCGTCCGCTTTACGACTGGTTCATCGACCAGTTCAGCGGACCTAATTTCTGCGGTTTGTCGCCTTACGGACCTAACTACCGCCCCAAACAGCGCGAGTTCAACCGCTTGAATATCACCTATACTGTGATGTCCAAGCGCAAGATGCTGCAGCTTGTCAAGGAAGGTCTGGTAGCCGGTTGGGATGACCCGCGTATGCCGACCGTATGCGGTCTGCGCCGACGCGGTTACACGCCTACTTCCATCCGTGAGTTTATGGACAAGATTGGCTACACGAAGGTGGAGGGCATGATTGACCAAGGACTGCTGGAGCATACCATCCGTGAGGACCTCAAGGAGACCGCACCGCGTATCTGCGCTATCTTTGACCCCGTCAAACTCGTCATCACGAACTATGAAGGCGAGGGCGAGACGCTCATCGCGGAGAACATCGACGGGCATGAGGAGCTCGGCACACGTGAGATGAAGTTCGGCAAAGAGCTGTGGATCGAGCGCGGCGACTTCCAGGAAGAGGGTGACAACAAGTTCTACCGCCTCAGCCCGGGCGGTCGTGAAGTGCGCCTGAAAGCCTCGTATATCATCCAGGCTACAGGCTGCGAGAAAGATGCCGAGGGCAAGATCACTACCGTCTATGCAACCTATGACCCGGACAGCAAGTCCGGCACAGAAGGCGGTAACCGCAAGACCAAGGCTACCATCAACTGGGTGGAGTGCGCTAGCGCATTGGACGCAGAGGCGCGTCTGTACGACCGTCTGTTTGCCGTGGAGAACCCCTCTGCCGAAGAAGGTGACTTCCGAGACTTGCTGAATCCGGACAGTCTGGTTGTCAAGAACATCAAGGTGGAAGGCTCGCTGCGCCGTGAACTGCATGCACCGGTGCTCAATGAAGGCATCCCGGAGCAGAAACACTACCAGCTCTTGAAGCAAGGCTATTTCGTAGTTGACCCCGACACAACGGCAGACAGACTGGTGCTGAACCGCACATGCTCGCTCAAGGACAACTACCTGAAATAAGGCGCTTGTGAATACGCGGCTCTTGGCAAATAAGCAGCAGGTCTTCTGCGACTGGCGCAAGAAATGGGTTCGTCTGACGCCCGAAGAGAACGTGCGCCAGCAAGTGCTGCACTACCTGGTGGAGCAGCTGGGCTATCCTGCTTCCCTGATAGGCGTAGAGGTGGCTATCGAGGTGGGTGCAGGCGTGACAAAGCGTTGCGATGCTGTCGTCTATACCTCTTCGCTACAGCCTCTCATGCTTCTGGAGTTCAAAGCGCCGGAAGTGGCACTCACACAGACCACCCTCGACCAGGCTGCCGTATATAACACCACCATCCGTGCGCCTTACCTCGTCCTGGCCAACGGCAGGCAGACCGTCGTGGCGCACCTGACCGATCAAAACCCGATAACATTTTTAAATTCTATCCCTGCATGGAGTCAGTTATAACCTTGAATGAAGCCGTCGATACCAAGGCTTTCTATGGTATCAACAATGCCAATATCCTCTGCCTTACCAACCAGCACCCCGACGTGCGTGTGGTGGCGCGAGGCTATACCATCAAGGTCACCGGTGCGGAGAATGCGGTAGCGCGTTTCATTAAAGCAGTGGAGCGTTGCGAGCAGTTCTGCATCAAGCACGGCAAGCTGGATGTCAATACTATCCTTGATCTGCTGCACGGCGCTGCTCCTGCCACCGAGACGCACGACCATCTTATCCTGCATGGCGTAGGCGGCAAGCCTATCCTGGCGAGGTCGGCTAACCAGCAGCGACTTGTCAACGCGTTCCAGACCAACGATCTGCTGTTTGCCATCGGCCCAGCGGGTTCGGGTAAGACCTATACCGCCATCGCTTTGGCAGTCAAAGCGCTCAAGAATAAGGAGGTCAAGCGCATCATCCTGTCGCGTCCTGCCGTCGAGGCGGGAGAGAAACTGGGCTTCCTGCCGGGTGACATGCGCGAGAAAGTTGATCCGTATTTGCAGCCTTTGTACGATGCCTTGCAGGACATGATACCCTCCACCAAACTGGAGGAGTTTCTGGAGCGTGGCGTCATCCAGATTGCCCCGTTGGCTTTCATGCGCGGACGCACGCTGACCGATGCCGTAGTCATCCTTGACGAGGCACAGAACGCCACCGTTCTTCAGATGAAGATGTTCCTCACGCTAATGGGCATGGGCAGCAAGATGATCGTTACCGGCGACCTTACCCAGATTGACCTGGTAGGCAACCAGCGCTCGGGTCTAGCCGACGCTATGGCGCGCTTGGAGAACATCAAGGGCATCGAGCTTGTCCGCTTCAACGAGAAAGATATCGTTCGCCATCATCTGGTTACCCATATCGTCAACGCGTACGCCAAATAACTCCCCCACTGACCGCCTATGCTTATCAAGA
>JAGCWE010000092.1 GCA_017962005.1 Paludibacteraceae bacterium | reverse complement strand
GCGCCGTATCGTGTTTGATCATCGGTATAACCGCCAGTTGCTTGGCATCGGAGAAGTCCTCCTTAAACGCGCGCTGCACCTCAAAGTAGTCGCCGCTCACCAAGTCTATCAGATTCGGGTTCTTGACGTGCCATTCCAGCATGTTGTTGCCGGTGAAGGTGCCGGTAGCATCCTTCTCTTCCGTCACGCTGAAATCATACAGGCGGTGGTAGGGCAGAATATCCACTTTGTTCGTTACCTGCGTACTGAGTTGAACCGGGCTCTTGGAGCGATAGATATTAAAGTAGGCAAACACACCTTTTTGCACTGTATCGTTGGTGGGCACGATGATGTTTCCCGAGCGCTCGGTGGTCTTGGTAAACTCATACGGCGCCAATGAGGTGCTGTATGAGATAGGGTCGTAGAATACGGAATACTGTATAGCCGCGCTGCCGTAGCCGGTAAAGCCTTGCTCGTTTACGGCGTAGATGTACGGCTCAAACAGCTGCGGCTCAACCACATTGCTCTTACCTTGCAAGCCCGTAGCCAGCGTCCAGTTCTTTTCGTAATTGACGTTACCTGTATGACGCAGACTGATAAATACTTTCGTACCGATATCGAAGGTCTTTTTGTCCAGCGATTCGGGTATATACCAATCCACCTCCAGCCAGGTCACATAGTCACCGTCGTTACCCGACTCCTCTTTTTTGGTCACGTTGTAGGGGTGCTCGGCATTGTCCGAGGGTACTCCCTTACGCTGTCCGTCGCTGCAGTTGGTTATCTCCAGCACGCCGCGACCGGCATAGCCTTTCACCCACGCACGGCCGTAAGCGACATCATCATCCGCACTCGGACCGTTTAAGTTATGCTCACTGCCGTAGCCGAAGATAGTGTACCACTCGCCGTCCAATACGTAATACACACGCGACTCGCCCTGGCCGTTCATCGACACGTAGTAGTCGTTCGTACCGCGCGAATAGACCGGCAGCTTGAAGTGCACCTTATCCTCACCCGTGATCATCGCTGAGTAGTGGTCGGAGTTCTCCAGGTAGTCGTTTCCATACGCCTGCGCCATCTGCGGCACAAGCAGCATCGCGCAGCATAGCGCAATTGCAAACAGATAAAATTTGTGTTTCATATAGGGTGTTATTTTAAATTTTAGATTGTAGATTTTAGATTGTAGATTTTACTACCCCATCAAATCGACAGACATGACATAGAGTAGGAAGTACTGCCCGGATTGTGTATGCCGCCCAGCGGCATCCGGTGTCGTATCCCATGCCTTTGCGCCCATCGCCATCAGCAGCACACAAAATATGATGGTCAAAAATTTAGAGTTCATTTTCGTCAAAAATTACCAAAAATTATCCAACAATTATTGCGATGGATAAGTTCGTCAACAATATTACCTGCGTCATTGCTGCCCCGACTTCCACTGCTTGATACCTTCCGTGATGGGTGGTACGACCTCTACCTTGCGGATGGACAGGTACTTGGTTACGATGCAGTCGTCCGGCGTGGCGGTGGTGTGAAAACCGTACTCCGCCACTTGCTTGGCACCCTCGCCGCAGAACGGCAGGTGGGTGACATCGGCATCGCGGTCGCCGATCATCAGGAACAGCATATCCAGTCCTCGCTGCTCACGTGCGGCAGGCATGAGAGCCCGCATACGGGCGCACATATCCTCCACTCCGGCTACCTTGCCGGCAAACACGCTGCCTATACCTACCTTCACACCCTCTATCTCATATTCCTTGAAGTCGGAGTAGAGGATCTCGATGTCGGTCATCCCCTCATACGAGACGCGTGCATCACGCGCGGCGGCGTAGTAGGCTCCGATATCCGTTATGTCGGATAGCTCTAACAGCTTGCCGAACAGGCGGCGGTCGATGTCGGTGGTGGTGACTGCGCTCAGGCTGTCGGTGTCGGACAGCAGCCCCGTGAGCAGCAGCCGTGCGTCCGTCGCGGTGGGTTGCATACCAAGCTGCTCGTACATCGTAGCGATCACCGAGCAGGTCGAACCGATAGGCATAGCGTAGTAGAACACCGGACGCGATGTGGTAACCGATCCTGTGCCGTGGTGGTCGATGACCTGCAGGATGTTCGCTGATGGCATACCGTTCACCGATTGTGCAAACTCGCTATGATCCACCATGATCATGTTCAGCCCTGTGGCGTCATCGAGTACTGCCGGCGCAGCTATGCCGGCCTGCTTCAGTGCATACAGCGGCTCGCAAACCACCTTGCCCGCCACACGCGCCTTGGCGTTGATACCCAGCCGTTGCAGCAGCGACGCATAAGCGATAGCGGACATCACGGCGTCGCAGTCGGGACTCTTGTGCCCCACTACCAGCACGCTGTCGCCGTAGTTCATGCTCGTCAGCACCTCGCGCAGCGCTGTCGGCTGTTCCGGTTCGTTGGTCTGCTTGCAGCCGGCTGCGAACAGCAGCATGGCGCACGAGACGATGGCCAAAAATTTAGTTCTCATTTCAGTCAAATATTACCAATATATACCAATATTACGATGATCAAGATTCAGTCAAAAAAGTCCAAAAAAGATTCAAAAAAGAAATAATTTGGGGAACATTTTGGGTCTTTTTTGACTTAACTATTCTTTCACCGTGATCACCAGCGAGAGGTCGCAGTTGCGGAGGATCTCGATCATCTTGTCCTCATCAAAGGCGATGCACCCGCCGGTGTAGCCCTTGGTGCCCTTCACGTGCACGAAGATCGCACTGCCCTTCGGATAGACGCACTCCTTGTTGAAGTCCGTAGCGATGCCGTAGTTATAGTGCGGCTGATAGCTGTACATATCCTCACCCTTGCACGGATGGTGTACGGCGGCGGTGTCGATGATCTGGTTGTAGTACTCGCAGTCCTCGTCGCAGGCAAAGTGCGACGGAGTGATATCCATATACGGCATCGTGGTGCCAGGGTTGGGCTTGATACCGAAGGCATGCAGCGGGCGGAGTGTGCCGGTCGGGGTTTTGGCATCGCCCTCTCCGGTTTTGCCAATACCATTCTTACCAATCAGCACATCGGTCGTGAACAGCACCTTACCATCCACTGTCAGACGTGCCTTGGCACTACTGCCTTGCACATCATACACCTCCAAGAGTTGACCTTTTACCTCTTTCTTGTCCTTGCATGATTGAAAACACGCGCTGCAGATGATCAGGATGGTAGCGAGCATCCAAAACAGTTTCTTCATATGCTATTAATACTTTTATTTTCCTTTGATGTAGTCCAGTGCTTTCTCCAGTTGGTTGTCACGGCCGGTGGTCTGCCAGAGGTTGACGTCCAGTGGGCACTCGATGTCCGGTTCAAAGCCGTAGCCTTCCACGGGTTTATATTCGCCATCCTTGTTCGGATAGAGGCACACATATTTCGGTATATAGCCCCAGATAGGAGTTGTTCCGTTAACACCGAACGCACCCGAATAAGTCTCGCTGTATGCTTCGGGGTCTGGGTTGAGTGCACTCAGGCCTCCGAAGGTACGGGTTCCGATGAAGCAACCGTTAGGTTGTGATTTGACGCCATAGGTGGTGTTCTCTGCCATACTCACCGAATTGGTGTTAGCCAGCACGACGATAGGACGATCGTTGATCACCTCATGCTCTGCTTCATACGTTGTAACCACGAACGGTGTGATTGGTCCGAAATCCAAGCGTCCGATACCATTCTTGACACGCAACTGATGGGAGTTCCATCCTCCCGATGGCAACAACGCACCCAACAGGTACTGATAGTCCAACACATAGCCACCGCCGTTATTACGCATATCAATGATTACACCGCCCAAGTCGCCGCTTTTATGCAGGGTTTGGATGGTGTCGAACCAATGATGCCAAACGCGCTCCACGGCCAGGTGGTAAGACTCGTACATCGAACCGGGTATCGGTTCCTGCTTATAGACAGGATGGAAATGCCCTGTCAGACCGCACCCGCCCAAACGCAGATAGGCTATGTTGCCATCAAAAAGCGCGAAACGAATAGTCTTCACCATATCTTCGCCTAACATATCCTCGATGGGAACCATCTCCGCACCTATCTGCTGAGAGGTTAAGGCATATTTCTCACATAACTGGTTATACAACGGCCTCATGATGGCAATGAAGGCCAACAACGAGCTTCTGGGCATTAGGAAAAAATTCATCATCGAGTCAGTTGAAGCCTTCAACTCCTTTACAGACTCATAAACGACATTGTTCATCTCATCCGGTCCACCGGCGGCATCCACCTTTGCTATATAGGCTATCGCCGCGCGATTCACACGATGAACAGTCGAATCCAAATGCTCAATGATGATATCATCCGAACTGGCTGCATCATAGGCAAGAGTGCGATAGGTCGCCGGCACTTCGGTCGTCTGATACTTAGCCAATGTAGTTACATTCATAGACTCTTCGTTCTGCCGTGTGCCGCGCTCACGGGTTACGCGGTCCAAATGAGGAGTCAACGTGATATACAGGCCTGTATGCAGATTTTTCACTTGCAGGCTCATATGTCCGTCGTGTAAGGTGTCCGTGATCTGCTTGTAAAGCGCCAGCAGTTCTTCATTGGTCACTTTGGCTTGACGTTTGTCCAGTTCTTCGAACTTAGGCAGATAGGTACGATAAACCGCATCCCAGTCGGTGCCAAACGACTCCTCGACATCCCAGATACCGTAGTTCTCGTTCATCGCCATCCAAAAAGCTTTGAACTCACCTGCGAAACTTTTGTTGGCTTCGTAATAAGCCTGCACATCATTCTGACCGTACGACAAAAGGTCATCACTCTGCGGACGGCAGGAAGTAGCGCAAAGCGCTACGATGAATGATGAAATGATGAAATGATAAAATGATATATTTCGTTTCATATTCAGTCCTCCTTAAAATATATAGGCGAAGCCTAAATTTATACCAAGCGTTGTATTAAAGCGATAGTCTTTCACATGCTCCATGTACTGCTTCGTGGTGCTGATGAAGCTGTAGTAGCATCGTCCTTCAGCATGGATAGCCCAGTGTTCCAAGAAACGGTACTCGATACCCAAACCGCCTGCCAGACCGAAGTCACCGCGCTGGTCTTTCTCGTTTTGGAAGATATAGGGTTCGTTGACAGGACTCGTTTTCTCGACCATTGGATCATAGATCGTACCCTTGTACTGCCCGGCAGCCCAATAACCGGCATAGACACCGGCATTGACGAAGCCGCGCACTTTCTGTCCTCCGAACGAGAACTGCGCCATCACAGGCAGTTGCACATAGGTGTTGTGCACGATGTAGTTCGTACCGGCATAGATGTCCGAACGACGGAAACGATAGTTGCGCTCCGAGGCTTCGAGTTCGAACCGAAGACCGAGCCAGTCCTTAAAATTGTACTGACCAAACACAGCTGCATTCCACCCCCAGGCTCCATCATAATGGAAGTCAGTTTGATAGTGGGTGTCAATGCTGTACCAGTTGTAGGTGGCACCACCGGACGCGCCGATGCGCCACTGCGCTTGCGCCTTGCCCGGAAGAAGGAACAAGGAACAAAGAGCGAAGATGAATAAATAGATTTTCTTTGTCATATCTAACAATTTAACAGTTTTACACAAATAGTACAACGATGAAGGTTCGCCAAATAGTAGGCCACCAGTCCCGACGGAAGAGTTGCTTGAAGTCAATAAGCAGCACCGCAAACAATATCAGTTTGGGAACAATCATCGTCCATCCTTCCATATGGTCGAAGGGCAGCTTATGGAAAAGCAACATCGCTATCACACTTAGTATCTGCAACTGGCAGAGGATGAAGAAGATGACGGTAACTATCTCAGCGAAGTTATAGCCTTCGATATATTCTCCATTCTCTATCACCCATTCGTCTGTACCAATACGCGGACTCTTGCGCCAAAGAAGCCAAGTGACGAAGATGACTCCGAGCGACTGAATGAGAATATCCCATGCACGGTTCTCGTCCCGCCAGTCATGCACTTTGTCTAACCACTGAGCAGTCTTGAAAATATGCGTCATTTGTTGCACAGAGAGATGTTCCGAATGGTCACGAACGAGTTCGAAAGCCGTCAGCGTCATATCTTTGTTCTTAGGTGTCTGCACGTTGAGCACCCATGCTAATTGCACGAGAATAAGAGTCAGCACAAAGAACATGAAGAACGGTTGCATATACTTGCTGCGTCTGCCATTGAGGTAGTCGCACATCAGATGACCCGGACGCCATAGCAGATGCCACATGGTATAGAAGATGTTTCGCGAACCCAGTCCCCATGTCTCCATAAACGAGAGCACGGCACGCTTGACGGTGATTCGCTCATGCGACACCTCGTTCTGTTTCTTGATGACCTCTTGCTGCGCTTGGTACCAATCCGCTGCGCGATGCCACAAAGCGTTTATCCACTGCCTTACCGGCAGCAGTCTTTGCCACAGAATCTGCATTTTTTGCCGCAAGAACATTCCCCACTCTTTGATTTTATTCATTTTCTCAATAGGAAACCCTTAGAATTCAAACTGCTCAATTTTAAAATGTCCGCATTCGTTCATAATCTTGCAATACTTTTTGTAGTCAG
>JAGCWE010000091.1 GCA_017962005.1 Paludibacteraceae bacterium | reverse complement strand
ATATATCAGGATTATATAACATGTCAGGACTGTATCCTCATGAAAAGACGGCGGACCGCACTTCTGCCAGACTGTCAAAACAAGCGCTTTCGTTTTTCCTCCGCCGCGGCCGGACAATACGGAACCTGTCGCATCACCCTTTCGTTATGGCGCAAAAAAAAGAAAGTCTTCGTGACTGAACTCCTGTGGAAACCCCTATATTATATATTAAGGTAAGAAGCCGTTGGAAGAATCTCAATTTTAGCACCCCCTGGGGGCGGAAAAGGGAGGACATTCACTCTGTCGCTCTCAAAAGCGGCGCAAAAGTACTGCTTCCTGACAATATGACCAAATTACTAACACACTTTTTATGCAAATAATCTATATCCTATTGATTATCACAACTGGAATTTTACAAGCTGGAGGAGAGAAATACATCTGGCAATGATTGAGGCATCAATGCGGGTAAGGGCGAGTTTACTAATAACATACTACTGTAAGCGAGAAAAGTGAAAAGAGAAAGGATTCATATATTATGGTGGCATGACAATCACAGTGATCGTGGAGTGCCCCTTGTTGGCTGAACAAAAGAAATAAATATTTTTGTTATTTGAAACTTTTCCGTACTTTCGCGGCGTTTTTAAGTACTATGTTCAACATATATACAGCAACCGTTCGCTATTAATGTTTCACGAGGGACAACATATAAAAAAACGAATAAATACAGAAATCAAGACATCTAAACGTTTAGCATAATTTATGATACAAGCCATTCAACTGATTCTGGCGTTGAGTTTTCTGGTGGTGATTCATGAGTTGGGTCATTTCACTTTTGCGCGCCTGTTCCACGTGCGTGTGGAAAAGTTCTATCTGTTTTTTGATTACAAGTTCTCATTGCTTCGTGCCAAGTACTTTGACGGCAAGTGGCACGTACGTCTGTTTGCTTCTTCCGCGGACGAGAATGACGAGTGGAGCAAGCATCCGGAACATACGGAATGGGGGATAGGTTGGATACCTTTCGGTGGATATTGCGCCATAGCGGGTATGGTGGATGAAACACACGATGCCAATTCGCTCAGCAATGACGTGCAGCCATGGGAGTTCCGTGCGAAGAACGTGTGGCAGCGATTGTTAATCATATCGGGGGGCATACTGGTTAATTTTGTGGCGGCACTATTGATATTCGGATTGCTGCTGTTCCATTGGGGTGAAAGTTCATTGCCGCTTCGCAATATCGACCGGGGCCTGTACTATTCTGAGATACTTCAGGGCGAGGGTTTCCAGCAGCAAGACAAGATACTGTCTGTGAACGGAGTTGAGCCAGAAACGCTGGGGGATGTGGTGCAATGGATTATCATTGAGGGTAAGCGCGACGTGGTTGTTTTGCGCGGTGTGGACACTGTTCGCCTGGAGATAAGCAAGGATTTGGGCAACCGTTACCTGGCTTTGCAGAACGATTATGACAGACGAGAACGCGACAAGGCGCGCCAGGATCCTGCTTATCAGAAACAGCGTTACATTTTGATAGACGAGTTCTATCCGTTTGTGATTGATTCCATATGCCCGAACACTGCAGCGGATTATGCGGGTCTGCGTGCCAACGACAGTCTGACGGCTATAGAGGGTGTGCCGACTCCGTGTTTCACACTGGTGAAAGAACAGTTGCGTCTGCATCCTTGCGACAGCATACGTATCACGTACTACCGTGACGGCGAGGAACAGACGGCATACGCATTCATCGGCGACCAATGCCGGCTGGGAGTATATGAGAGAGGGCCTTTGGCATATTTTAAGTTGGAACACAAGGACTACACATTCTGGGAGGCTATTCCTGCGGGCATTGTATATGGCTGGAACTATTTGAAGATGTACGTCAAGCAGTTCCGATTGGTATTCTCGAAGGAGGGTGCGCAGTCGTTAGGCGGTTTCGGAGCCATTGGACAGATGTTCCCGAAATACTGGGACTGGGCGACGTTCTGGAACATGACGGCTATCTTGTCGCTGATTTTGGCGTTTATGAATTTCCTTCCAATTCCGGGTTTGGACGGCGGATATATACTGTTCCTGCTTTTTGAGATAGTGACAGGCAAGAAGCCGGGAGACAAGTTCCTTGAACGCGCTAACACCGTCGGCTGGGTGATACTGATAGCACTGCTGCTGCTTGCCAACGGAAATGACTTGATAAAGTGGCTGTTTATGTAACCGATAAGAATTATGAAAAACGTGTTTGTTCATCCGTCCTCCTACGTGGATGAGGGCTGCGTAATCGGCGAAGGGACGAAGATTTGGCATTTCAGCCATATCATGACAGGCTGTCACATTGGCGCTGACTGCAATATAGGCCAGAACGTGGTCATATCTCCGGACGTGGTATTGGGCCGCAACTGCAAGATACAGAACAACGTGAGTGTTTATACGGGTGTGCGTTGCGAGGACGATGTGTTTCTTGGGCCGAGTATGGTGTTCACGAATGTGGTCAATCCTCGCGCAGCCGTCAGCCGCAAGGATGAGTACCGCCCTACCCTGCTGAAACGCGGCGCGAGTGTGGGCGCGAACGCAACGATAGTGTGCGGTCACACATTAGGCGAATACTGCTTGATTGGCGCGGGCTCAGTGGTGACAAAAGACGTGCCAGCCTACGCGCTGATGGTTGGCAATCCCGCGCGGCATATCGGTTGGGTCAGCGCACACGGCGAGAAATTGCAGTTTGATGCGGATGGGATGGCCCGGTGTCCTGCTACAGGGGAAACATACCGGCTGCAAGACGGAAAAGTTGAGAAAATATAATAAATCAGCATATCATGGATAATCCTTATATCGTATCGGCGCGCAAGTACCGTCCGACGACGTTTGATTCGGTGGTGGGTCAGCAGTCCCTAACAGACACCCTCCGTAACGCCATCCGGACAGGCAAGTTGGCTAACGCGTATCTGTTCTGCGGTCCTCGCGGTGTGGGCAAGACGACATGCGCGCGCATCTTCGCCAAGACTATCAACTGCCTGAATCCAACAGCCGACCACGAAGCGTGCAACGAATGTGAATCGTGCAGCGCATTTAACGAGCAACGGAGTTTCAACATCCACGAACTGGACGCGGCGAGCAACAACTCGGTGGACGATATCCGCACGCTGATACAGGAGGTGCGTATTCCCCCTCAGATAGGCAGATACAGCGTGTATATCATTGATGAGGTACACATGCTTTCTGCCGGTGCTTTCAACGCGCTGCTGAAGACGCTCGAGGAGCCGCCTTCGTATGCCATCTTCATACTAGCGACAACGGAGAAGCACAAAGTGTTGCCGACCATATTGAGCCGTTGTCAGGTGTATGATTTCCAGCGCATCACCATAACGGATATTGTCCGTCATCTTCAGCACGTCGCCAGTCAGGAGGGGATAGAGGCGGAAGAGGAGGCATTGGGCGTTGTGGCAAAGAAAGCGGATGGTGGGATGCGTGACGCGCTGTCAATTTTCGACCAGTTGGTAGCATTCTGCGGAAACAAGATTACGTACCAACAGACCATCGAGGTGCTGAATATTCTGGACACGGACTACTATTTCCGTATGGTCAGCGCCGCATTGGCGGGCGATGTGCGGCAGGCGTTGCTGCTGTTTGACGAAGTGCTGCAGAAGGGTTTTGACGCCGGTCAGTTTGTGGTCGGGTTGGAGGGTCACTTGCGTGACGTACTGGTGGCAAAAGACGCGCAGACATTACCCTTGTTGGAAACTGCGGAATCTGTCCGCAACCAATACAAGGAGCAAGCCGCCCAATGCCCGGCTCCGTGGATTTTCCAATCACTCAATATCCTGAACGAATGTGACCTGCACTACCGCACATCTTCCAACAAGCGTCTGGTGATTGAGTTGGGACTGATTAAGTTCTGTACGTTCAGCCAACAGTCAACACAGCCGGTTGCTCCTGCCGTGTCACCGGTTCAGGCAAAGCCTGCTTCCTCACCGGCAGTTCCTCCGCGCAATCAGGCTGCTCAGCAGGCTCAAGTGACACAGGCTGCTCCGGCGATGCCTTCCATACCTGCTATTCCCTCGATCCCCTCCATACGCACAAGTGCCGCAAGCAATCCGGCGGACAATGCGCAAAGTCAGACTTCTACAACAGCTGACAGCGGAGACGGGCAGGCAACTACGATGAAAGAAGGGCAGCACAACCCTTTTACCAAGGACCAATTCAATGACGCGTGGATTGGTCTGAGACGTCACTTCCCCGACGAAGAGCGTCTGCTGGCGATTATGTCGGCATGTGAGCCTGTGTTGGACGGCGAGACGGTTCGCCTGGGCGTGTCCAATCCGTGGCAAAAAGATGAGACTCAGCGTTTGCGCGATGAGATGCAGACTCATCTGCGCAAGGCGTTGCACAATGACAGTATTACGATAGAAGTGACCATTGACGAATCGCTTCAGTCGCATACAGCATATACCGCAGAAGAGAAGATGAAGCGGATGACAGAGGAATATCCTGAACTGGCGGCTTTTCGCCAGTCATTAGGTCTGGTCATCGAATAGCAAAGCGTTTGTTTCTATAATAATAAGGTAATAAAGTGCCACCGGCGATATATGATCTGAAACGGTATCTTCCCACGACGAAGAAGGAGATGCAGCTACGCGGTTGGGATTGCGCGGATGTGATTCTGTTTTCGGGTGACGCATATATTGACCACCCGTCCTGCGGGGCGGCGGTGATTGGCAGGGTATTGGAGGATGCGGGGTATCGTGTGGCCATTGTTCCTCAGCCTGACTGGCATGGCGATTATCGGGATTTCAGCAAACTGGGGCGTCCGCGACTGTTTTTCGGTGTTACAGCAGGAGCGATGGATTCGATGGTGAACCACTATACGGCAGCGCGGCGCAAGCGTTCGGATGACGCTTTTTCGCCGGACGGAAAGGCGGGTCATCGGCCCGATTACTGCACAGTGACGTACTGCCGGATTCTGCGTGAACTCTTTGCCGATGTACCGATAGTGATAGGCGGGATAGAGGCATCAATGCGCCGTTTGTCGCATTACGACTACTGGTCCGACCGTCTGATGCCGTCCATTCTGGTGGATTCGGGTGCCAATCTGCTTGTCTATGGGATGGGCGAGACGGCGATGGTGGAGATAGCGCAGCGGGGAGTACGGCACGACATCCCCCAAACGGCATACCTGTGTTCTGATACTGCAGACAACGATGCCTGCATATCGGATGGCGAGACGATTGTGCTTCACAGTTACGAGGAGGAGTTGAAAGACAAGCGCAAGCATGCGGAGAATTTCCGCGTCATAGAAACGGAGTCGAACAAGCAGCGGGCGAAACGGCTCTTACAGCGCACGGGCAGCACGACGGTAGTGGTCAATCCTCCCTACCCTGCCATGTCGCAAGCAGCGCTGGACCATATTTACGACTTGCCCTATCAGTATCTGCCTCATCCCAAATACAAGGACAAGCGCATACCGGCGTATGAGATGATTCGTTTTTCGGTTTGCATCCACAGGGGCTGTTTCGGAGGTTGTGCTTTCTGCACCATATCCGCTCATCAGGGCAAGCAGATTGTGTCGCGGAGCAAAGACAGTATCTTGCGGCAGATTGAGTGTTTGCGGCAGTTGCCGGATTGGAAGGGATATCTGAGCGACTTGGGCGGACCGTCCGCCAATATGTACGGAATAGAGGGCAAGGACAAGGAATTGTGCGCCCGATGCGCCCGCCCATCGTGCCTGCATCCGACGATATGCAGAAATCTGAACAGGGATTTCAGCAGGCTGTTGGATTTGTACCGCACGGTGGATGCGCTGCCATACATAAAGAAGTCGTTTATCGGTTCGGGCATACGCTACGACCTGATGGACGAGGCATACGGGCGCGAAGTGATCGAGAAACACGTGAGCGGCAGGCTGAAAGTCGCGCCGGAGCATACGTCTGACCGGGTGTTGGAACTGATGCGCAAGCCCTCGTGGGAAGCGTATCTGCGTTTCAGGGACTTCTTTCTCCGTGTGAACGGCGAATGCGGTCTGCGGCAGCAGTTGATACCTTACTTTATATCTTCCCATCCAGGCTGCACGGACAAGGATATGCAGATGCTGGCAGACGAAACGAAAAAAACGGGCTACCGTCCCGAACAGGTGCAGGACTTCACGCCGACTCCTATGACGCTGTCAACCACGATGTTCTACACGGGACTCAACCCTTATACGATGGAGAAAATGTATGTAGCGCGGACCGAACAGGACAAACGGCGGCAGAACAGTTATTTCTTCTGGTGGAAAAAAGATGAAAAAACACGCAGATTATGAAGCATAAATACAGAATCAACCCCGAAACGTTGGCATTGGAGCGCATCGAGCACGGCATCTTGTTCTGGCTGAAGCGCTCGGGGCAGTACATCCTCGTGGGTTTATTGTTGGGGATTGTCTTTTTCTTTGTGTTCTTTATGATTTTCCCGTCTCCTCGCGAGAAACAGCTGATTGAGCAGAAGGAGTCATTGGAGGCGCAGTTGCAGTTGATGGATAGTAAAGTGAACCAGATGCAGGTGGTTATGACGGATATGGCGCAGCGGGACGACAACCTCTACCGTGTGCTGTTTGGTGCTGAGCCTATCCCGTTGGCTGTCCGACAGGGGGCTACGAACAAGATATCCTACTACGAGGAACTGTCTCAGATGACCAACAGCCAGTTGGCGGCGGATTTGCAGCTGAAAGTGGATGTGCTGGAACGCGAGATGTACGTCCAGGCAAACTCTTTCAACGAGATTGTAGAGATGGCGAAGTCGCAGGAGACGATGATGGACAATATCCCAGCCATACAGCCTGTCTTGAACAAGGACCTGAAGCATGTAGCAAGCGGATGGGGATTCCGCATACACCCTATATATCACACGCGCAAGTTCCACTACGGAATGGATTTCTCCGCCAAGACGGGCACGGATGTGTTCGCGACGGGTAATGCGAAGGTGGTGTATGTCGGCTGGCGCCAGGGATTCGGCAACACTGTAATACTTGACCACGGCTACGGCTATCAGACCCTGTATGCCCACTTGTTCAAGAGCCTTGTGCGTGTGGGGCAGAAAGTGAAGCGGGGCGATATCATAGCCTTGGTGGGCAACACCGGCGCATCGGTTGGACCGCACCTGCATTATGAGGTACACCAGAATGGAAGGCCGGTCGATCCGCGCAACTACTACTTCATCGACCTCAATCCTGAAGAGTATGACAAGATGATTCAGATGTCGAACAACTTCGGACAGACATTCGACTGAGCCTGGCATCATACCCCATAATGGACACAAAAAGTCATTCTGATAGTAAAAAAATCCGATAGACCTTTGAAAAACGCCGCAGAAAGCAGTACTTTTGCGGCGTTTTTGATGTCATATAACTATGCAAAAGATTCGTAACATAGCGATTATCGCTCACGTGGATCACGGCAAGACGACGCTCGTGGACAAGATGCTTTACACGGCGAAGGTGGTGGAGAAATCCCGTCAGGAGGGCGTGGAGGACAAGGAGTTGATATTGGACAACAACGACTTGGAGCGTGAGCGCGGTATCACGATTCTGGCGAAGAACGTGAGCATCGAATACAAGGACTACAAGATTAACATCATTGACACTCCGGGGCACGCTGATTTCGGCGGTGAGGTGGAGCGTGTGCTGAACATGGCGGACGGCGTGCTGCTGTTGGTGGACGCCTTCGAGGGGCCGATGCCGCAGACGCGTTTCGTGTTGCAGAAGGCATTGGAACTGAACCTCAAGCCGATAGTGGTCATCAACAAAGTGGACAAACTCAACTGCCGGCCCGACGAGGTACAGGAGGCTGTCTTCGACCTGATGGTCAATCTCAACGCGACGGACGACCAACTGGATTTCCAGACCATCTACGGAAGCGCGAAGAACGGATGGATGAGTACGGACTGGCGCAAGCCGACCACCGACCTGACGGCGCTCATGGACGCTATCATCGAGTATATACCCGAGCCGGAGATGCTGGAAGGCACGCCCCAGATGCTCATCACATCGCTCGACTACAACCCCTACGTGGGACGGATTGCCGTGGGACGCGTCCATCGCGGCGAACTGCGCGACGGGCAGACTGTCACACTCTTCAAGAAAGACGGCGAGAAGATACGCACCAAGATAAAGGAACTGCACACCTTCAAGGGGATGGGGCACATGAAGACGGACGTGGTGAAGAGCGGCGATATCTGTGCGCTGATTGGCATTGAAGGGTTTGAGATTGGCGACACCATCTGCGATGCGGAGAATCCGGAGCCACTCAAGCCCATTGCGATTGACGAACCCACCATGTCAATGGTCTTCACCATCAACGACTCGCCTTTCTTCGGCAAGGACGGCAAGTACGTCACCTCCCGCCATATCCACAACCGCCTGACCAAGGAACTGGAGAAGAACCTCGCATTGCGCGTGGAGCCGAGCCAGAGCGATTCGTCGTGGCAGGTGTTCGGACGCGGAGTCCTTCACCTCAGCGTGCTCATCGAGACGATGCGCCGCGAGGGATACGAACTGCAGGTAGGCCAGCCGCAGGTGATAATCAAGACGATAGACGGAGTGAAATGCGAGCCGGTGGAGCAGTTGACGGTAAACACACCCGAGGAGTGCAGCGGCAAGATTATCGAGTTCGTCACCGTCCATAAGGGCGAGATGACCAAGATGGAACTGGTGAACGACCGTGTGCAACTGGAGTTCACCATCCCGTCGCGCGGCATACTGGGTATGCGCACCTATGTGATGAATGTGTCGGCGGGAGAGGCGATTATGGCGCACCGTTTCTTGGAGTACCAGCCTTACAAGGGAGATATGCCTGTCCGCATCAACGGCAGTCTTATTGCGATGGAAGGCGGTCAGGCGTCAGCTTATGCGTTGGACAAACTGCAGGACCGCGGACGTTTCTTCATCAATCCAGGCGAGGAGGTCTATGCCGGACAGGTGGTCGGCGAGAACGCCAAGGAGGGGGATATAGTAATCAATGTGGTGAAGGCGAAGAACCTCACGAACATGCGTTCCAAGTCGGCGGATGACAAGGCGGTGTTGCCTCCTGCTGTCAAGTTCTCTTTGGAGGAAGCGTTGGAGTATATCAAGGTGGATGAGTACGTGGAGGTGACGCCTCACGCGATGCGTATCCGCAAGATTATCCTCGACGAACTGGAGCGCAAGCGCGCCAACCGTTGACTCCTCTTCTGCATTTGCATCCTTTTTCTGCTGTCACTCTTTTCTCTTATTTTTAGGGAAACTTGGAGCATTCAACCATCCGTATAGTCCGCAAGCGCACACCTTGCGGGCTATATCGTTTCGCCCCCTTCGCTGACCGATGTGCGCACGCCTCCACTTCTCAGTTTATGTGCGCATTTACACCCTACCCCTCCATTGACAATACGAGTGCAAGCACACCAAAAAGTCAGTGCCTCACGTCCATATCTTGCACACTTTACCTATTCAAGTTATCCGCATATAAATAGCGAAGAATTATGCCAAAAATCTCATATCAATAGTAGGTTATTAGTATGTGATTAGTATGATATTAGTATTTTATTCCTTTATCCACACCGAAGGATTACCATATCCTCACCATGTACTGACCCCATTTTATTGGACACAATAATTGTTTT
>JAGCWE010000090.1 GCA_017962005.1 Paludibacteraceae bacterium | reverse complement strand
GACAGTTCGGACAGCAGTTTGAGATGTTCGCTGCGCTTGACTAATTCCGGCTCAAGGGCAATCGAATGTATAATATCGGTCAGTGCCTGCGAACGGCGGATGGGGTCATTGCCCGCATCGCGCAGCAGCAGGTCCGCTTTGTAGTGGATGAAGTCCGTGCTATGGGTCTGTATGTATTCGATGACCAGCGACGCGTCCATGCTATGGGCGAACTCGTCAGGGTCTTTCCCGTCGGGCAGGAGCAGCACCTGCACGTTCATGCCCTCCTCCAGCACCATGTCTATCCCGCGCAAGGCGGCATGGATGCCCGCTGCATCGCTGTCGTAGATGATGGTGATGTTGTCGGTGAAACGATGGATGAGGCGTATCTGCTCCTTCGTCAGTGCCGTGCCGCCGCTAGATACAACATTCTGTATGCCGGACTGGTACATCGATATAACATCCATCTGCCCCTCCACCAGATAGCAGCGGTCCTCGCGTTTGATAGCCTGCTTGGCGAGGAACATGCCGTAGAGTTCGCGCGTCTTGGAGTAGATGATTGAATCCGGCGAGTTGACGTACTTGCCCGTGTTCTCTTTCTTCTTGAGTATGCGGCCGGCGAACGCCACCGTCTTGCCGGAAACAGTGTGGATAGGGAAGATGACACGGTCGCGGAAACGGTCGTACAGCCGTCCGTCCTCCGATTTGCCGACAAGCCCCGTGCCGATGCCCGATTCGGTGTCGCTCACGATGAACCGCTCGGCAAAGCCTTTTTTCTGCAGCGCATCTGTCAGCGGATTGCCCTTGGCGGGACTGTAGCCCAGAGAGAACTTGCGGATGGTGTCGTCCTGCAGACCGCGCTCGCGGAAATACCCCAGTCCGACAGCCTTGCCCTCCGCCGTGTCCCACAACTGTTCCTCAAACCACTTGGCGGCGAACTCGTTGACCACGAACATCGACTCGCGGTTGTCCTGCCTCTGCTGCTCCTCCTGCGTTATCTCGCGGTCCTCCACAGGGATGTGGTAGCGCTTCGCCAGCGTCTTGAGCGCGTCGGGGTAGGAGCATTGCTCAATCTCCATAATGAAATTGACCACGTTGCCCGCCTTGCCGCAGCCGAAACACTTGTATATGCCCTTGGACGGGGATACCGTGAAACTGCCCGTCTTCTCTGAGTGGAACGGACACAGACCAATCAGATTCGCGCCGCGCTTCTTGAGCGAGACGTACTGCCCCACCACCTCCTCGATATGGGCTGCGGAGTAAATTCTGTCTATGGTGTCACGGGGTATCACAACAAACCGACATTACCTTCCGACCGCAAAGGTAATGCATTGGTTTGAATAAATGAAATTTATGAGTGAAAATTCTTTGTCTGCGCGGCCACAGCCTGCTTTTTGTTCTTCAGCGTGTAGAGAAGATGCCCTTCCACACGCCCTTGCGGGACGGCGGGCAACTGTATTTTCGGGGCGGGCACGCCTTCGCCTATTCGGAGGGGCGAGACCTCTATGTGCATCTCGTCCCAGACGCCTGACCCGATGACGGTGTCAAGCCATATCCTGCCGCCCTCCACCATCAGCGAGTGGATGCCGCGTCCGGCAAGGTCGGCCAGTATATACTGCCAGTCGGTGTTGCTCTCATACACAATCGTTTCGCTTTCCGTGGAGAAGATTCGGAAGTCACGCGGCACCACGTGATGCCTGTCGGGGAGCACTCGTACCGGGTTGCGTCCCGGCCAGCGCGTGGTCAGCAGGCGCGGGTTGTCCAGCAGGGCGGTGCGGGTTCCGACCATGATAGCCATATTCTCCGCGCGCATCTGATGAACCAGCTGCTTGGTCACGGCGTTGGATATGACCAGCGGCTTGTCACCGTGCTCCTTATAATCCAGAAAACCGTCCGCCGTCTGCGCCCACTTCAGGATGACATACGGGCGATGCTTCTCGTGCAGGCACATAAAACGCTTGTTCAGCGCGCGGCACTCGTCTTCCAGCACGCCCGTCACGACCTCAATGCCCGCATTGCGCAGCATCCTCACACCCCTGCCGCTCACCTGCTCGTTCGGATCCATGCACCCGATGACTACACGGGGAATCTTTTTCTCTATCAGCAGTCTGGCGCAGGGAGGCGTCTTGCCGTAATGGCTGCACGGCTCCAGACTGACGTACAGGGTGCAATCTTCAAACGAGACAATGCCTTTTTCCTCCGCCTCACGAAGGCAGTTCACCTCCGCATGCGGACCGCCGTACTCCTTGTGCCAGCCCTCCGCCACAATCTCGTCGTGCCCTGCACTGTCAACATGCACCAGCACGGCACCCACCATCGGATTGGGGGCGACATAGTACTCGCCCAGACGTGCCAGTTGCAGGCAACGGCGTATGTATTTCTCGTGGTGTGTCATTCTTCTGGGAAGTCTATTTGCGTCCTGCCAATGCCGCCATCAGTTTCTGGTTCGGTGTCGCTTCGGACGGTCCCGCCAGTCCGCGCTGTTTGGCGTACTGCGTCCAGTTCTTCGCGCCGTGCTCGGCGGAGAAGGGCAGTCCCAGTTGCAGGAAATGGCAGTAGGCGATGGCGAGCGCGTCGGTCGCGTCCAGCGGTCTTCCGTCTGACAGCCGGTTGCCCGCCACCTGGATGTCCAGTTTGAGGAAACGCATCAGCATGTCCGCCACCTGCTGCTTGGTCGAGTGTCCGTTGCCCGTTATCGCCATCTTGATTTTCATGGGCGGGTACTCATAGACGGGCAGGTCTCGGCTCAGCGCGGCGGCTATCGCGACACCTTGCGCGTGGACTATCTTGATCATCGTTTGCGGGTTCTTGTCCACGAACTGCGTCTCGATGGCAAGGCATGTGGGATGGTGCGTGTCAATCAGTTCCTGAAGGAAGAAGAACTCTTTCTGCAGGCGCGCGTACTGGCCGTCCGTCTTCCTCACGTCCAGCACATCGAATAGTGCCGTTTCGGTATGCTGCCCCTCCGAATCGAGGATGGCATACCCCATCAGAAGCGTTCCTGGGTCGATTCCGAGAATACGGTGCCGTTTGACGAGACGGTCCTGCATATCATTTGCCAATCAGATAGACATCCTCATTTTCCGTATGCATGTAGTAGTGCTCGCGGGCGAAGCGTTCCAGCGAGTCCGTGTTGCCCATCGTGCGTATCTCGCGGTGGCACTCGTCTATCTGTCTGCGCGTGCGGTCAATCTGCGCCTGCGTCTGACGGATGCGCTGGCTGCGGCGGAACGAACTGACCGGACTCTTCTCGCCCGACAAGAAGATTATGCCGAGAAACACCAGCAGCACAACCACGTATTTGTTGAGCAGCATGCGGCGCCAGAAACCGCGTTTGTCGTCAGGAGAATCGTTGTGAGAGAAAAATGATGTCATGGTTTTCTTGTTGTGCTGTTGTTTAACCTACGCTGCCCTCCAGACTCACTTGCAGCAGTTTCTGCGCCTCGACGGCGAACTCCATCGGCAGTTTGTCCATCACCTGCTTGGCGTAGCCGTTCACTATCAGTCCTACGGCATCTTCCTCGCTGATGCCCCGCTGACGGCAGTAGAACAGCTGGTCTTCGGATATCTTCGATGTCGTTGCCTCGTGCTCCACGACCGCCGTAGGATTGGCTATCTGTATGTCCGGGAAGGTATGTGCCCCGCAGCGGTCACCCAGCAGCAACGAGTCGCACTGGCTGTAGTTGCGCGCGCCCGTGGCACGGCTTCCCACCTTCACCAGTCCACGGTAGGCGTTCTGGCTCATGCCTGCGGATATGCCTTTGCTCACGATGCGCGAGCGGGTGTTCCTGCCCAGGTGAATCATCTTCGTGCCCGTGTCCGCCTGCTGGAAGTTGTTGGTCACTGCCACCGAGTAGAACTCCGCTGACGAGTTGTCGCCTTTCAGGATGCAGCTCGGATATTTCCACGTGATGGCGGAGCCGGTCTCCACCTGCGTCCAGCTCAGGCGTGCGTTCTCGTAGGTGATGCCGCGCTTTGTCACGAAATTGTAAATGCCGCCCTTGCCGTCCTTGTCGCCCGGATACCAGTTCTGGACGGTGGAGTATTTCACCTCGCCGTCCTTGTGGACTATTATTTCCACGATGGCGGCATGCAGCTGGTTCTCATCGCGTCGGGGAGCGGTGCAGCCCTCCAGATAGGACAGATAGCCGCCCTCGTCGCATACCAGCAGCGTGCGCTCAAACTGTCCCGTCTGACCGGCGTTGATGCGGAAATAGGTGCTCAGTTCCATCGGGCAGCGCACGCCCTTGGGGATATACACGAACGAACCGTCCGAGAACACCGCCGAGTTGAGTGCGGCATAGAAATTGTCCGAATAAGGAACGACCGAGCCTAAATATTTCTGTACCAGTTCGGGATAGTGCTGCACTGCCTCGCTGATGGAGCAGAACAGGATGCCTTGTCGGAGGAGTGTCTCGCGGAAGGTGGTCTTCACCGACACTGAGTCCATCACGGCGTCCACCGCCATATTGCCAGCCAGTGCCTCCCTTTCTTCCAGGGGGATGCCCAGTTTGTCGAAGGTCTTCATCACCTCCGGGTCAATCTCCTTCTTTTCGGCGGAGTCTTTGGCGGTCTTGGGCGCGGCGTAATAGGAAATGGACTGGAAGTCAATCTCGGGGATGGTCAGGTGTGCCCAATGGGGCGGGGTCATCTGTTCCCATTTGCGGAAAGCCTTCAGACGGAAATCCAGCAGCCATTCCGGCTCGTTTTTCTTGCGTGAAATCAGACGGACTACCTCTTCGTTCAGTCCGCATGGGATGACGTCCGTTTCCACATCCGTAGTGAAACCGTACTCGTATTCCTTTTCGGCTATCCGTTGTAAATCTTTGTTCTTCACGTCCTTGTGCGGGCTGTCTGTTGGTTGTATAACAAAAAACCGGAACCGTTGAGTGGTTCCGATTTCGTTTGAGGTACCTAGCAGATTCGAACCGCTGTCCCCGGTTTTGCAGACCGGTCCCTAACCACTCGGGCAAGGTACCCTTACGCTTCCGCGGAAAACACGCTTTTTCCGCCAAAAGCGACCGCAAAAGTACGGTGTATTTTTCATCTGACCAAATTATTTTTGCATTTTGCGTCTTTTATTATACTTTTGCGGGCTTGTAAAATTAAGAATGCATTACACGATGTTCCGAGTTGCCGTTCTGCAATACCCCATTATTTGGGCGGACAAGGAGGCCAACCTCCGCGCCACCGTCCGGAGAATCAAACGGATAAAAGGGAAAGCCGATGTGGCGTTGCTTCCCGAGATGTTCTCCACCGGATTCTGCACCGACCGTCCCGAACTCGCCGAGACCGTCGGCGGGCGCACTATCCGGACGCTCCAGCGCACTGCCGATGAGACGGGCATTGCCGTCTGCGGGTCGTTCATCTGCGAGGAGATACTGACCACCCACCTCAACGCCGGCGAGCAGGAGCAGCGCACGCTCTACAACCGCGGATTCTTCCTCCGCCCGAACGGCCGCCCGACCTTCGTGGACAAGGCGCACCTTTATGCCCACAGCCGCGAGGACCGGTTCTTCACGGCGGGCAACGAGCGCACGCTCATCGAATATAAGGGGGTCAGGATGCGCCTGCTCATCTGCTACGACCTGCGCTTCCCTGTCTGGGCGCGCAACGACAAGGACACACCCTACGACCTCCTGTTGGTCGCCGCCAACTGGCCCGAGATACGCATCCAGTACTGGGACGCGCTGATAGCGGCGCGGGCTGCTGAGAACCAGTGTTATATATGCGCCGCCAACCCTGTGGGCGATGACGGTATAGGGCTGCATTACAACGGGCATTCGGTCGCCTACGACACCCATCTCAACCCCATTGTCCGTTTCCCCAACAACGCACAGGGCACGCGCATTGCCGCTTTCGATATTGACAAACTCCATCATTTCCGCGAGGCGCTTCCTTTGTGGAGGGATGCCGACCGGTTCAGCCTGCTATGAACGCGCTGTGGGATACATGGAAGCCTGACGACCAGACGCTTGAGCTCTGTGACCGCCTCGCCGGCGAACTGAACATCAGTCTTCCGTCGGCGAAACTGCTGGCATACAGGGGCATCACCTCTGCGGAAGCGGCACGCGCCTATATCCGTCCGTCGCTCGACCGCCAGCACGACCCGATGCTGATGCGCGACATGGACAAGGCGGTCCTGCGTCTCAGCCGTGCCGTCCGCAATCAGGAAAGGGTGCTTATCTACGGCGACTACGACGTGGACGGCACAACGGCGGTCGCGCTTGTCTATCGTGTCCTGCGCCCTTGCCTTGAGAACCTGTTCTATTACATCCCCGACCGTTACACCGAAGGCTACGGCATCTCTTTCAAGGGCGTGGACTACGCTGCGGAGAACCGGTGCAGCCTCATCATCGCCCTTGACTGCGGTATCAAGGAGATGGGGAAGGTGGAGTACGCCCGTGAGCGCGGCATCGACTTCATCATCTGCGACCACCACCCGCCGGGCGAAACCAGTCCCGATGCTGTGGCCGTCCTCAATATGCTGCGGAAGGACTGCCCTTATCCGTATAAGGGGCTGTCCGGCTGCGGAGTGGGTTACAAGCTGATGCTGGCGTGGTTGCGCCACGAGGGCAGGGACGAGGCTCAGTTGCTGCCTTTGCTTCAGTTGCTTGCCATGTCCATTGCCTCCGACATCATGCCCCTCACCGACGAGAACCGCCTCTTCGCCCACTTCGGACTGAAGGAGATGAACACCCGTCCGCTGACCGGCATCCGCTGTCTGGCGGAGGTGGCGAAACTGACGCAGACTATCACGATGTCCGACCTCCAGTACCGTATTGGCCCGCGCATCAATGCCAGCGGACGGATTTATTCGGGTGCGGAGGCGGTCGAACTGCTCATCACCGACAGCGAGAATGAAGCCCGCACCAAAGCGCAGGACATTGACAACCATAACAGCGAAAGGCGTGATTTCCAGGATGCCGTGGCGGACAAGGCGCTTGAGATGCTTGCCGCCGACCCCGACAATGCCGGCAGGCACGTCACTGTGGTCTATTCGCCCGAATGGAACAAGGGCGTGGTCGGCATAGCCGCCAGCCGCCTCATCGAGACCTACTACCGCCCCACCATCGTGCTTACCGCGTCCGACGAGGGCTTCGTCTCCGGCTCTGCGCGTTCCGTGGCGGGGTACAATATCTACAATGCCATCGACACCTGCCGTGACCTGCTGACCCATTTCGGCGGACATGCCTTTGCGGCAGGCGTGACGCTCCCGTTGGACAGGCTTGAGGAGTTCAAGGCCCGTCTGGAGGATTACGTGGCGCGGACTATCCGTCCCGAGCAGTTGCAGCCGGTCATCCGCATCGAGCAGGAGATATGCTTTGAGGACATCACCCCGCAGTTCTGTCGTATTATCCAGTGCCTTGAGCCGTTCGGACCCGATAATCCCCGTCCCGTCTTTGCCACGCGCAGGCTCATCAACAACCGCTACACCCGCAGGGTGGGCAAGGGGGAGAAGCACCTGCATGTGGACCTGACGGACACGCGCATAGCGATGGAGGGCATAGCCTTCGGCATGGGCGACTGGGCGCCGTACATTCAGAACGGCAACCCCGTGGATGCCTGCTACACGCTGGAGGAGAACACCTTCAACGGCCGCAAGATCCTCCAGTTGCGTGTGCAGGACTTGCGGCAGTCTTCGCCTCTCCGTTCTTCCGTCTGACAAATGCACAACGACTGGTAAAAAAAGAGGGACGGTCCACGCGCCGCTATCCCTCTCCATCCGCTTTCCTCGCAACCCAGTGCCTTGGCGTGGAGTGCGTTCTGCCTCTTCAATAATCCATCCTTCAGGAAAAGGGTAGGATTAAAGCCTATCAGACTAGCTGAGCCATTCCGGATGATGTACTCACGAATGTTGGCGCAAAGGTACTTTTTTTTTGACATACGCAAAAAAATCGTAGAAACCTCTTGTCTTTTTCCGCAAAAGCAGTACTTTTGCAGCCGTATTGCAGCAACGTTCCTTATGTGATTCTTATGTGATTTATATGACATTTATATGTTAGTCCGCAGACCGCACCGATACATCACAGTAGGAACGATGTTGGAAAACCGTCACAATTCAAAAAACATACCGTTATGGCAGAAGTGAAACTGCAGGTTCCGTTCGATGAGATTCACGGAGCGATTGAGAAGCACGGCATTGTCAGCCGCCAGAAGAAGTACCGCGACGACAGCGGAAGAGTCATCTTTGAGGGAAAGCAGGAGGCATACGCAGTCCGCAATCCCCGCGACTTCAAGAAGGATCCGCCGAAGGGGGAGGAACTGAAGCATCATAACCGTTGGAAGGAGGCGTGTCAGCGTGCCGTGCAGATTATCAGGGCGGGACAGGCCAAAAACGTAGAGGGAACGGGCGGTACTCCTGACCTCGCGCCGGAGGTGCGCCAGTCCGAAGCCGGCGTGGAGCGTGTGACGAAACGCAAGGGCGGTGTCTCCGGTTATTACACGCCGGAGAAAGCCTTGCAACTTTACAAGGCCTTCAAGTCGCGTTATGAGAAGCAGCTCCCGAACATCCGTGGCAAGCGCCCGGATCCGCAGGCGCCGATAGACCCCCGCACCCGTCTTCCCAAGCGTTACCACCTCTTCCCCGCCTTCCTCCGTGCCATGCTTTACCTCGAACTCAAATCGAAGGGCAAGTGAACTATGCCGGTTTTCCGCACGAAAAGCACATTTGTTTTGGAGAACTTACATAAAAAGCCGTAAATTTGCAGCCGGATAGGGTAAGCCTATACTGAAGTTTCCCGCTTCACGGATGATGGCTTGCCTCCGGTACGAATCAATAGACAACCTGACATTTATGTTCAACGAGAGAGATACGCAAGGCCCGGCGCGCCGTCGGGGCAGTATAGAAGTGGTTTGCGGAAGCATGATCTCCGGCAAGACGGAGGAGCTAATCCGCCGTATGAAACGTGCGCAGTTCGCCCAGCAGAAGGTGGAGATTTTCAAG
>JAGCWE010000089.1 GCA_017962005.1 Paludibacteraceae bacterium | reverse complement strand
GTGCGCCATAGAAGCGGCGTCATGACCGCTCGGATGAGCCAAACCTAATTTATGATGGGAATGCCACTCGCCGATATGCTGCAAACCGTACTTCTGAATCAGCATGTTTCCCACTGACTCCAGATAAGCCACATCCTGATTGAAGAACGAGCGTTCATGGTTGGCGCGCGGACCCGGACCTATCGTATAAAGAACGACAGGAGTACCGTCATCCGTCCAATAACCGAACATCTGACCACCCGTCTCTATGTTCGGATAGTCCAGGATGCAACGGGAAACAAACTCAAGTTCGCTGCGATAAATAATCGCAACTTCACTGGGTTCAAGCTGTGCAGGCACTTGAATAAAAACAGGTTTACGATTGTCTTCTTCTACCGGAATCGGTTTGGCGTCATCAGAGGAAGTCTCAGGATCCGCTAAAACGGCGCCATCAATAAAAATCCTACCACTCCTACTTTCTGGCCTTTGAGGATATTTCTGAAAGAAGTTATAGGCTCGCCTGTGCATCCGATACACTTTTCTACTCATGGTTTTTTCAGGTTTTTACAAAATCGCCTGCAAATGTACAACTTTTTATTGACATATGCAAATATTTAACGATTTTTTCGCTTAATTTTCCACAAAGTAGATTATTTCTCCCGCAGTGCCTTATAATCCTCGCAAAATGCACGGCATAACTCGTTTGTACCAGTCTTGTAGAGATGAAACATCAACAAACGCAAATAACTTGACGGATGATAGGCGTGACGATTACTTGGATAATGCAACAATATATCCCGTATCTGTTTCTCATCCACGGCAATAAACTCCGTAGCCTCTTCTCTATCTATCCAAAGAGATTTATGCTCCACCAACTGCTGAATACACATCTTCAGCCGAACGACAGCAGTTAATGCGATATTGTAGATGTCCCCTTCAAAATCCACACTCAGCACACGTAGTGATTTCATATCAACGTACTCCTCCAATTCGGATTCGCGTTCTTCTCGATCCTTATCACTAATCCGCAATTCTTCTTCAAAGGCACGTTTGGTCCATCGCTGTACGAAATCAGGAAGCATCCGATTCTCCTTCTCGTCATAAAAATCGCGACGTTCTATCTGCTCACCTAAGGTGGCTGCCCACGTAGAAGGATAATCATTTTTCTTATTCTGACTGATGCGCGCTAAAACGGCTTTGCCGTCGCTCGTTTCTAAAATTAGATGCAAGCATAAACTGTTAATCAAATAATCATTCGATTGCTCCGAGTCCATAAATACCCTTCCTATCGCTTGTTGAACAGCTCCCAGATGCGATTTGTTCACAATGGGTTCATTCTTACCGTCCAGCAACCGCATATAGTTCCAACTGAATTGTAACGACAACCAATCGGTTCTGAGCAAACTAATCGATACCTTTTGTTCTTTCTTATTGAAATTAGGTTCAATCCGCATTGCTGCAAAGCGATCTTCATTATTTCTTTTCGCGATACACTCCTTCGCTTTTTCGGACTCTAAAAATAGCGCATATTCCTTGCGCGTGTAATCGGGTAGGGATTCATTTTTTATCGGGTATTCAAACTCTCTGTTATCTACGTACGATGCCACCGCAAACGCTTCCGGCAGCCATCCCATCGGATCCTTGGAGCGGTGGATATTCTTATTATAGCCCCATGACAAATCATTACGTCCGAACGCATTCAGTTCCGGAGCCGTGTGCATCAACATGATCTTCTGGAATACAGCCGCAGGGCTCTGACTTCTATTTATAGATGCAATAATGCTTGCCAAAACGAGCATCAGAATACTACCGATCACCATCACCCACATCACAAGAATGGCCGGCCGATTCCAATCAAGACAAATCGTCAGCAACTCCGACATTGAATCCGCTTCGGTTATCAGATTGATAATAACACCGGACGAATAAGCAATGGTGATACCCACTGCCTTGTTCTTGTACAGATTAAGTACCTTCCCTATATTCCAAAGAGTCAGTTTCATAGTTCAAACCCGTGTCTTTTTTCGCTTGCAAAATTACAACTTTTTTTTGACATATGCAAAAATTTAATGATTTTTTCGGTTTTTACTTGCATAATTCAAAAAATAGCAGTACCTTTGCGCTATGAAACGATTATTAGACGATTACGTTTTCGATTCGGAGTTGCGGTATGAGGCGCATGTGCTGCGGTACAAGCCCGGTCAAGTGGACGAGATACCCTTAGGAGGCATCCTCGGAGCGGCTGTGCTGTGCGCGCTGTTAGCGGATACCGAAGAAGGTGACGCCAGAGGCATTGCGGTGGACGAACCGGAACAACGCGACACCTTCTTCCAGCGATACGAACGGGAAGTGCGGAGAGATAACGGAGGGCTGTTCAAGACAGAAGTCGAAGCACTCAGCCATGCGTATATAGAGCTCACGGAGTCTGACGTACTCCAGCTCATTTGCAAGAATGACCGCCTCTTTGACTTGGCGTTCGGATTGATGATGGAATACATGCAACGGCTGGTCAAGGAACAGGCGGAAGAACATATCTACGAGGTCTTCCCGTGGCAGGCACCCTTCGCCCAATGGCTATACGACGCCGGATTCGTTGAGACCAGAAGACAACGACTGCTCAGCATCGACTGGACAAATGCCGCAGAGGTCTATTCACTCGAAGCAGAACTGAACAACACACAAAATCAGGAACAAGCATCCAAAGAGGAACCCACCTTCTACTTCGAGGGAGAGAATGCGGAAAAAATCATGAACGACTATTACTACTGGCTGCTGCAACAGCTGCAGGCCGAAGCGGACATGATGCCTGACGCACAGGAACGGCTTGCCCAATTGAAAGCCTTTGCGCTCCAACAAGAGACAGACTGGAAATTCCTCCAGTCCGATATAGCCAAACTTAAACCGCAAGCCATCAATGTCTTCCGCTCATGGATGAAGCAGTGGACTGAGTTTATCACCACCAAGATGGGCAATACCCCCGACACCACGTTCCCGCCACAGGATTCCGCAATGAGGACAAAACAAGTGCTCTTCCCGGATGAAATACTGCCCTGTCCGCCGGAGAACAACTATGTCGAGGTTTGCAAATATATCGCGGAGAGATGCCGATACGACAAAGATTTCAAAACATACTATGATTCGAACACGCGTGTGCGGCTTTGCGAACAGCTAACCGCCATGTTCGGATGGGTCGTCTCACCCAATCATCTCGGGAAAAGAATAAAAAATCATCAAATAAACTAAAAAAAGCAAAAAAAACGCGTCACTTTTGTCACTTTTGCGTCACGTGACACGTGCGTCCTTTCAAAACGACGTTTTTTATAGTATCTTTGCAGCGGATTTTCAAAGAGTCCGCTTTTATTTTTGTGTAACTTTAAATTATTTTAACTATGATTCAAAATCTACCATCCATGGTGCATGAGGAGCAGGATCTGCACATCGCCAAACACATCGAGCCGGCGAATCTGCCGGCAATGCTTCAACCGATTATGAACCTTGCCCAGAGCGAGTCGGAGAAAGACATGCTGCTGATGTCGCTTCTGACCGCGGCAGGCAGCTGTATGCCGAAGCTGTATTTCCGCTACGGTCTGACAAGCAAACGGTACTACCCTAATCTACAATGCTTTATCGTCGGTTCTCCGGCTTGCGGAAAAGGTATCGCCAATCTGGCTTTGGACTTCGTGGGCAAGGTGCACGAAGCGGCACCTCTCGTGATTGCAGGCGACTCGTCGTACCCCGGATTCTACCGCCAGTTGGAGCAACAGAACGGTCGCGGATACATCCACGAGAGCGAGGGAAGTGTGATTACTGATGTATGGAAATCGAGTGTGACGAACTACAACACGGCACTCCGTAAAGCTGCGGAGCACGAGCCAATTACAAGGAACAGGGCGAATGACCGTTCAATTATCACGTGCCCACAGTTGAGCGTACTGCTCACAGGTACGTTCAGCCAATATCGCGCGTTGGTGCCAAGTATCGAGAACGGCTATTTCTCGCGACTGCTGACCCTCATCGTGCAGGACCAGCAGGCTTTCAGCAGCAAGTATGTAGAGCCGGCAAACGGTTCGAACGGTGTGATGGATGTCGCTGCGAAGCAGTTGTTCGAACTATGCCAGGCACTGTATAAGAGCCGTCCGATAGAGTTCAGTCTGACTACGGAGCAACGCGCAAGGCTGGGACGGCATTTGGAGACCGCCTATCCGACACTAATGAGCATGTTAGGAGATAATTTCCACTCCGTGGTATTAAGGATGGCGGTGCAGATTGAACGGATAGCGATGATTTTAACGGCACTAAGAATAGCAGGCGGCGAATCCAATTCGCCTGAAAAAGAAGAAAGAAGCCGCATACTATTCGGCAAAACGGACGAAGCTTTTTTCTGCAGGGATGTGGACTATCAGACAGCGGAGATGATCGGGAACAAGCTGATACTGCATATGGCCGTGGCATATCGGATGATAAAGGGAGCAGAGCAAGTGGCAGTACCGAAGATTCAGGCATTAGACCAGCGAAAGATGCTGCTGAGTCTGCTGCCGGAGAAGTTTGAGACAAGGACACTGGTTGAAGAGGCGAAGATGCAAGGCATTCCCCGACGGACAATCTTCAGATGGACGGACGAATGGCAACAATTGGGTATGTTGGAGAAAGTGAGTCATGGTGTTTATCGAAAATTGTCCGCTACCGCATAGGGAATGGGTCTGTGATAGGTCCGTGAATGACTAAGTATCACTAAGAATAACTAAGAATCACTAACGATTTATTGAAAGAAACAGATTGATGTTAATTATTTACATTGGCACTATGGCACTTTGGCACTTTGGATCCGCCAAACTTGGCGGATAGAAAAAAGAGAAAGTGCCAAAGTGCCAAAATGCCACAACAAAAAATAATATTATAACGATTTATCATTATGGCACATTACACCCCACAAGCCGGTTTGGACGACATCACCGGCGCATTAAACAAGAACAAACGCCAACATCGTTTGACCGTCACCCGCATCAAACACATCAAGGACCCCGTCACGGGCGAAGTAGCCGGACAGGGTCCAAAGGAGATATACGTTATGAACAAGCGGGATTACAAGTACCATCCCCTGACTGCGGGTGAAAAGACCCAGCGCAGCAAATGGACGGAAGCCTGCCGTTTAGCTTCGCAGATTATTCGTGACAAGTCCCATCCGCGTTACATAGAGCTATACAACCGCTGGCGGGCACATCTCGAAGGTCCCGAGCCCCATAAGCAGTTCCCGAATTTCGTCCGCTCGGTATTGGCTGCGGAGTAATTGGATTGCGCATTTTGATTTAATTTTCGTTTTCTAAATTATGCAAATAAAAGAGAAAAATCCAACGTCCATTATCAATTGTCAATTTTCTTTCCGGTCACGTCGTAGCGTTCGCCGTTGCGGATGATGACGATGTGGTCGTTTTCAAGAATTTTGGAAGGCGCCTCATCCCATTGCTCTCAAGATAGTCATTGCCGAGCGCTTTACCGGATGCAAGAATCATGGCACCCAAGACAATGATGAGCAAGTAAAGTTTGCGTTTCATAATGAACAAGGGTTTGAAATAGTGCGCAAAGGTAGTAAAAAAAAATGAAGTATGCAAATTCCCATACAAAAAATCTTCATTTTTTTAAAAAAAGCGGCCTCATCAATTTAATAGTCCGTCCAACTTTTGAGGGGCAGCTCACCTTCCCTTGTTTGTTCAGTGATTACATTTTTACGCTCTTTGAATAAAGATGGCTCCAACGGTTCTGTGCCATTACGGTCGGTAAAGGCCTGGTACATAGCATTGAGTACACGCATGATTTTGTCGATACGATGACCGTCTTTCTGGCTGTAACCGTGAATACGAGGTGGTGTCAATCCTTTGTCTGCGCCATGAAACAACCAATATATGCAAAGGGCGATGTCAGTGCGGTGCAGCCCCATAGCGCACGCGATATAGAAATCTCCGGCATCTATGCGTTCACAGAACAGAGGAAAGAGTTCGACCATGTGTGCAATAGTCTCTGCGGATGTATCCACCGGATAGTGGAAATATTGCATGCCGTATTCTTGACAAAGAGACGGCAAACGGTCTGTGTAATCCTTTTCGCGCAAGTCGATGATCGTTGTTACGCCTGCCTCTTTTAATGCACGCCATGCGTAAGCCTGATGCCGTGATGACATCGTTCTTCCCCGTGCGCCACTATAGACAGGGGCCAAGTCGGGAATATTCGTTATTGACAAGCGGGAGTAATTCATGCTGTTTTTTATGCTTCTATCATATATGATTTCTCCTTCGTCCCGAGGCAATCAACGCAAATAAGGTTGCAGTCGGACATCACACCCGCTTCAGTCTGGGTATGCCCGAAGATTTGCTTGATGCCCGTTCCGGCAAACAAATCATGCTCCTTCAATACCCAAGGACGAATCCATACGGGCGAATGAGTTGGCGAAGTGCCGTAATGGTCTTCCCATCCGGTCGCATTTGTTTCAAAAGCAAAAGCCTGCTTGTCGGTATTCCATAACGCATTGATGCGCCGCGCCACTTCTGCGAGCGATTCGGAGTGATAGATACCGATATATTTCTCATACCAGTCCCTGGTCACGCCGGCATGAGTTACAAGAGCCTTATCTTCAATAGGATACGCGACACCGTGAAAGAGTGATCGCGAATCCAGAAACGCATGCCAATAGTTATTTGCCGAGAAGACATCATAGCGACTGTAATGCTCATTAGCAATCATGTAATGAAGATCATGGTTCCCGTATAGCAATACCGTTTCCGGATGCTGACGTTTGAAGGCAAGCAGCTCTTGGAAATTGGACATTTGTTCGGATGGCGGGATATATTCGTAGGAATCGAAATAGTCTCCGACGAAAATATTGACACTATCTTCGCGCACAAGGTTTTTCCAGCACGTTCTCGCGTGGATATCGCCTATGATGTTGTATGAGGATACCGATTTCATGATTCCAATTAAAAATCCCGCACCAATTTGACGCAAAAAATCATAGTTTTTACTTATGCAAGACGGTTATTTCAAACCTATCCACATCCAGCCATCCGGCATCGTTAAACGGACGGTTGTCGCGGGTGCAGAACAAGCCTACCTGAGCGCCGGTCCAATACCCCGCCACTGCCTGGAACGGCTCGCCGGCTTTCTCCCATTGTATGTTTGTATCCAGTAACCCGTCGCCCGTAACCGGTAACCCTTTGCCTATATAGAACTGCCCCTGCTGTTGGTCGTTCATCACGAGGCGCAGGTAACACCACTCGTCCGTTACAGGCACTTCCAGCGTAAAACGCTGCCGACCGAAAACAATCATACCTGCTTGCTCTGCACCCTGCATTTTCTTGTCCTTATGCGGCAAAAAACGCACACGGGCCGTAGCGGCAAAGGCCACCGCCGGAATCTTTTGCAGGAGCATGTTCGGCATCAGTTCTTCGTTTCGCGGCGCACTATAGAGCCGCAGCAGGCTGTTGGCGACATCGCAAAAATACCATTTCGGGTCGATATATCCTCCTGCCCACTGCCAGTCCAGACTCAACTCGTTCTTATCGAACTCGTCGATAAATTTATGATTTATGATTTCTGATTTCAAATTTTTGGTTCCCTTATCCGGCAATCCGTACCCCGTAACCGGTTCCCCGTTGCTCCCCATCTCCGGCCAGTCGTCCACCCATCGAACGGGTTGCATATGTACGATACGACCGGCGGCTCCTACGTCCTGGAAATGAATGAACCAGCTCTCGCCTTCCGGTGTCTCCACCCATCCGCCTTGGTGCGGACCGTTAACGGCTGTCTTGCCTTGCGCCAGGGTCACCTTCAACTCATACGGACCGTAGATATTCTTGCTGCGCTGCACAACCTGCCAACCGGTTTTCACGCCTCCGGCAGGATGCATGATATAGTAATAGCCGTTGCGCTTGTACAGTTTCGGTCCTTCGCAGGTCGGGTGTTCCGCATGACCGTCAAAGATGATACAGCCGGGTGTCTTGACGCTCAACGCATCGCTGTTCAGTTCCACCATCAGCAGCACCGATTTGAGTCCGGCACGACTGCCTGCCAGCGCGTGACACAGCCAGACACGGCCGTCCTCGTCCCACAACGGACACGGGTCTATCAGTCCTTTGCCTTCCATCACCAACACCGGTTCTTCCCACTGAAGCGGGAAAGTGAAAGATGAAAGCTGAGAAGTGAAAGGCGCACTACGGATGCAGTATATTCCCCTGTCCGGATCGCCATAGAAGATATACAGCCGGCCGTCATGTTCGCGGATAGAAGGCGCCCACACAAAATTTCCGAGCACCCTGTCGCCGTCCTGATATCCGGGCAGACGATAGCGGATTGCCGCATCAACTATCTCCCAATGCACCAGGTCTTTCGATGCCAATATCTGTAATCCCGGCACATTGCTGAAGGACGAAGAGGTCATCAGATAGGTTTCTCCGACGCGGATAACGTCCGGGTCAGAATAGTCGTACGGTAGAATCGGGTTGAGGAACGAGACCGCTCTTGCCATGAGCGGACAAAACAGAAAAGCCGCTATCAAAATGTGTTGTTTCATATGCCGGATGGTATCTTTTGGTTGGCCGTGCCTTCCTTCTGCACGCAAATTTGGTGCAAAGGTACGACTTTTTTTTGACATATGCAAAAAAATCGCACCCTGAAGATGCGATTTTTATAGATTCATCTATGTTTGTTTGATGTGTTTTGTCCGAAAAAAAATAAGTGAGTAAGTAGTGCCGTTTCAAAAATCGGTGCAAAATTACTGCTTTTTTTGCATATATACGCAAACAATTTTCAAAAATTTTATGACAAAAACAAACTTTTCCTTGTTTTATTCAAAAAAAAGCAGTAATTTTGCAGTCAAAATCGAAAATCATACATCACAAATCGTAAATCAAAAGATGTCCCAACCGTATTCATACCTCACCCCCAAGCTCAAACAAGTGGAGCAAACCGGCATTATGGTGGACAGCTATGAACCGGCTTTCCCTATGTCAATGTGCGGGAAGGACCTTATTCTGCCCAACTGCTATCTGCTGCTGACTCATCAGGGTAGCACGCGCGTCTTATACGACATGCGGGAAACGACGCTTAGCCGGAACATGGTCGTGCTCGTCATGCCGGGGCACATCATCCGTTTCATAGACCGTTCAGAAGACCTGGTCTTCTCGCGTCTAGTCATTACGCCGGAGATGTTCAGTGAGATGCTGTGTCTCGCCTTCAGCCATGATATCCAGAAGTTCCACTCCAAGCCAGGGTACATCCTGGCGGACGAGCAGGCGGAGAGACTGATGAAAATATTTGAAATACTGGAAGTCATCGCCCGACACAGCGAGAATGAAGTGCCGCACCGCCGTCAGATACTGCTGACGCAATTGACAGTCGCATACGAATTTCTCAACTATTACCGCCGTGAGCATGACAAGGACCAAGCGGACTCCTCCCATGCGGAACTGCTCAACCGGTTCTGTGATCTGGTGGTGGCGCACTTCCGCGAGTCACGCGAGGTGCAATTCTATGCAGAGAAACTGAACCTTCATCCGTATCATTTCACTCGGGTCATCCGCAAAGCCTCAGGAGGCATCTCCCCAGCGGAGTGGATTGAGCAGTATATCATTACCTTGGCGAAAAGGATGATTGAGGCACACCCGGACCAACCCCTCAAACAGACCGCCTACCAACTCGGGTTCACCGACCCCACCTCTTTCTATAGGTACTTCAAGCACGCGACCGGCATCACCGCCAAAGAATACGCTACGGGTGTCATTGGTGATTGGTGATTGGTGATTGGTGTTGCTACGCCAACGAGTTCGTCGCCTATATAAGCCCGTAACCCGTAACCGGTAACCGGTACCCCCTCAACTTTCGCAATCATGGTCATGTTGGTAGCAGAATGGCTTCGCCAATGGTCATTGGTCACTGGTGACTGGTGATTGATTTTCTTCGGCGCATTACTCTGCTGCTTATTGAAGAAGTTGACGGTGACTGCGCCTTGTCCCATACGGCGGAAGAGGTATCCTTCTCCCGGATGGATAGCCTTGAGGTCACCTTCCCATCGCTTGTCGGACGAGAAGACGGCGAAGCGGTCATGCGCTTTGAGCAGGTCGCCCGGCGTTGCGTAGTTGTAATAGTCGGCCAAAGCTTCCGTTACGGAGGTCGCTTCTTTCAATAGGCACGGGAAGGCGTTCCAAGCACCGTCACCTTTGAGCGTGATATGCATCGAATCCTCCGGCAGCGTATTACCATAGACGCGCATGGTATTACCATTCTTAGAATAGATCATGTGCATCCAGATATAGTAGAAATGGTAGAGAGAACCGGTGAAGCACCCAAGCGAGTCGCTATAGACGCAGAAATTGCGGGTATAAGGATTCTTCATGAGGTCTCCTTCGCTCCATGGTTCTGCTGCTGTCATAACGTTGTTAATCACACCGGTTGCATTTTGTTGAACGTCGATATTGAACGATGTCCAGTTCCAACCCGGGTTGAGCACAATGTTCTGTACTTCTGAACCATTCGTAACAAACAGAACAGGGTCGCTATTGCCACATCCGTAGATGGCTCCTTCCGCAAACTTGATGGTCAGCGGTTGACCGTTGAGCGATGTGCTAAGGTTGAATGTCTTGCCGGTTGAAGCCTGCCAGAGAACGAAGTTCACCTGTTTGTTCTTCATCGTCTCGTTACCATAGACGGTCATGAAGAGTTTGGACGAGTTGCTCAGTTCATCCACATCCACCGTAGCCGTACCGATGCACTCATTGCGGTAGAGCGCGAAGACGATATCACGGTCATCGAAATCGATGACATTGGTGATTGGTGATTGGTGATTAAAACTTGTCCGCAGACGGACATGTTGAGCGGATACTTGGCTTTGTCGATGTCATCGTACGGTGCAATAGCCTCTACCATATATTCGATGCGCAGCGGTGAAAGACCAGTATATCAACGGCACGAATGTGCGCAAGTTCATCCTTCCGGCGCAGAACCACCTTGTCGCGTTCTCATCGGATACCGACAAGGAGCAATGCGATGCCGTCCGCACCATCCTGGACGGGATCCTTTCCACGCCGCAGGCTCTTGATCCCGTAACCGCCGACCCCTCACCCGTAACCCGCAAGCTCCTCCGCAACGGACAGCTGATTATCATGCGCGACGGGCACACCTACACGGTCACAGGTCAGCAACTGTAATTTTTTCGGGGCGAATATACCGGTTATTTGTAGAATTTATTGAGGGTTTTCACATGCTCGCGCATCATTTCGCGCACCGACTGTGGTTCGAGCACCTCTAACTGGCTACCGAACGAGAGAAGGAGCGCGATGAGTTCGTTGTTCGGAATGACATCAATGCTGATGCGGTACTCCTTGTCATAGTTATGCTGCGAGGGGTGAAGCGGCTTGTTCTTGATATAGGGATAGCGGTCGGGCGCAACGCGCATGACGATATGCTCAATCTTCTTACCCTGCGGGATGGTAACGCCGACCACATCATCGAAATACTCGCCGAAATCAAGATTCTCCGGTTTCGGTCTGTATTCCCCTAACATAGGCGATACCGCTTCAATGCGGTCAAGGGCGAAGTTGGTGATTGCTCCGAACTCGGTATTCCATCCGAATAGGAACCAACGGTTGTTGTATTGCTTCAGGTAATACGGATGAACTTCGCACGTAACGGGCTTGTTCTTCTTGAAGGACTTATAGCGAATATTGAGAACCTGCTTGTTCACGATTGCTTCAAATAGCGGCGTGATGTTCTCCAGGCCTTTGAGGTCGAGGTTCTGCTCAAAACCGATAACCGAGTCCTCGCTGCTCTTCAGACGGAATTTGTCTTCCAGCTTGCTCAGCAGTTCCTCCATCCATTCGAAATGCGGCATCCCTTTGAAGCGGTTGAGCATGAGAATCGTCTCCTTCAGCCGGTCCATCTCTTCCGGCGAGATAGGTGTCTTCTCGATGGAGAAATCCGGGTCCTCGTAGCTGTAGTAGGTGCGCTTGCCGTCCCGCGCGCGCTTGATGATAGCACGATAGCCGGCATTGCTCTCCATATGGTTGAGGTCGAGGAATATCTGACGGCGGCTGACCGTCATCTTCTCGGAAAACGCGTCATAGAGCGCGTCCGAACACGCCTGCGCGAGTTCTTCCCATCCGTAACGTCCGTGCCTGGAGCGTAAGCACTTGTCTATTGCGCGGTAGCGCACGATTGCTCCCTTGTTCTGTGCCATGGTATTTAAGTATGCGTTACTTGTATATTACGGTCTCGCTAAGCGGTTTGCGGGAGAAATGCTTGTCACTCGGTTTGGATGTCTCTGCCGCATAGCCGCATGGCAGCAGGAAGGATGGCTTGTGGTTTGCCGGTAACTCAAAAGCCGCTGCCACTTCTTCAGGGTCAAAGTATTTGACCCAGCATGTGCCCAGCCCCAGTTCAGTAGCCTCCATCATCATGTGTGTACCGACGATGGAGCAGTCCATATCGCCGGAGTTGGAACCGTTTCTTGTCCAAACGGAATCGGTGTCATAGCATACGAGGAACACCACCGGCGCACCGTACGCACAGCGGGTGAGCTCGTTAATTTTAGCGATGGCTTCAGCACTCTGTAGCACATAGATATGTTGCAGTTGCACGTTTCGGGCAGTAGGCGCCAAGCGTCCGGCTTCGAGAATCGAATCCAGTTTGGCCTGTTCGATAGGGGTTTGTGCATACTCGCGCACCGCATAACGCTGACGTGCCAATTCCATGAATGACTTGTTCTGCGGAGCAGGACTGTTGGTGCAGGCAGCGAACATCGCCACTACAAGCAAAATAAACGTAATCTTTCGC
>JAGCWE010000088.1 GCA_017962005.1 Paludibacteraceae bacterium | reverse complement strand
GGACGAGAATATCAAAGTTGTACTTTCACTTCATCACGGCAATGTGCAACCGGGGACGAGACAGAATCAACTCCTACACACACACCTCCCGACGCAAAAGCGGAGGCAGGCATACATTCAGTCGCAGAGTGTCCAACACCAACAACGTGTCATATACCAACACATGTTCTCCGACCGTATCCAGAGCGGGTGTCGCGACCCGCACGCCGACCAGTTCCACACGCGCATCCGGATAGGAGGACAACAACGTCACATCCACATCGCAGACGGTCACTTCCGCATGCGCATACCGAGGCACATAGCGCGCCAACAAAGCGTTGATAACTCCCGGCTCAGAAAGAGACTTCAAGCCAAGAGTTACCAGACCTATTACAAGGGCTGTCAGCGAGACGACAACCCAAAGCGTTATCTTCGCACCTTTGCTCACTCTGCCTTAGCAGATTTGCGTTGTCTGAGAAAAACAATTCCTGCAGAAACAGCAGCAAAAGCGAGCAGAATCCATCCGTCACCGAGGGGGTACTGGTCGGACACATTCGGATCCTCAGGTTTGTCAAAGTCGCCCGATATGCCTTCGTCCTCCACACGGCGGCGCGAGGAGGGCGATGACAAACCGCTGCCTACAGAGGACTGAACCGGCATGGGCTGCACGCTTCCCACCGGCGCAACCTGCGGAGAATAAGCACTGCCCGAACCCGTCATTGCGGAAGTGGAGCGGAAATCCTGCGCCACTGCGGGTGCCGCCAACAGCAGCACCGCAACGAATATGTTCCAAAAATGATTCTTCATATCTTTCATCGGATTAGATTATTTGACATTGTTCACGAATTTGCCCTCCGCATTGTAGAGGCGACCGCCACGCTTAATGAAGAGGTGTCCGTTCCGGAGGTACTTGACGGTATTCTCCGCATCCTGCTCCGTGCTGATGACGGCGGTAGGCATCTTCGCCTCCTTCACCATGAGGATGAACCGGTCGTTGGTCTTGCCCTCGGTCAAGTTGACAGTGCGGGTAGAGGTGAGCAGATTGGTATAGGTTCCGTCCTGCTTGTCGTAGAGATATACCTCCATACCCTCCGTTCCTTCGGGCATAGCGAACTCAACAGTGGCATTGCCGTCAGCTTTGACACCCACGGGAATGGAAAGTGTCCCTTCGCCGAGCGGGAGAATCTGCGCTGCCAGCTCGACATCGCTACAGAGCGTATATACATTGCCGCCCTCGTTGAAGAACTTGTAGAGATCCTTGTTCAAGTCCAGTCCGTCGGTACTCTCGTCGCTGAAGCGAACGAAAGCGCGGTCAATCAACTGTCCTTCGCCGTCCAATATCTGCAGGTCAAGCGTCTTGTTGTCCGATTCCGGCGCACGGCGGGCTGCCACCTCTGACGGGATGGTACTGGTCCAGTTGATGGTACCCGCATACTGCACCATATATGACTTCATCACACCGAAGGTGAAACTGCCGGACAAGCTCTGCACTTCCATGTGGTTGTTACCTGTATTGTGCCTATAGAGGAAAGACACACTGTTTCCGTTTATGGTCACCTCTTCCTGAACACCGCGCGTGAGGTTGGCGTAGGACGGCACACCGATGATGTTCCAGTTGGCATCCTTGAAATAGCGTCCGTCGCGCTCTATGGTGCAAGGGTGCTCAGGTACCACGTAACTGGCAGCAGACGGCAATGTACCGTTGATGGTTCCGACGGGGTCTTTGCTCGGGAAGTAAAGCGAGACAGTGGTCACGCCGTTCTTCCAGAAATCATTCGGAGTCATATTGTTCAGACTGAGCGAGACAAGGTATCCCTCGTTGGCCTTCATCACGAAGCCGGCATTACGCTCGGACGGCATGACATACGTCCAGAAGTTGGGCGAGTCTTTCCATGCACCTTTTTCAGCACGGGTCGCGCCGTCATAGTACTGGATGATCCACTCCTTGCCGTAGTCGCCAAAGCCAGTAACCTGATCCAGACGCACGTCAAACGGGAAGCTTACCCAATATGTGTTGCGTGCATAGCGCGAGAGACCTGCGTTCTGAATATCGGACTTGTTGAATTCCATCACGCCATAGACAGTCTTGACATTGGAAAGTTCCTTACCAGTGCCAAAAGTCAGTTGGGTGCCATCCCCTTGACCGTTGCGGATGATAAGCACATCGCTGTAGATGGCTTCAGAGGATGTCACGTTGGTATTGCCCGGCAGGTAACCTGCGATGAGTTTGTCTATCTTGAAGTCATAGACAACGCGCAATGGGAACCATGTGTCTGCACTTGTACCCTGGATAATCTGTTCAGTATTCGCATCGGTATAATCACCAGAATTACCCTTGAAATACTGTTCGTGGTCAGTATCGTGGAAACGATAGTTGGCTGTCAGTTTCACACGGGCATTGGTGTGAGCCTCCAAATCCAACTGGTAAATCCAGTTGTTCTTATCCGTGAGCGTAGTGTCGTTGCCCGAGTATGCCGTATGTGTATATTTGCTCCGAATCTGGCTCGCATCACCTGCGGAAATACGCAGGAAACTCTCCTGCCAGTCAGTCGCACCATTGATATATGCCCGCCGGAGTTCATTGGTAACACTATTGTACGAGAAGCGCACATTCGCATTATACGGCAACACATCATTATTCACACCGATAATGGCGTCTCCGGTCAATGTGTCACTTAACGCATTATTGTAGTCATTGGCAACGACGCACTTGACATTGAAGTTCGTATTGTTATCGCCATCATACATATCACTCTCCACCCATCTGCAGAAATAGTAGTCATACGTCTTGGAGTCAGACGTGCTGAACGTGGAAGAGTTGTGCTCCAAGATATTGCTCTTGTAGGCAGTCCATCCGCCGTCGGCACAGTCGGTCTTGATGTAGTAGTTGCCGTGGTATGTCGCAATATCACTCAAAGTGGCGTTGTCCGCAGCAATGGCGACATTGAACTGGAAGACTCCCGCCGTGTCGGCCTTGAAGCCTGACATGCTGACAGCGTTGCCGGCACTCCAAACGGGAACACCTTCAGTAAGAGCCGTGCATTTCTTAAACTTCAACGATTTCGTATGAGCGGTTATGTTGTCGATATACATCGAATACAACCTGCTTGACACCTCGTCAGGCTTGATAATATCCGAACGGGATATTTTCGCGCTTCCATCGTTGTAGTTGTGTACCAGCATATAGTCGCCCACCGCCACCGGATAGATGACGCTGAGACGCATCATATCATGTGACATGTCGATGACCAGTTTATAGACACCCTCGGAGGTAGGCGTGATATAGAAGCGAGGCGAGCCCAAAGTGTATTCTGTCAGACCGATGTCCGAGTGGCTGGCGGTGGTAACGGTATAACCTGTCACGACGGGACTGCCGTCGAATGTGATGTAATGGATTCCGGCTTCACTGTATATCATATAATTGTTATGCCCTTCCTCCTGATTATCCACACGCAACTGGTATTCAATGGTGTTGTCATTCACCACGAGGAACTTGACACGGTCACCTCCATTATCGGAAGGCTGCTCATACGTACTGCCGTTATAGCGCTCAATACGGTATCCTGCATCCGAACCGGCTTTCAGACCGTAATGCTTCCAATAGCCCTTGTAGTACTTGGTTGAGTTCTGCTCCTCGGTGTCGGAATGGCGGGGTACGAACATACTCAAAGAACGGTTGTAGTCGCCCCTCTTGACAGCCTCGTACTGATAGAACTTGTAATTGGTGCCAAACTCATGATTGCTGAACGCAATATTCGCCACATTATAGACGGTGCGCGGCACGTATGCCCAATAGACATTGCTCTCGCCAATCTGCGTCATCTGCACGATATAACTGCTGTTGGTTGAGGACTTCGCACAATCGTCTTCAAACGATATGTTGAAATAAACATACACATTCTCCCACAACGGCGCGTCGGCATCATCGTTCCAGTTGCGGAAATAAACCTTGTCGTTCTCCACGAAGTTGGCTGTCACCGTACCCGTTGTGCCGGTACCCAAACCGCTAAGTGTGGTGGATGAAGGTTCATTGTCATTTCTTCCGTCGGTGCTTGCCACATTGCAATCCGCGCCATCAGAAACAGTCCAACCGGCGAAGTACCAGCCTGCGTCAGGCACGGCAGTGATAGTGCGTGTCGTCACCGTACCTGCGGTGGTGCTGGTGACAGTCGCGCCGCCTATCTCAATGTGTCCGTTGCCCGTATGCGCGAGGGTGACATCGGTCATGTTCTCGGCATAGTGAGCATAAACGGTCTTGTTCGCGGCAATGGAGGTCATCGTGTAGGGGTTGTCGGTGGAGAGCTGCGTGCCTTCGCCGTAAGTGCCGGATGTGCGCCAATCCACAAAATGGTAGTTGGCTGCTGCGGCAGCGGTGAAGGTGGCTGTCCCCTTGGCGACGTACTTGCCGGAGGTCAGTGCATCGCCGTCATCACCCGTTGCGGTGACACCGCCTATGTCCTGTCCGTTATCCACCGTTTTGCCGTAGGTTACGGTATAGGATGTAGGATAAGTAACAGTCAGTTGCTTGTTGGTCTCATTCCAAGTGAACCGATATGTACCCGCACCGGCAGTGGTGATTCGGCAGTTGCCTAAATCTGTTGCCATCGTCCAGTTGGTGTGATTGCCAATTGTCATCTCTCCTGTATTCCCATACCAATTGGTGTTGAAGAGGTCGCGAATTTTGAAATAGAACGTGGTATTGGCAGGCAGGTCAATGTCTGCATAACCCACCCAAACGCCAGATGACACTTCCGTGAAGTTATCTATTCCGTTCGTCGTCTCATTCCAGTTACCCATTGCATCCGCCCCGTTTGCATTATTTTCACTATCTCCTCCGGCAACAGTCCAGTGAGAAACAAAGTTCGCCTTGATGGTTGCGTTTGAAGTGGCATTGACAGTGGTACTTGCGCTTGTTTCATCCCCGAAAGTGGCACTACCGCTTTCCACAGTCCAACGGCTGAAATAATACCCATAATCGGCAACCGCTGCCGCAATAGCGGCGGGAGTGAACTCTCCGGCAGATACGGTTGTTGCCGGTGCCGTGGGGGTAGTAATCGTACCATGCGCGCCTGCCGTCACCGTTACCGTATAAGTCGGGTCGGCGGGATAAGTCACGGTCAAAACGTGCGTTGAGGTGTTGTAATTGAATGTATAAGTACCCGCTTTGTCTGCCGTGATGGTCATTTCGTTACCCGTTCCACCTGTTGTTGCCGCATTGGCAGTATTGGCAGCACGAGTAATGGTCTTGCTTGCTTCTGTATAGTAAGTTGAAGTTTTACGGTCCACTACTTTGAAGGTATGGTTGTCAGCAGTCAATGTTACCGAACCTTCATATACATTTGCCGACTTGTAAGGCAGTCCGTAGTACGTATCCCAATCGCCTCCGATGCCAGTCAAAGCCCATTGGTCGGCGAAGTTTGCAGTGATAGTGCCGCCTGTGCCTGTAGCCTTGAAAGTTGCAGGGTTACTTGTTGTAGAAGATACTGTCAAACCACCATCAGCCACAGACCAGTGGTCAAATACATAATTGGTGTTAGCAGAAGCAGTAACAGATGTTCCGGTGTGGTGTGAAACATTGATTTTCCCTTCCGAAGGAGTAGGAGAAGTAATCGAACCTGTTGCAGCCGGAGTAACCGCTACGTTTGTGCTATAGGTATTCTCTGTATAGCATGCATACAAAGTCTTGTCGGCATTCATGGTTACCGTAATAGCACGGCTTACATCAGCTATTTGTCCTGTCGTACCAGCGGCATTGGTGAACCATCCTTTCCAGGTATAGCCCGTCTTGGCAGCAGGACCGGTGAGCGTAACGGTGTTGCCACTCGGTACATACGAACCGCTGGCTGTTGCGCAGGAAATACTACCGTCATTACCGGGTACCGTACCAATATCGTATGTCAGCGTATACGAAACAGGGAAATCTACGGTACACGACGGCGCACTATTACTGTTCATGCCAGAATAATCAATCGTGAATGTATATGTTCCGGCAATAGTGGTAGTGAAAGACACATCACTGCTTCCATTCAATGTCCAAGTGTCACCATCGGACATTGAACCACCATTTGAGCCATACCAGGTATTTGTGCCTGCAAAGACGTATTTGAAGTTATACGTAGTGCTGGCAACCAAAGAAACAGTGTAAGTAGCAGTATTTGCACTATACGAACTAAAGTCGTTGCTGTTCCAATCTTCGCCAGTCATATTCCATGAACCATACACTTTCCATGCCTGACGGATAGCATCAACCGAAGCATATTGCGTACCAGCACCGTGATAGTAATACGGAGTGGAAGAAGACCAAGTCCATGCATCCGTTTGATTAGCACCGTTATTATGGAATATGACGGTTGTATAGGTATCCGGGAATTCATACGAATAGATGGTATAGCCGAATACCGTCGTACCTGTCGAGGTCATCTTTTCTTCTGTACCATTCCATGTTTGCCAACTGTCTCCGCCTGTATATACGTGCGCTTTGACATTCGCTGCTGTCCATTTAGGAACATTCACAAAATAGGCTTTCTTATACCATACAGCATACAGCGTTACATTTGCACTTCCCATCGTGTAGTTTGCACCATCCGCATAAGCGACCGTACCTGCTGTTGCGTTGGCAGAAGATGTTGCCCAACCTTTGAATACATAGCCCGAGCGGGTGTATGCATTAGTGGTTAGAGCATTGGTCTGGTTGTAATTGAAGCTCTCATTGCTCATCGAACCCGAGCCACTCATCGCATTGAACGTCACCGTGTAGGAGTTGATGGTGTAGTTGGCTGTCAAAGTATAAGTACCCGAGGCTTTGGTGGTAATGCTGATAGGATTTGCAGTAGTACTACCTGATTCATTTGTCAAGCCATTACCCAACGACCAATAACTGAACGTATAACCGGTAATCGAAGGCGCAGTTACACCACGTGGGGTTGATTCACCTACAGCACTTTCGGTTGCCGAACTTTGTATGTCCGAAGAATTGTACTTGTAATAAACCGTTACATTATGAGTAGGCTCTGCAGGGGTAGCTGTAGTGAAACTCTGTGTGCTCGCACTATAGTATGTGCCTGATGCAGTCGTTACATACGAAATATAATAGTAAGTTGTACTGGGAGACAAACTGGTTATGTCCCTTGAGAATGAAGTAGCGTTAGCTGCCAATGCTCCCGATGTGGAAGCATCTGTTCCGGAAGCTTGCAACGTGGCAACGTTGTTAGTCGTTCCGTATTTGAAACCATAGGCAGTTGTGGTTGCGCCGTTTACCGTAACACTGGCGTTCAATGTAGCAGTAGTGGTGGTAACACTTGAAGCTGACGACACACCTACCGAAGGCACAACGCCTTGAACATATATTGAATTACTCGTTACATCGGCTGAATACACATCACCATATTTGTTACGACCTTTACATTTCACCTCGACTTTGGAAGTAGAACTGACTGAATATGAACCCGTGCTTGTTACGGTGGTGGGAGAGGCAGCCGGGCTTGTGCCAAAGTTAGCGCAGAAACTCATTGTTCCATCAGCCGGCGTGCAAGTAGGCGAAGCGGATAATGATATATTTGTACCTACAGGAACCAAATACGGGCTTCCGCTTGTTCCCGAGCCGCTCAGATAGCCACTCGTTGCCGACAGGGTAATGCTGGAAATAGGAACTGCATAGTTTCCCCATGACATGCCACCACCGTCGCTATTAATCCAAAGGCAGTTATGTGTTCCGTTATTTTCTGCACCTGCGGTGACCGTGTTCCAGTAATTGCCTGTGTTCTTTGGGTGACGTTCAATCTTGAAACCCCTGAAATAAAGGTAAGAACTATGCATACCAGACAAGTCAAAGTACCAACTGGTGCTGGTCAGTGCACCACTCGCTTCTTCTTGGAATGCTGCCCAATCATTACTGCAATCAGTATTAAAATATGCATTCAACGCCGGTTGTGCAGATGCGTCCGTCCACCACGAACAGTTGCTGGAATTGACATACAAATACCTCTTGTTGTATTCATTAGCTGCCCACATCTGCCCCACGCCGAGGGTGAGGAGAAGAGTGAGAACCGCCACCGTACGGGACAGGGATTTCACTATACGGACACAGCGGGATACCATGGACACCCCGCCTCCGTCATGCATTTGTTTTTGACTAAAGTTGATGTTTTTCATATTTTTATCAATTAAGTATTTACCGTTTATACCCCTCAAGCCCATCCATACCGCAAAGCGTACAGACGGAACCGGGTTCCATGTATGGCCGTCGCGGATTCCCGCAGAATCGCACAGCGACAGACACAATACACAATATCGCGGCAAAATTACACTGTTTTTTTTGAATAATCAAACAGTCTTCTCCGAAATCTTCATTTTTTCATAAATTCTGTATTTTCTTGGGCGATATTGCAGTGTTATTCTTCCCAGCCAGCAGCGTCTCGCGATTATCCAAACAGGGTGCCAGTGACCGCACATCCCCATCAGCATACGGCGTGTTTACGTGAAAACTTCGGTTTGAAGCGCTTAATCTTTCGTTTATCTAACGTATATCTAACGTATATCTATCGTGTATCTAACGTGTATCTATCGTATATCTATCGTTTATCTAACGTGTATCTATCGTATATCTATCGTGTATCTATCGTAGCATATACGAGACATGTTGCAGTCCGGACGCTGCAAAACATGTCGCTCAGCCGCAGGCCGGATGAAAAGGATTTAGCCGAATTTTATACGCAGAGCAGCGGGAAATTTCAGTTATTCGCAGAATATTCTTACTTTTGCCGCCCAAAACGAAGACCGCCGGAAATATAATGACACTAAAAGGTGGCATATACACCGCCCACCACCCCACAAAAAACACCCATGCGAACAGGTTCTTCGGGTCCCCATCGCAGGGCGGGGAGTGCAAAGCCGTACACCGCAGGCAGGATGCCTGCGTACCAAAATGAGATTGATGAAACATTGACGGCAATTGATGACAAAAGAAAACCAAAAGACATAACCGCAGGCAGGATGCCTGCGTACCATTGATTATGACATTCCTTTCACATCCATACAAATACCTGTTTCCGTCCGGCGGCATCCTCGTGACGGTTCTTCTACTTATGACCCTACCCTGCCTTGTCATGGCGGGACGACCCATACGGACAACAAACGAATACAAAATGACGGGTCAATCCGCAACGGGACACGGACTGACGGGTGACGAAGACACACCCACAAAAGAAAGAGCCTATCGCGGACGGGTTGCGGACACGGAGGGCCGCCCCATCTCATTCGCCACCGTCTATCCGGCAGCCAAACCTGAGGTCGGAACGGCAACAAACGAGAACGGGCTGTTCACCTTCAAATGCGACCTGCCCCCCGAGTCGGAAGTGGTCATCTCCTACATCGGATACGCGAAGCAGGTGGTGCCATTGGCCACACTGGCTTCGGACACCGCATTGATTGTGCTGCGGGAACAGCCCATCGCGCTGGAAGAGACGGTGGTTTCCGCCAAGAAGACCAAGCACAAGAACAAGCGCAAACAGATGGCCAACCTGCTGCACCAGGTGTATCTGCAGATGGAGGAGGACTTCAGCAAGGAGCCGTTTGAGAGCCGCGTGGTGAGCGACGTGAAGATGGACTCGCAGGGCGAGGCATGGGGCATGGAACAGATGATAGCGCGCATCGTGACGCTGCCGGAACGGTCACGCGACGGAAGCGACAGCGTGCAACTGCAAGGGCAGTTCTGCAAGCGGTACTTTGACCCGAGCATCCGCCAACTGGCTGACACGATATGGGCTCACAACAAACTGGACAAGAACACGCTCCGCTTCGCCGCAGCCGTCGATTCGGGCGTCACAGTCCACCGCGCCTTATGGAAAGTAGGCAACGCGCGCTACGACCTGCAACAGGCGACCCGCGAACTGCGCCGATGGGAAGTAAGGAGAGAGAACGACGGAGAGACGGTGCTGACCCATACGGAGATGAAGAACTACCTCGGCATCTTCAAGACCGAACTGACCAAACACTTCATAGTGGACAGCGAGACGCTTTCCATCCGGCGATACAGCCAGCATCTGGAGATGTGGATAAACATACCTTTCGGGGTGAAACTGAGAGGCGAGCAACTGCAACTGCTCAACCTGCTGAACATGGGCGAGGAGAAGATAGCGAAGTTCCGCCTGAAGAAGATGCACGCAGTGATACAACTGAACTGCATCTACCAGCGCATTGACGGGCACCTGTACCCGCTGGAGAAGAACCTGCAGGTGGACGGGACACTGACCAGCAGCAAGAAGATGAACATGGAAATACCCATTTCCGTCCGCGCCACACAACGCGCCGTCCGCACCAAGACAAAAGGCGTGCAAGCCCTCAGAAGCCACGAGATGACGCGCAGGATGAAACGCCATATAGTTGAAATCTATTAAAAAACACATACCGTTATGTTACTACAAATCGATCTGGCACAGCCGAAAGTCCTTCCTCCCGACTCGCTGAGAGAGGCAACACATACAATAATCACCCAGATGCAGACCGACCCCGAGACGTTCTGGCGCACCGCCGTCCAGAGTATGACCGCCTTCGGGCTGAAAGTGCTTGCCGCACTCCTTATCTACCTGATAGGCAGCTGGCTCATCGGACGGGTCAAGAAGATGCTGCAGCGCTCGTTCACACGGAAGAACACAGAGCGCACGATAGCCTCGTTCACCACCTCGGCAGTGACCATCTCGCTGACCGTTCTGCTGATTATCATCACGGTGAGCACGCTGGGCGTGGACACGACCTCGTTAGCCGCGCTGTTAGCGGCAGGCGGCATGGCGATAGGCATGGCACTGTCGGGCACGGTGCAGAACTTCGCCGGAGGCATCATGCTGCTGGTCTTCAAACCGTTCAAGGCAGGCGACTTCATCAACGCACAGGGAATAAGCGGCACGGTGATGGAAGTGAACATCACCGCCACTAAGATACTGACGACGGACAACCGCGTGATTATCCTGCCCAACGGCGCGCTGTCGAACGGCACGATAGACAACTACTCCGCCCGCCCGCTGCGCCGCGTGGACTGGAGCGTGAGCGTCGCCTACGGCAGCGATGCCGAGGGCTGCAGACAGGCCATTCTGGAACTGCTTGCCGCCGACAAGCGCGTGCTGCAGGCGGACACGAACACGGACGAACTGTACAAGGAGTTCGACTCATCCAAGTTCCAACTTTCCGCCATCGGCTACAAGATGGAGACCATCCCCGCGCCGTTTGTGGCACTGAGCTCGCTGAACGCCAACGACATCACCTTCGTTGTGCGCGCGTGGGTGCGTGCCACAGACTACTGGGACGTGTATTTCAACATGAACCGGACATTCTACACTGAACTGCCCAAGCGCGGTTATTCGTTCGCCTATCCGCATCTGGATGTCAAAATGCTGCAATAAAAGGCATCGTTTGGCACGAATTTTGCTATAATGCTATGGAGTCCGTGCCACACGCACGCATTTTTCCGGCACGGGAACAGAATCAATAGAAACAACATGATGAAACACAAACAGATGATGATTGGCGCGCTCTTCGTTTGCCTGCTCGGCCCGCAAACGATATCCGCACAACAGACACCAACAACCTCCCCAGACAATATAGAGCAACGACTGCAAGAGGCCTTGCAGCCACAATACAACTCCACCCTGTCACTCTCCCTTGCCGAAGCGCAACAGTACGCCATCCGGCAGAACCGCTCGCTGCAGAACGCCTCCCTTGCCATAAAGGAAGCGCGCGCGCAACGCTGGCAGACGATAGCCTCCATGCTGCCGTCATTAGACGCATCGGGAACCTACACCGACTATCTCGGCTACAGCGCCACAATGTCGATGATGGGGAGCGAGGTGAAAATCACCATGCCCAACGTGGCAGCCTTCAACCTGACGGCAGGCGTAGGAGTGAACGGACAAGGCGTCATCGGCGTGCTACTGAACGACATAGCCATTGAGATGCAAGACATCAACCGCGAGAAGACGGAGGACGAACTGCGCGCCAGTGTCACGAAGACATATATGAGCGCCCTCGTTCTCGAAGACATCGTACAACTGATGGACAGCAGCCTGAAGAACGTGCAGAAACTCGCCTCCCAAACCCAGACGATGGCAGATGTCGGCGCCGTGGAACAAACACAAGCAGACCAACTGCACGTGCGTGCCAACCAACTGCGGAACAACCTTTCCGCCAACGAGCGCAATCTGCAAATGGCCTACAACACCCTGGCCGTTCTGCTCGACATCAACGCGGAAACTCAACTGCACCTCACCAGCACGCTTGACCAGATTCTCAATGCGGACGAGGTTCTTGCCACCCTGCTCTCCCCATTCCAACCGGACAACAACCACGACTACCGGCTGCTGGAGAAAAACGTCGAACTGGCCCACAAGAACGTGGACATGGCAGCCTGGGCATACGGCCCGACCCTGAGCCTCGCATACCAATACACCTACCAGCACTACTTCCAAGAAGGCGGTATGCGCATGACCCCTCCCAACCTGCTGCAAGTGACCCTGAAAGTCCCCATCTTCTCCAGCGGCAAACGCGCCGCAGCAGTGGTGGAGAAACGCCTTGCCCTGCAAGAAGCACAAAACACACTGGACGAGACCAAAGACAACCTGTCCATCCTGTACCGCAACCTGCGCTACACCCTCGCCAACGCCTACGAGACCTATATGACCGAAAAGGAGAACATCGACGTGACCCAACGCGTGTTCGCCCAAACGACCAACAAATACAACTGGGGAGCCGCATCATCCCTCGAACTGACCAACGCCTCCAACGACCTGATTACCGCACAGTCCACCTACGTGAACGCCGTTCTGAATCTGGTGAACGCACAAGTGGAACTGGACAACTTCCTCAACAACAAATAAACAGAACACACTATGAATAAAGTATGGATCCTTGCCGCAGCCGTTCTCGCACTGGCGGCATGCAACAAACAGACAGAAAAAAGCATCGCAACCACAGAAAAGGAACGCGTGGAGGTGGTGTCGGTAATGAGACTTGAACCCCGTACCATCGAACGCACCATCGACATATCCACCAACCTGCAAGGCTACGAGACGGTCAACATAGCCCCGTCCGTGACCGGCAGAATAGAACACATCTACGTTGAGGTGGGCGACCGCAAACAAGCAGGCGACATGCTGGTGCGTATGGACCAGACACAATACAACACCTCGAAGATAGCCATGGGCAACCTCGAGATACAGATGCAACGAATGAACGCCCTCATAGAGACCGGTTCGGTAAGCCAACAAAACTACGACCAGACCAAACTCAGTTATGACCAGGCCAAAGAAAACCTCGCCTTCCTCGAACAGAACACCTTCGTGAAGGCCCCCTTCAGCGGCGTGATATCGGCAAAGAACTATGAGGACGGCGAACTGTATGCGGGTCAGCCCATCGTCGTACTGACACAAATCAACCGCCTCAAAGCCCTCGTCGCCATCCCCGAGACGTATTTCCCGCGCATCAAAGAGGGCATGAACCTGACACTTACCTGCGAAATCTACCCAGACCAAGTGTTCACCGGCACAGTGGAAGTGGTATATCCCACCATCGATGCCTCATCCCATACGTTCCAAGCCAAGATACGCATCCCCAACGACAAGAACCTGCTCCGCCCCGGCATGTACGTGACAACGACCCTCGGTCTGGGCAGCGAGGAAACCATCGTGGCTCCCTATCAGGCCGTGGAGAAACTGGTAGGCGCCAACGACCGCTTTGTGTTCCTCAACGAGAACGGCTATGCCAAACGCGTGAGCGTCACCCTCGGGCAACGCTTTGACCAAGACATCGAAATCATCGCGCCGGAGATTGTGGAAGGCGCTGAAATAGTCGTCACAGGACAGCACAAGTTAGTGGACGGGGTGAAACTTAACATCGTACAATAAATATGGCTATCTATAAAACAGCAATCGAAAAGCCGGTAACCACCGTCCTTATCTTTGTGGCGGTCATCATCATCGGCATCTACAGTTTTCTGAAACTGCCCATCGACCAGTTCCCGGAGATGGACCCTCCATACATCACGGTCATGACCACCTACCCCGGCGCATCGGCATCGGAGATGGAAACCAACGTGACCAAGATTATGGAGAACGCCCTCACATCGGTGGACCACCTCAAACATATCACCTCCCAATCCAAGGACAACATATCCGTTGTCACCCTTGAACTGGAATGGGGCAGCAATATGGACGAGGCAGTAAACGATGTGCGCTCGTTTGTCGATATGGC
>JAGCWE010000087.1 GCA_017962005.1 Paludibacteraceae bacterium | reverse complement strand
GTACGAGTCATTTACTTTCGATGATGTCGAAAGTCGTTAGACGAGTCACTTCCGACGAAGCGGTATTGACCATTGCGATAGCCCCAAGGGGCGTTGTTGCCGAACGCGATAGGAGGGGTATAAAGTGCAAGGGTAATCTTTTTTTTGCAATTTCTTGCCGTTTATGGAAAAAGAATGTAACTTTGCGCGGTTTTGTATCTGTTTGTGACCGCATGACAGACTGACCGACAGGCGAACCAATAGATTGACAACTAACTAAATACCTATACAGACTATGAAATTTGAAGTATCCAGCACGCAGTTGTTTTCCCAACTGCAGACATTAAGCCGCGTCATTGTTCCGAAGCAGTCGCTTCCTATCCTTGAGTCCATACTGTTTGAGTTGCGTGAGAACGTCCTGACGCTGACGGCGTCCGATGGTGAGATTACCATCCGCACGTCGCTGACGGTGGACGCTTTCGAGGGCGAAGGCAAGGTGGCTTTCGGTGGCAAACTGCTTGTCGATACGCTGAAAGAGTTCTCGGAGCAGCCGCTGACGTTCAACATCGATGACCAGAACTTCAAGCTGATTATCACGTCGGAGAACGGTAATTACAGTTTCGTGGGCGTCAATGGCAACGAGTACCCCGAGATTATGGAGATGCCGGCGGAGAGCCGCGAGGTGCAGTTGCCCGCGCATATCCTGCTTGACGGTATCAACCAGACCATCTACTGCACGGCGGATGACGAACTGCGTCCCGTGATGAACGGTATCAACGTGGATATGCTGGAAGACCGTATCGTACTGGTGGCTACCGATGCCCACCGTCTGGTGCGCTTCTCGAATATGAGTATCAAGACCGCTGAACCGGTTAGTTTCATCCTGCCGAAGAAACCCGCCAATCTGCTCAAGAACCTTCTGCCCAAGGAGGATGGCGATGTGATGATGCGTTTCGATGGCAAGACGTTGCGTTTCGAGTTCGGCAGGACGTTGGTGGTATGCCGTCAGATTGAGGGTCGCTTCCCCAACTACAATGCTGTCATTCCGCAGAACAACCAGAACAAGGTGATTGCCGACCGTCAGTCGCTGGTGAACGCCTGCAAGCGCGTGGCTGTGTTCTCGAGCCCGGGTACAGGTCTTATCAAACTGTCGATTGATGAGAACAGGATGAAGATTTCGGCGCAGGATATCGACTTCTCGACGAGCGCGGAAGAGACGCTTGCCTGCTCTTACAACGGTATGCCGATGGCCATCGGTTTCAAGGCTCCGTTCCTTATCGAACTGCTCGGTGCCGTTTCCTCGAACGAGGTGATGTTCGAACTGGCGGATCCCGCCCGCGCCGGACTGATTCTTCCCACCGATTCGCCGGAGAACGAAGAGACACTGATGCTTCTCATGCCCATGCTGCTTAACGAATGATGAAACTGCAACTGACACGCCCGCTTATCTTCTTTGACCTGGAGACAACGGGCACCAATATCTCCACCGACCGCATCGTGGAGCTGAGTTATCACAAACTCTATCCCGACGGGACGGCGGAAGGCAGGACACTGCGCGTCAAACCCACCCAGTGGCGCAACGGGGCGGAGGTGCAGATGCACATTCCCGATGAGGCTGCCGCCGTTCATGGTATCCATGATGAGGACGTGGCTTCCTGCCCCACCTTCAAGGAGTTGGCGCCGCAACTGGCGGAGGTGTTTGCTGACGGCGACCTCGCGGGGTACAACAGCAACTGTTTCGACATCCCCCTTTTGGCGGAGGAATTCCTCCGCGCGGGGCAGCAGATAGACCTGAAGAGCAAGCACTGCGTGGACGCATACACCATCTTCCAGCGTCACGAGCCGCGCACGCTGACCGCCGCATATAAGTTCTATTGCGGCAAGAACCTTGAGGACGCCCATTCCGCTGATGCCGACACGATGGCGACCTACGAGGTGCTGATGGCGCAGATGGAACGCTATGACGATCTGCCTGCCACAGTGAAGGAACTGTCGGATTACCTTGCGGGCGACAGGCGCCTGGCGGACTTCGCGGGGCGCGTATTGTACGATGCGGAGGGCAAGGAAGTGTTCAACTTCGGCAAGTACAAAGGTCAGCGTGTGGAAGACGTGTTCCGCCGCGACAGAGGCTACTACTCGTGGCTGCTTGACAGCGATTTCCCCGAATACACAAAGAGCGTTTTCAAGCGCGTTTATCTTTCGATATGATGACGTACCGCCCCCTTACATCCGATGAGATAGGACAACTGCAACGGCAGAACTGCACCTCCGAAGACTGGCAGCAGGTGCTTGTCAAGGACGGCTTTGACCCGCAGTATGTGGAGGACGCGCATTTCTCGGGAGAGGTGCGCATCGGCGTGTTCAACCGTATGGTGACAATGCCGGGCGGCGTGCGCGTCCATTCGGGCATACGCCACGCGGTCATCCACCGCTGCACCATCGGGAATGACTGCCATATCTACAACGTCCACAACTACATAGCCAACTACCACATCGGAGAGAGTACCGACATCGAGAACGTCAATGCCGTGCTGGTGGACGGCACGAGCCGTTTCGGCAACGGCGTGCGCGTGGCGGTGATGAACGAAGGCGGCGGAAGGGAGATACCCATCTTTGACCATCTGAGCGCGCATCTGGCGTATATCCTCACCCTCTACCGCCACCGTCCGCAACTGATACAGACGGTGGAACGGATGATTGACGGGTACGCTGCGGAGCAGGAGAGCGATATGGGATATATAGGCAGGCACGTGCGCATCATCAACTGCGGCAGCATAAAGAACGTCCGCATAGGCGATTACGCGCGGGTGGCGGGTACGAGCCGTCTGCGCAACGGCAGCATTAACTCCACGGAAGCCGCGCCCGTCCGTATAGGAAGCGGGGTCAAATGTACGGACTTCATCATCTCGTCGGGAGTGGAAATCAGCGACTCGACACTGGTGGACAAGTGCTTTGTCGGGCAGGGTTGTGTCTTCGACAAGCATTACTCGGCGGGCGAGAGCCTGTTCTTCAGCAACTGCCAGGGTATGCACGGCGAGGCGGCGGCAATCTTTGCCGGTCCCTACACCGTCACTCACCATAAATCGACACTGCTCATAGCCGGTATGTTCTCGTTCCTCAACGCGGGTTCGGGCAGCAACCAGTCGAACCACATGTACAAGCTCGGTCCTATCCACCAGGGGCTGGTGGAGCGCGGCTCGAAGACGACCTCCGACTCTTATCTGCTGTGGCCCAGCCGCGTGGGAGCGTTCAGCCTCGTGATGGGAAGGCATACCCACCATACCGACACCTCCGCGCTGCCGTTCTCCTATCTGATAGAGAATAACTCGGAGAGTTTCTTGGTGCCGGGTGCCAACCTGCGGACGGTAGGCACGGTACGCGACGCGCAGAAATGGCCAAAGCGCGACAACCGTAAAGACCCTGTGCGTCTTGACCAGATTAACTTCAACCTTCTCTCGCCTTACACCATTCAGAAGATGATGCAGGGCAGGGAGATACTGGCACGGCTGCAGACCATCAGCGGCGAGAACACCGAAGTCTATGGTTACAGGAACTGCAAGATACGCAACGCGTCCCTGCGCCACGGCATACAGTTCTACAGCCTCGGAATAGCCAAGTTCCTCGGCAACTCGCTCATCTCGCGTATAGAGAAGAGCACGCCTGAAGGCACTGACCGCCTCACGATAGAGCAGGTGCGCCGTATCCTTCATCCGGACACGGAAATCGGCAAAGGCGAATGGATTGACTTGAGCGGACTGATTGCCCCGAAAACGGAGATTTCTCGCCTGCTGGACGAGATAGAGAAGGGCGGACTCTCTCTCTCCGATGTGCAGGAGCGTTTCGTGTCGCTCCATGCGAACTACTACACCTACGAATGGACGTGGGCGCTCTGCGAACTGGAGAAGGTGTGGGGATGCACGGCGGAAGAGGTGTCGATGGAACAGATAATCCGTACCATTGACGACTGGCAGGACGCGGTTGTCCGCCTCGACAGGATGATTTACGAGGATGCCAAGAAGGAGTTCGACCTCAACAGCCAGACCGGTTTCGGTGCGGACGGCAATGATGAGCAGCGCCAGCGCGACTTTGAGTCGGTGCGCGGACGCTTCGAGAGCAATCCGTTCGTGGTGGAGGTGCTGGCGCACATAGAGCGCAAGTCAGCCCTCGGCGACAAGATGCGCCGCCTGCTTGCCTGAAAGTCTTTGAGGATTTCCCGTGGAAATCAATAGCACTCCGTCTCGTTCGGGAACGAGCGGTCACGTACAGCCGTGATATAGTCCTGCACAGCGGACTTGATTTCGTTTCCCATATCGGCGAAACGCCGCAGGAACTTGGGCTGGAAGCCTTGGTTTAGTCCCAGCATGTCGTGCAGTACAAGCACCTGTCCGTGAGTCTTGTTGCCGGCTCCGATACCGATAGTGGCACAATGGTAGGGGGTCAGTTTCTCCGTCACCTGCGCGGCAAGTGCGGCGGGAATCTTCTCCAGCACTACCGAGAAACAGCCTGCCTTTGCCAGCAGTTCGGCATCGTGCAGCAGTTTGTCGGCTTCCGCCTGCTCCTTGGCGCGCAGACCGTAGCCGCCGAACTGGTTGACCGATTGCGGGGTGAGACCCAGATGACCCATCACGGGAATACCTGCCGCAATCATACGGCGGATGGCGGGCAGAACATCTTCGCCGCCTTCCAGTTTGACAGCGTCGCAGCCCGACTCTTTCAGCATGCGGACGGCATTGCGCACGGCCTCCTCCTCACTGGTTTGATAGGAACCGAACGGCATATCCGCCACTACCAGCGCGTGTTGTGCCGCGCGGACCACACCGCGCGTCAGGAATATCATCTCGTCCACCGTGATGGGAAGCGTGGTGGTGTTGCCGCAAACCACATTGGAGGCGCTGTCGCCTACCAGAATAATATCTATACCCGCTTCATCCACAAGGCGGGCGAGGGTGAAATCATAGGAGGTCAGCACCGAGACTGGCTCGCCGGAGGCCGCCATCTGCCGGATGCGGGTGGTCGTCATACGGCTGTTCTGAACGTGTACACTCATATACGTGTTGTATTGAAAAAAGCGCGCAAAGGTAGTACTTTTCCTATGTGTGTACAATTATTTGGACTATTTCGGTAAAACGAGTACTTTTGCGGCGTGAAACGGAATGTGGTCATATTTGTCGCCCTGACGGTGCTGCTGTTGCTTCTGGCGGGACTGGACATCTGCGTGGGCAGCCGCTGGTTGTCGCCTTGGGGTGAACTGGCGGAGATAGAGCGGCATATCCTTCTGACGCTGCGGCTTCCTAAGATGCTGACCGCCATACTGGCGGGCATGGCGTTGTCGGTCAGCGGACTGATGATGCAGACGCTGTTCCGCAACCCGCTTGCGGGGCCGTATATACTGGGCGTGAGCAGCGGTGCGGGACTGGGGGTCGCGCTGGTCACTATCGGCGGTATAAGTGCCGGGATGGCATTGGGAGGAAGCAATCTGCTCGTTACGTTGGCAGCCATTGCGGGCAGTATGCTCACGCTGTTGCTCGTGCTGCTCATTGCGCGGCGCGTCAGGGACAATGTCAGCCTGCTTATTGTGGGTATGATGATTGGCTCCATTGCAAGCGCGCTGGTGAACATACTGCAGACCTTCGCCAATCCCGATGCGCTCAAACTGTTCATCACGTGGACTTTCGGAAGCCTGAACAGTGTCGGCTGGCAGGAGATACACGTCCTTGTTCCCATCATCTCGGCGGGTATGCTCTGCGCCGTGGGACTGGTCAAGAGACTGGACGGGTTGCGTCTGGGCGAGAACTACGCGCGCGGACTGGGTATCGGTATAGGGCAGACGCGGCTGCTGATAGTGGTGGCTACCGGCCTGTTGGCGGGCGGCGTGACTGTTTTCTGCGGACCGATAGCTTTCATCGGTGTGGCGGTTCCGCATATAGCGCGGGGGCTGTTGCGCACCTCCGCCCATCGCCTCACATTGCCTGCAACCGCTTTGGTTGGGGCAGACCTGTTGCTTGTGTGCGATATGCTGTGCAGCATGGGAACCTACCCGTTGCCTATTTCCACAATGAGCGCCCTCTTTGGAGCACCGATTATTATATGGATTCTGTTGAAACGATGAACACTTTCGGTGAACACTTTTCTTTCACCTCTTTCGGCGAGTCCCACGGCAGGGCTGTGGGCGGTGTCGTGGACGGCGTGCCTGCGGGAACCGAGGTGTCGCTTCCTGTCATCCGTGATATGCTTGTCCGCAGGTCCGGCAAAGGGCAGGCGGGTGTTTCTCCCCGTGCTGTCGGCGAAGAGGATGAGGTCGAGTGGCTGAGCGGCGTTGTGGAAGAGGGTGACAGACTTATAGCCTTAGGTACGCCGATAGCCTTCCTTATCCGCAATACGGATGCGCGGAGTCAGGACTATGAGTGGTTGCGTCATTCGTTCCGCCCGGGGCATGCCGACTACACCTATCAGGCGAAGTACGGCATCCGTGACCATCGCGGAGGAGGCAGGGCGAGCGCAAGGGAAACGGCGGCACGGGTGACGGCAGGTGCGATAGCCCTGCAGTTATTGGAGGAACGCGGTGTCTCTGTTCATGCGCAACTGATTCAGGTAGGCACGGAAACAGACCCCGCGAAGATGGAGACATTGCTGCAGACGGTGCAGCAGGCGGGCGATTCGATAGGTGGGATTGTCGGCTGTCGGGTGACGGGATTGCCCGCTGGTGTGGGGGAACCGTTGTTTGACAAACTGCAGTCACGGCTTGCGGCGGCGATGATGAGCATCAACGGCTGCCACGGCTTTGATTACGGCTTCGGCTTCGATGCTTTGGACCAGCGTGGTAGCGACCTGTATGAGAAGGACGGAAAGCCGGTGGATGTCTTGTCGCCCCAAGCGATGACAGGCGGCATAGCGGGAGGCATATCCGACGGAATGACCATCACGTTCCGTTGTCTCTTCAAGCCGGCTGCGACCATCCGCCGTCTTTATGGCGGCAGGCACGACAGTTGCATTGCCGTCCGCGCCGTTCCCGTGGTGGAGGCTATGACTGCCCTGACCCTTCAGGATCTGCTCCCCTGACCTTGCAGACCTGCTCCTCTGGTTCCCTTTAACTTTTTACAATAGTATCTCCTTGTTAGGTGCTTGACGAATGCTTTTAATGTGGAATTCTTGCAAATTATCATTTTTTTCTTGTGTATTTGAAAAATATCAGCCATCTTTGCGAGCTGAACGGGATTCGGTATGCGGAGTGTCCGCAGTAATACTGCACTCGTTCTACGGAATCCGATCTGCGCCGATCTCCTTTATGGGAGAGGGTTAGAGGGTGAAGATATGCGACGGAACGCATATCGGGTGCAGCGCCCAAGGAGTTCCCACTCCGAGGAGCAAGCGCAAACACAGAATCCGTTACATATTGAAAAGGCGTTTATTGACGCTTTGTGCTTGACAGTTGAAAGCTTCGCAAACTATCTCTTGTTGGAAGGGCCAAAGTAACAAGAGATGCCTACGGGTATGACGTATGCCCGTCCTGCCGTTTCTTGGCGGACGTGTTGTCATATCGGCGTAGGTTTCATTGTTGTTTGTTTCCAACGGCATGCGAAGGCCTCAACTGTAATAAGCAACAGCGGGGTCTGCGCTCTTTTTGTGTGTATCTGTAACTTTATAAGTAAGGCTTGTATATGAGGATTGCGCGCGGGAAAGTATAAATATTGGAATCAACCTGTATCCGAATAGTCGATGGAATATAACAGACGCAATGACTATGAAAAATATCATATTTACTGTTCTTATCGTTATGTGCGGAATCGGAATATCCGATTGCTTGGCACAAAGACCTGTAAAAAAGACGACCTTGTGCGTAACGAGTTGAAAAATGCACAAAGGACCTTAAATGAAATGCCGTGCTTGGAAGATTCGTATGATACGATGGAAGAAATTCGAGGTTTAGGAATCGCAGAAGGTATTACGGAAGTACAGGCAAAAGACAAAGCCATACGTGAGGCTCACAGGCAAATTCTCTGCAAGATGCCTAAAAAAATGGTTATTACCACTAATTCGGAATCCGGGACATATACAGAAACGATATATGAAGATATTGTAACAGACGAACAAACTCAATTGACTGACTTTACGAGTGAAATAATGTGCTATAAAATAGTTCCTCTACAGGAAGGAGCATTTAGGGCTTATGTTGTTCTGCGTGTACTGAAATCGGAACTTGTAGAGAAGAATAGTATTATGAGCCTTCTGTCAAAATAGATACACTAAAGTGGAAAGAACTGATAAAGAAGTTTGAGACTGAAATTAACAATACGGAGGATGCCGAAAAGCCGTAAGTGAGTAGGCACAAAACAAACTAAATTTATACTCATTATGAAAAAAATCTTGTTTTACGCTACAGCAGTAGCGATGGTGTTGGCAATGGCGATGCCTGTGCAGGCACAAACCCGTAAGGACAAAAAAGCCGCAAAGAAAGCCAAGTGGGAAATGGAGCAGAAACACCAGCGTGAAGAAGCCGAATTGCGCCATCAGATTCACATGGACAGTATCGCAAACGCAAAAAAAATAGCGGACGAAAAGGCCGCCAGAGAAGATGCGGAACGCCGTGCTGCTGAAAGACAAGCAAAACGTACCCGTCACTCGGTTTCCCTTCCTTGCAAGGGGACTGAATATAAGGCCAATAGCGAAAAACTACGTGCATTCGCGTCACGTGAAGGTCTGGATACGGATGCCGCACAGCAGGCGGCATACATTTCTGCCCGCAAAGAACTGACGGCCATGATAGAAGTGAGCATCCAGTCTATGACCACCGATTACCTGAACGCCAAGGAAAAAGTCAAGACAAAGGATCAAGAACGTAAACTGGAAGGTCTGACCCTGCAAAGCATTGAGCGCGCGATCAATCTTGCAACGCCTGTCTGCGAGGAATACGAGTCATATTTTGATGATGAGGACAACGAGGTGTTTGTTTGCTATGTCGTAATGGAGATTGACCGTGAAGCCGCGCTGAAGAGTCTGCACCAAGCTCTGTCGGAGGGGGCAGGGGATGTCATCCAAAGCGACTATGAGCGTTTCAAAGAGGAGTTTGACCAGCACTTTTCTAAAGAGGAAGACCGTAAGGATGCGGAATAGTCATCTTCTCCCATAACATGAAATACTATCTGACAAGCATTTTGTTGGCTGTGGCGGTTGGATTGCAGGCGCAAGGTCTGCCGGTCTGGTATAATGCCTCGTCCCGTGCGTCCACCTATCCTTCGGATGTGTACATCACCGGGTTTGCCATGCAGAAAGTCGGCAGCGGAGAGAGTGTGGAAAGCGCGATTGCCTCCGTTACCGAGAAAGCGCGCGTGAACGCAGTCTCCACCATACAGGTCAGGGTGAAGAACGAGACGGAGGACCGTATGGAACAGCTCCAGTACAAGATGGAGGGGACTGCAAAGAATGCCATGCAACGCTATCTGCAGTCGGTCACACGCTCGTCTGTCGATATGGAGGTGACAGGTCTGAAGATTGAAACCTGCTACGATGCCGCCAACGGGCGCGTGGCAGGTTTCGCCTTTGTCAAAAAGGCCGAACTGATCCGGCAGACCGACCGCAAACTGACGCAGGTGCTGTCCAAAATTGAGAACGGACTCGACGAGATGGAAGAGTTGTCACGCACGGCGCAGAAAATGCAGGCGCGCAAACGCGGTGAGAAACTGGCGCAACTGTTTGTGCAGGCGGATGAACTGCAGCGGCTGCTGATAGCCGTTGACCCGTTTGCCGATGACGAGAGTCTCCAGACCGAACAGCTTGTCTCCTTGCAGAAACGCTACTTGCAAGCCATGTCCTCGTTGCAGAACGGCATCTATGTCTGCCTGAAATGTACCGCTACGCTGCCGGACGGAAGGAGATACACTGCGCTGAAAGGCGAGATAACGGGGGCTTTGTCGCCGCTGGGGTGTTCGTTCACGGATAATGAGGGTGAGGCGGACTGGCTCATAACCGTTGATGCCGAGTCAAGGGAATACAACGCCCACACCGCCGGTGAATACACCTCCTATTTCGTGTATATTGACGCTGACGTGTCGGTCACGAAAGTGAAAACGGGGCAAACTGTTTATGAGGACCGCCTGACGGAAAAGGGAAGTCATACCCATAACTATGAGCAAGCCGCACGCGACGGATATAAGAATATATCACCAAAAATTAGTGCGATAATCAAACAACAGATACAACAATGAGGAAACTATTAATCATATTGCTGTCAGTCCTCTCGCTGACAGCATTCGCCCAGCAGAAAATAGCCCTTCTTGAGCCGCGTGCGGGGGACGGATCAACCGCTATCTCCGGAATGGAAAAAGCCATGTTGCGCGGAGAACTGCGCAAAGCGATTGTCAACCAACCCGGTTATGAGGCGTTCACGCGTGCGGATATTGACCAGCTGATGAAAGAGCAGGACTTTCAGCGCACGGGTAATGTCAGCGAGGCGGATATTCATAAAATGGGTGAGATGTCCGGCGCTGACTTTGTTTGTATCTCCACTCTGAATAAGTCAGACAATGAATTTTACCTCGAAGCCTACCTCATTAACGTGGAAACGGGTGCCATCAGCAACCCGGCTTCCCAATACGGCGAACTGGTTAACGGCAAACTCGCCAATATGCTCCCCGTATGTGAGGATCTGGCGCGGGAACTGTTGGGCTTTGAGACCAGTCAGTCCGTACAGCAGGAACAGCAGTACGAAGAGCAGGAGGAACTGGAGGAAGGAGCAAAAGCGTATAATGTGTATGCCTTCGGCATATACGGCGTTGTGGGATATTTCTATAAACCCGAATACGACGGCACAACGGTTGAATACCGTGTGATTTACAAATCACAATACGATGTCCCCGAATTTGAATATCTGGGAACAACTCCGTTTGCATTCGTCTCGCAAAAGGCGTACAACAACCCCCTTCTCAATGCCTTCAGACCTTTTATGATACAGCAGCAGTTGATTATCCCTGATGCCAGGAATGTGGCAAAAATCGAATTCCGTCTGTCCAAACTCGGATATGACACGGTGATTGTGAAACCTGTTCACGATTTCATCATAGGCGGAGGACCTGTCTTGATGATTCCGATGAACAAACTGAAATAGATAAAACGATATAAGTTTAAGAATTGATAAAGAACTGACAGTACAATGAAAAAGATTCTGACCCTCTTGTTGTGTGGCGTTTCACTCTTTGCTGTGGCGCAGAAGATAGCCCTTCTTGAACCCCGTGCCGGTGAAGGCTCCTCTATCTCCGGAATGGAAAAAGCCATGGTCCGTGGCGAATTGCGCAAGGCCATTGTCAACCATACCGGCTTTGAGGCTTTCACCCGTGCTGACATCGACCAGTTGATGCAGGAGCAGGACTTCCAGCGGACAGGTAATGTAAGTGAAGAGGATATCCACAAAATGGGTGAGATGTCAGGTGCCGACTATCTGTGTATCTCCACGCTCAACAAATCTGTGGACGAGTTCTACTTGGAGGCCTATCTGATTAATGTGGAGACAGGCGCGATAAGCAATCCCGCTTCACAATTCGGAGAACTGGTTAACGGCAAACTCGCCAATATGCTGCCTATATGTCAGGCTCTCGCGCAGGAACTGCTCGGGAATGCCAACCCGGTTGCCAAACCCGTCATCACACGTAACACACCCAAGCAGAGCAAACCGGCACAAAATTCGCCCGCCCAATCCACGCCCGTACAAAGCAGACCGGCACAGAACCGCCCGGCACAGAGCAGCCCCGGAAATATGTACAGCCGGAACCCTTCGCCCGCCCTTCCGAAAGGTGTCGGCGAACTGAAGACGTTCCCGGACGGAAGCAGGGGAGTGGTTTTCTATAAGTCTGATGACGGACACGGACTGGCGGTTTCTCTGGACGAGGAGGAACTGAAATGGGATGTCAGCAACAAGCCCCGCGACATCGCGGAGTTGCCTAACGACGAACGTATAGCGAAATATCTGCCTGTGGCTCTGGGATTCCAGAACACGGAGGCGATTATCTCGACGCTCGGTATGCAGATGGCTCCCGCTGCCGCATGGTGCGCCCGGCATGGAGAGGACTGGTATCTGCCCTCCGCAGGCGAACTCTGGTACTTGTTCTATGAGGCAAACGGAAACTCCCAGTCGCGACTCAACAAAGACGCGATTATTAACGGTCCCATCAGTCAGGCGATTATTCGGGCGGGGGGAAGACCGCTGACCGACAAAAACTATTGGAGCAGTTCCGAGAATGACGATGACGACGTGTGGAAAGTGAGCGGTTCCGGCAGTATCGGCCAGTCGGAGAAAGACGACAAGGAAATGGTGCGTGCCGTAAGGGTGTTCTGACCTGTTATCTAAAGAATCTCCCCCTCCCAGCCTACGGAGTCCCCAAAGAACTTGATCGTATGGGGTGTTCTTTGCGGGTAGGGAGTAGAGGGCGGGGTAATTTTAATCAGACCTTCTGTATCTACCAATAACTTTAATCAAGAAAAACAATGAAAAAACTATTCCTCATCCTTGCTGTAGCCCTCTCGCTGACAGCCGTCGCACAAGAAAAGAAAACCATTACAATTCAACAGCCCAATTGCAAAAGCACGATGGTGGCGAAACTTGTTTATGGCACTTTAACGCGTGAGTTCCTCAAATCCGAAGAGTGGCAACTGATAGCGCGTCCTTCGGATGAAGATATAAAACGAAGCATTCAAGCAGGTGAACCGGTTGGTGATATGCCAAAGGCTCAATATGTGTTGGTAACAGAGATACTGGAAGATGAAGACATATGCTTTGTTGAGTGTAAGATAATTGATACAGAAACTGCTGTTGTGGTAAATTCTGCAATGGAGATGACTGAACAATCCCCCAAAAGTATTCAAGAGACCTGTGTCTCGCTCGCGAAACAATTGCTGAAAGAACAAAAGCAATGAAAAAACTATTCCTCATCTTGTTGTCAGCTTTCTCGCTGACACCATTCGCACAGGAAAAGAAAAAGGTTGCGGTACTTGACCCTATTTGTCGGGATAATAGTGTCCCTACGTTCTACCGACAAATGGTTCGAGGAGCGATGGAGTCTGCCGTATCCGCATCTGATGAATATGAAGCATACGACCGCTCCGCTTTCGATCAGATTCAAAAAGAGCAGTCATTCCAACGCACAGGTGCCGTCAATGACTCGCAGATTAAGAAAATGGGTGAAATGGCAGGTGTAGATTATATTTTAGTAACAGAAGTAAGTGCAGATGAAGGCTATCTTTCCACTATTGTCAAGGTGTTGAACGTTACGACCGGTAAATATGACAAATCGGCAGATGATTATATGAAGCTTTCCCCGGAAGATGTAAAAAGGAAATGCAATGTTATTGCATCTTCAATATTTGATATGAAACAACAATATAAAAACTTCAAAACGTCTTTGAACAACGAAGTTTTGTCTTTATCAGTACATTGGGATATAAAAAGTCGGCCACAAGGAGCAGATATATTCTGGCGAGTAATATCTCGTACCCCCGAGGTTGAGAGCCAAAATTACAAATATCTGGAAACTGCAAATTTTGAAGGTGTAGAGACAATAAAGATACCAGGATTGACATATGCTAATTCTAAGCAAGTACAAATAGAATTAAAAGTAATGAGAAAGGGATATGTTACCCAGACGTGTAAGTATAATGTTAGTTCGCTTATAGAAGATAAAGATGTTACGGTTTTCTTTAATTTGCAACGAGAGGAATAACATTATAATTTGGTGATTATTTAGATAGTTCATATATAGAAATCAAAATGAAACAACTATTCCTTATTCTGCTTTCTGCCCTTTCGCTGACAACTTTCGCACGAACAGATGTCAAACGTATCGCTATTCTTGAAACGGTTGACAAAGAAAACAAAGTGGCTTATGGCATGGAGTTAATGCTTCGTGCGGCTTTATCTGAAGCAATCACTTATACAAGGGGGTACGAGGGATATGACCGTGTGGATCTCAAGTCAATCACTGACGAACAGAGTTTCCAGCGTACAGGTATGGTAAGCGACGAGGACATCAAAAAGATAGGTGTCATGACAGGAGCACAATATGTTTTGGTGGCGGAAGCCGCTCAATTGGATGCCGGACATGTAGTTATTACAGCCAAAATATTGGATGTGGAAACAGCTCGTTTGACAAATACCGCATACGAAATGATGGGAACAGCCTCCAATGAACTGAAAGAAGGATGTCGCAAACTGGCCGATGCATTATTAGGAGTGACGGAAAAAACGTCTTTCGGTAGTAGTTCGGGTAATAGGAGAAGTGCTGTAGGTCAGGACTTTACTGAAACATTATGGGGTATCAATATGAAGATGATATGGGTGGAAGGCGGCGAGTTCCTTATGGGCTGCACCAGCGAGCAAAGCGACTGCGATGATGATGAGAAGAACATTCGCCGCGTGACGGTGGACGGCTTCTACATCGGTATGCTGGAAGTCACGCAGTCCCAGTGGGAGAAAGTGGTCGGCACATCCGTCTATCAGCAGAAGAACAAGGCTAATCCTGACTGGCCAATGAGAGGTGTCGGTTCTGACTATCCGATGTATTATGTCAGTTGGGACGAGGCGATGGAGTTCTGCCGCCTGCTCTCCAACAAGACGGGCAGAACCTACACGCTGCCGACCGAAGCGCAATGGGAGTACGCAGCACGCGGTGGCAACTGCGCGGACGGAACGAAGTATGCCGGAAGCAACATGGTTGATGCTGTGGCTTGGCACTGGGGCAATAGCGATGAAAGTACCCATCCGTGCGGCATCAGGCGTGCCAACGCCCTTGGCATCTATGATATGTTGGGCAACGTATGGGAGTGGTGCAAGGACTGGTACAGCAGTCCATACGCGAGTTACGATACCAACAACCCGACAGGACCTTCATCGGGTTCTGACCGCGTGATTCGTGGCGGCAGTTGGTACGCCTTTCCGGGGTACTGCCGTGTGGCGCAGCGGACCGGCTACTCTCCGTCGAGTTGCTGCGACGATATTGGATTCCGTGTGGTTGTTATCCCGTAGTTTGGAAGGACATCCGCCATTGATGGATTAGTCGGACTGCACAGCCGAAGATTTCTGCTCCGCTTTAATGAACCAAAGACTTGCCCCGACATATCCGGCAAAAGCGTCCATTGACATATTGAGCATTCTTCATTGCCAATTCCTTTTACGGCTTCAGACAGCCGATAGGGACAACGCAAGAAAGTATCTCTGTCCGTTACGACACAAATTCCTGGTAATTGTCCGGATGGATGACACTGAACGTGTGGTCGGGATAGTTCTTGGCAAACGTGTCTGTCAGTCGCGCCTTTCGTTCCGGATTCCATTTGAACTCGTATGCGTGCAAAACACCATCCGCCTCTTCCAAGTAATCAATCTCCTGCTGTTGCTGTGTGCGCCAGAAATAACTTTTCCCATAGAACTGATGATATGCGTTGTGTTTCAGTCGTTCGCTGATGATGTAATTCTCCCACAATGCACCCGTATCCGTCCGCAGGTTAAGCGGTTTGAAATCCCCGATTAGCGCGTTTCGGATGCCGTTGTCGTAGAAATACACCTTGCGGCTTTTCTTCAGTTCCGAGCGCACATTACGGCTGAACGAGCGCAAGTGGAAAATAACATAACTCTTTTCCAACAAGTCCATATACCGCTGCACTGTCAGAGAGTTCAGACCCAATATGCGTCCCAACTCATTAAACGACACCTCGCTGCCTGTCTGCAAGGCAAGGGCTTGCAGAAGTTGCTCAATGATCTCCGGTTTGCGTACGTCCTGAAAGGCAAAGATGTCTTTATACAGGTAACTGCTTGCTATATTGCCGAGTATCTCGCGTTCCTCTCCCGGATGATTGACGACCTCCGGATAACTGCCGTAAATAAGTCTGCGTTCCAACAGGCGGCGTTCGTCTTGTTTCCCGAAATGTGCTATCAGTTCCTCCGCCGACATCGGATAGAGCACATATTCGTATTTTCTGCCTGTCAGCGGCTCGTTGATGGAGTTGGACAAATCCAAAGCGGAAGAGCCGGTTACTATGATTTGTTTGTCCGGCATATTGTCTGTCAGCAGTTTCAACGTTATGCCGATATTCTGTACCCGTTGCGCCTCGTCAATCAGAATCATTTCAGCGTTGCCGGTTTCCGCACGCAACTGTGTGGAAGTCGGATTCGTCAGTTTCTGACGCACATCCGGCTCGTCACAGTTCCAATTGACCACTTTCTGTTGCCCGTTAGTCTGCAATATACGCAGCAGAGTGGTCTTTCCCACTTGGCGCGGACCGACAATAATAATCGCTTTGCCGCGAAACATACGCGACTCAATGGCGGATTTCAGGATTCGTTCAATCATAGTTGTCTGACTTGGGTTCATTGAGAGCACAAAAGTATGTTTTTTATAGTATAATCAAAAATTCTCATAAGTTTTTTTCATTATAATCATAAAAACACATATATTTTTACGTCTTCGGACCGCCGACAGGGACAATATGTGTGCTGTCATTTGCCCTTTGAAAGTATCCAATTCGGCAAGTTGGGACCATTCTATTCGGCAAGTTGAGACTGTTTCGTTCGGCAAGCCGGAAACTCGCAAGACTGAAAATTTGCTGAATGGAATAATTTTGTTTTGCAATCCGTTGTTATGACGTATCTTTGCGATGCAGGAATGTTCAATATGAAAAGACACTAACTGACAATAACATACTATGAAACACCATCTTATCCTCATCCTGCTTCTGGTTGCCCTTCCGATGATGGCGCAGAAGAGTTTTGATGACTTTGTGAAACAGCAGAAACAGAATTTCGACCAGTTCAAGACCGACCAGCAAGCCGATTTTGACGCATTCCGCAAGCGCATCAACCAGCAGTACGCCGACTTTATGCGGCAGGCATGGAAGGCGGTTCCCGTACACGAGGAGGTGAAACCGATTGAAGAGAAGACTCTCCCGCCGGTAATCTATAAGAAACCCGAACCGAAGCCTGTACCCAAACCGACACCATCACCAACACCAACACCGGCTCCTACTCCTACACCGAAACTGACACCTGCACCCTCTCCTAAACCGGAGCCTGATGCCGACACCAAGCCGGTGCAGATTGCCGTCAAGCCGAAAGTGGTGGTAGTTCCTGCTCCCAAACCTGCCCCCGAACCCATCGCGCCCGTCCAACCGAAGGAGGAGCCGTACAAGAAAGTGTCTGTCTCCTATTACGGCAATCTTATCACGGTCGGCTTCCCTGTCAATGACAATCTCAAATTGCAGGCATTGAACGAGAACGCCATCGCCGACGCATGGACATGTCTCTCCGACAGCCGCTATGACATAACCGTCAGGACCGCCCTTGACGCCCGCAAGGCTAACACCCTGTGCGACTGGGCGTATATGAAGATGCTGCAGGCAGTCACGGAGAAACAGTACGGCAGGACCAACGAGGCGGTGCTGGCGCAGGCGTTCCTGATGACCCAGTCGGGCTACCGCATACGGCTCGGCATGAGCGACACCAAACTGTATATGCTGGTCGCCAGTTTGTACGACATCTTCAGCCTGTCCTACTACACCCTTGACGGCGACAAGTTCTACAACGTCAGCGGCGAGAAAGGCGTTCAGATGCGTGTCACCGACGCGAAATGGGACAAGGAGCAGTCGCTCTCGCTGCAGCTGACCGAGTTGCCAAGTCTGGAAGACGACCCGACCCCGGAGCGCACACTGCGTTCCAAGAAAGGCGTGAGCGCGTCGGTGAGTGTGAACAGAAACCTGATAGATTTCTTCAACTCATACCCGCAGGCGTGTTTCAACGGCGACCAGACCACGCGCTGGGCTGCATATGCCAACACGCCCGTGGAGCAGTCAGTCAAGGACATGCTCTATCCATCCTTGCGGCGAGCCATCTCCTCTTTGAACGAACGTGATGCGGTCGGCATCCTTCTCAACTGGGTACAGACTGCCTTCGAGTACGGCTACGATGACAAGATTTGGGGCAGCGACCGCGCTTTCTTCGCACAGGAAACGCTTTATTATCCTTATTGCGATTGTGAGGACAGAGCCATCCTCTTCTCGCGCCTTGTGCGGGACCTCGTGGGATTGGATGTGGTGCTGCTGTACTATCCTGGACATCTGGCAACGGCGGTAGCTTTCAAGGGCAATGTCAATGGCGACTATCTAACCTACCGGAGCCGCAAGTATATTGTCTGCGACCCAACATATATAAATGCGGATGTTGGACGTACCATGCCCAATATGAACAATCAAGCGGCGCAAATCATTGCGCTAAGATAGGTGTTCTCGTTAGGCTTTATTTCCGGAGGGTGTTCTCAAGCAGTTCGGCATCGTGACGGAGAAGACTGTCGTATGCCATCTGGCTGTTCATTGTGTTGAGTGCGTGAAGAACGGTGGCGTGGGAGCGTTTTACCGAGTTGCCGATTTCGGTGAGCGAGTGGTTGGTAAGGCGTTTGGCGAGATGGATGATGAGTTGTCTTGCGCGCACCACGTCTTTCTGCCGTGATTGGCCCAGTACAGCCTTTTCGGTTACGTCCGAATGCTCGCAAACGGTTCCGATGATATCTTCCATCAGGATTTGCCGCGGTTCGGTTTCCACAATCTGGTTGACCACTTTGTGAACCAGTTGGATGTCGATATCGGCATTAAGCAGCGTGGAGTATGCCACGAGGGAAGCCAATATGCCTTCAATGTCCCGTACGTTTTGGCATGCGTTTTGGGCGATGTAATCAACTATCTCATTGGAGAGCTGCATACCGTTGCGGTGCATTTTGTAGCGTAGTATATCACGCCGCAATTCGAAATCCGGTCGTTTGATTTCAGCGGGCAGCCCCCATTTGAAGCGCGTAAGCAGTCGTTCCTGCACGTCATGTATCTGCAAGGGGGTGCGGTCGGAGGTGAGGACGAGCTGTTTGTGCGACTGAATCAGGTATTCGAAGATATGGAAGAAGGTGTCCTGTGTGCTTTTCAGACCGGTAAAGAATTGTATGTCGTCCATGATTAGCACATCTACGCTTTGGTAGAAGGCGAGAAAGTCCGGAATGTTTTTTTGTATTGTGGCCTGTTGGTATTGCAGTTTGAAGGTGTTGGCACTGACGTATAGAACGCGCGAGGAAGGATTAAGAGCGATTATTTCATTGCCTATGGCGTTGGCGAGGTGCGTTTTGCCAACGCCGCTGCCGCCATATATGAAGAAAGGATTGAAGGCTGTGCGTCCAGGTTCTTTGGCGATAGCCAGTGCTGCTGTTCGTGCCAGCCGGTTGCTCTCACCTAAGATAAAGGAGTCAAGCGTGTATTGTTTGTTGAGTTGCGAATCCCATTTGGCGTCAAATGTCTGTCCCATTGAGGTAACGGGTGACTGGGGGCGTGTGGTGGAGGGATAGGTTACTCCCGCACCGGATGCAGCATCAATGAGCACACGGTATTCAAGGCGTGTTTTTTCACCGAACACACGGCGTATGGCGCGGCTCAGAATATCGATGTAGTTCTCCTCTATGTATTCGACCACAAACTGACTCTTGACGCGTAGGACAAGGATGTTGTCCATATAGTCAATTACCTCCAACGGGGCGAACCACGTGTTGAACGCGGAGGATGGCATATTGTCGCGTAGTATTTCTATACACTGCTGCCAGAGAGTATTTGAGTCGTTAAGAGTCATTATGGGCGTTTTGTTGCCGAAAACGGGTGCAAAAGTAGTAGATTCGTATGACGTGGCAAAATCTTGTCTGGTGGTAGAGAAAGAGCAGAAATATAGTTGTTTTATTTACAGCGCCTTAATTGTAAACACTTGATTAGTCGTATGATATAAGACTTTTCAATGTTTAAGTGTTTGATTTCCATACGTGGGATTCTGGGTGTTCCACATAGGGAGAAGGTGGTCTGTAAATGCGAAAAGCCTTACATAATAAGGCTTTTCGCTGAAATCGGATTGTGGAGCAATATTTAGAAGGATTCTATTTAATTTGGTTCCGTCTTATTGTTTCTTTTCGGCCTTTTCCTTTTTGTCCTTTCCTCCGAAGAGTGAGAAATGCACGTACCGTTTAGGGTTCTCTTTCAGGTCTGTTACAAGTTGGTTGACGCTGACGACTGCGGAATCCAGATGGTTGTATATGGACGGGTCGTGCAGGAGCAGTCCGACGGTACTTTCCTTGGAGTTGAGGGTTTGCTGGAGCTGTCCGATGGTGGTGTCGGCTTTCTTGGCGATGCCGGCTATGTCAGCCTCCCTTACGTTGGCGAGGACGGCGTTGGCGTTGTCGATGGCGACGGCTGCGCTGTCAGCGATGCGTGGCAAGCGTTGGTGGGTGAGCTGTCTGATATCGTTGGCACTGACGGTTAGGTCTTCGGTAATGCGGTCCAGATGAGTCAGCGTACGACCGATATGGTCACCCTCAAGTTGCTGTTCCACGGAAGCGACTACACTGTCCACACGGAGCAGTACGCTGTCCATGTGAGCGAGCAGTCCGGTCTGGAGTGACTCAACCAATCCCTGTTCGATGCGTGTAGGCAGTGTGTCGGAGGCGGGTGAGACTGATTCCTGTCCTTCGGTGACGGGTATGATGAGTTCAATGGCTTTTCCTCCCATCAGCCCGTCTGCAACGAGCACCATCTCCGCGCCTTTGGGCAGGGAGATGTGCTTGTCGATGGTGATGGATACGTTGAAGGCCTTGCGGCGGGTAAAGTCGTATTCAATGCGGTTGACCTGTCCCACGTTGTATCCGCGCACATATACAGGTGCCTGTTCGGTCAGTCCGTTGACGCGTTCGAACACGCCCGTATAGGAGCGGGTGGGGGAGAAGATGTTCACCCCTCGCAGGAAGTACATCCCGAAATAGAGCAGAAAGCCGCACACGACAGCCAGCAAGGCTACTTTTATTTCACGAGTGTGTTTCATGGCTTTGTTGGTTTACCAGATGCTGACACGTTTTTCAGGAGCCACATAGAGAGGGCTTTCTTCGGTAATGTTCCAGGCTTTGTACCAGGCGTTGATGTGGGGAAGTGCGCCGTTGACGCGCCAGCGGCCGAGTGAGTGCGGGTCGGATTTGGTGCGTTGGAGTATTTCCTCAGGGCGTATGTTGGCTGCCCATACATTGGCATAGGCGAGGAAGAAGCGTTGGGCGGGCGTGTATTCATTGCCGTCTGGTTCCATCGGGCATTTGCCTTCTTCTTTCATCTTGTTGCACAGTGCTTGGAAGGATACTTGCAGTCCGCCGTGGTCGGCAATGTTCTCGCCGAGGGTGAATCCGCCGTTGGCATGCACGCCGGGAGCCACTTCAATGTTGTCAAAGAAGTCGCGCATCACTTTGGTGCGGGCGTCAAATCGGCTCTTGTCGCCTTCGGTCCACCAGTTGGAGAGGTTGCCGTCTTTGTCGTACTGGCTCCCCTGGTCGTCAAACCCGTGAGTCATCTCGTGTCCGATGACCACGCCTATGGCGCCGTAGTTGAAGGCATCGTCAGCCGACATGTCGAAGAACGGGTATTGGAGGATGCCTGCCGGGAAGCAGATTTCGTTGGTGGCGGGGTTGTAGTAGGCATTGACGGTTTGCGGGGTCATATACCAGCGGTCGCGGTCAACAGGTTTGTTCAGGTAACTGAGCGAGTATTCCTGCTCGAATTTGGCAGCGCGCTGTATGTTGGCGTAGTAGGGCAGGTTGATGTCTATATCAAGGGCGGTGTAGTCACGCCACTTGTCGGGATAGCCAATTTTTATATAGAAAGCGTCAAGTTTCTCCTGTGCCTTGGCTTTGGTGGTGTCGGACATCCATTCGAGTGCCTGTATGCGCTCGCCGAGCGATTTCTGCAGGTTGTGGACGAGGTCAAGCATCCGCTGCTGGTTCTTTTCGGGGAAGTGTTTTTTGACATACATCTGTCCGACAGCCTCGCCGAGTGTACCGTTGACCATTGAGACAGCACGTTTCCATAGGGGAGAGGGTTCCTCCTTGCCGGAGAGAATGCGTCCGTAGAAGTCGAAGTGTGCGTTGTACAGGTCGGTGGATAGGTATGCGCCTGCGCCGTCCAGCACTTGCCAGCGGAAGAGTGTCCTGATGTCCTCAAGCGGTTCCTCCTCTATCATCTTTCCGACTTCCTGTAGGTGTGCTGTTTGTCCGACGGAAAGGCTGTCAGTTTCTGCATTGAGCGCGCGGAGGAACGTGAGCCAGTCTATTTGCGGCACGAGTTGCTGCAGGTCGGCAACGGACATCTTGTTGTAGTTGGCGATGGGGTCGCGCAGTTCGACATTGCTCTTAGCGGCGGTGGCGAGGCGTGTCTCCATACGCAGAACCGTTTCGGCGGCTTGTTCGCCGTCAGAGAAACCGTAGAGGGTGAACATACGGGCGATATGCTTCTTGTACTCGTCGCGGATCATCTGTGTGTGCTCGTCCTTGTCTATGTAGTAGTCGCGTTGTCCGAGTGCGAAGCCTGCTTGGTACTCGTTGAGGATGTTCATGGACGAGTTCATAGCGTCGGCATCCACGTACATGGCGAACAGCCCGTACTCCATAGAGGCACCAAGCTTCTGGCTCAATTCCGCTTTGTCCTGTATGCCGGCTATCTCATCCATTGTGCGGCGGATAGGCTCGATACCTTCGATGTCGCGGCGGGCGGTGTCCATGGCGAGACGGTAGACATCAGCTATCTTCTGCTCAATGGTACCTTGTTCGTGTTTTTCTGCCGCGATTTCCTTGATCAGTTCGTTGACCTGTTCCATACATTGTAGGCCGAGTTTGTCGAACGAGCCGAAACGCGCGTATTCGGCACCTAAAGGATTGTTTTTCTGCCATCCTCCGGTGGCGAACTGGTAGAAGTCTTCTTGCGGCACAATGGTTGTGTCAAGGTTCTCCGGACGGATGCCCGTGGAGAGCGGTTGTTTGTGGCATGCTGTTGTCATAAGCACGATAGCCCCGAGGGCTGCTAATAAAGTTTTTTTCATATTATTTTGAGTTTGTGTTGGTAAGTAAATGTAATCAAGTACATATCGGTTGTCCCCATTTCTCGACGATGCGGTCCATAATGGCGAACACCTCGTCCCGTGTGTCCGCTTGCAACAGGGCAATGCGTGTCTGCTTAAAGTCGTGCAGACCTTTGAGTGCGGGCGAGTTGGCGAAGTGTCGGCGGCTGTGTATAATCCCTTTACGCTCGTCGCCGATGTAGGCTATGGCTGCATCCACATGCTCTTTTAGCAGGCCGATACACCATTCAAGAGGATGTTGGGTAGTCTCTCCTGTGTTAAGGTAATCTCTTATGTCCTGAAAGATCCACGGACAGCCGAACGTGGCACGCCCAATCATCACTGCATCCACGCCATATCGGTCAAAGCACTCTTTTGCCCGTTCGGGAGTAGTTATGTCCCCGTTCCCGTTCACGGGGATATGCATACGGGGGTTGTTCTTCACTGCGCCTATCAGCTCCCAGTCTGCCTCACCGCTGTACATCTGCGCACGTGTCCGTCCGTGAAGGGTCAGTTCGCTGATGCCGCAGTCTTGCAGTGCCTCGGCAAGGTCAAGGATGAAAGGCTGTACGGCCGTCTGTCCCCACCATTCGTGTGACGCGGGCTGAAGGTCCTGCGTGTCCCAGCCGAGACGTGTCTTGGCGGTGACGGGCAGGCGGACGGCATCAACCACAGCGCGGGTGATGGCAAGCATCTTGGGTACGTCCCGCAGCAGACCTGCTCCCGCGCCCTTCCCGGCCACTTTCTTGACCGGACAACCGAAATTGAGGTCGATAAAGTCCGGCTGTACCTGCTCGACCATCTGCGCCGCATCGCGCATGGATTCCGGCTCACGCCCGTAAATCTGAATAGCAACGGGACGCTCTTCTTCCGCAAAATGCAGTTTGCGCAGGGTGGAGTTGACTTCCCGCACGAGAGCATCGGCATTGACAAACTCCGTATAGACGCGGTCGGCACCGAACCGCTTGCACTGCAAACGGAAAGCGGGGTCGGTTACGTCCTCCATCGGAGCCAGATATAGCGGATGATGCGTCACGGGAAGAGACATAGGTTGTTATTTGGACGGATACGTGTAGTGGATACTCTTGCCTATCAGGAATTGGCTGCTGGCGTTGTACCAAATCTTTTTGTTGGTATCGTAGGCTAATTCCACGCCTAAGCCGTAGTAACCCAGCAAGGGGTTGATGTACATAATGGCCTCTTTTACGAGGAACATGTCTTTGGAGGGTGTCTGTCCGCCGGTAACAAGTTCAACGGCTCCGGCATTGATGAGGGCGCACGGCATAGGAGCAGGGCTGTAGCCGTTGGCGGTGCGGACGAACTTGCGCATCAACGCTCCGTGGAAAGCCAATGAGTCGGCAATGTGCATGTTGGCGTAGTATTGCTCCCATGCTTCGTCCGTATCACTGTTGGTGGCGGCAATGGCGGAAGAGATATGTGCAATGGCTTCCGGCTCAAGTCCCTTGTCTAAATAGCCGCCTTGCAGTTTGTGGTAGTAACCTGTCTGTGCGGTACTCCAGACGCCTGCCTCGTAAGAGATGGTTTGCGTTACCCCTCTGTCGGTATTCAGGTCGGCGGTAGCAAAATACGCTAAAGCGGGGAAAGAAATGATATAGCCTATGTCCGTCCCCTCGAACATCTCGTCCTTAAGGTAGAATCCTTCCGAGTAAAGTGTAAGCTCGGCATCTACGATATAGGCGCGAAGAGGTATGCTGTTGCCTTCTGCGTCATCGTAGAAGAAAGCACTGTCTTTGACAGGATAGGACTCCATGTCCCAATCGCGGAAATAGTAAGAAACAGTAGCGTAAGGGAACGTCAGTGTCTCAATGACGGAATACACTTCTACTTGGCAGACCGCCGTTTCGAGAGTAACGGTATCGGTAATGGTCAGGCGTGTCGTGCCGATGTTGTTGGCAGTCAGTTGCAACTTGTTGCCTTGGATTCTCGTGTTTACTATCCCTTCCTCCGAAGCGGTTACGGTATATTCGCCGTCTTCGGGAGTGATGGTCAGGGTGTGAACGGTGGGCTGTTCTTCCCTTGCTTTTTCGTTCCAAGTGATTTGCACCATACGGATGTTCGTTTCGCTCAGTTGGATGGCGGCAACGGTGTCCTGATCCGGTTTCGGACCGTCCGGCTCTTCTGAATTCTTTTTACATCCGGCAACTGACACTGTCAGTAATGCCAACAGAAACAACAGATTTTTTTTCATAGTGTATAGATGTTTATTGTTTTACGTCAGGATATTGTATCCGATGGTGGTACATCGATTTGAGTCTTTCTTTGAACACCTCTTTGATACGGCTCAGGTCGTTGAATGTGAGCGGTGTCTCGGCTAATTGTCCGTCTTCAATCTGGTAGGCTACAGTCTGCTCTACCATATCGTTGAGGCTCTGTTCGGTGTAGGTGTCCAATGTACGTGAGCGTGCCTCAACGGCATCTGCCATCATCAGGATGGCTGTTTCTTTCGTTTCGGGTTTGGGACCCGCGTAACGGAAATCCTCCTCACGTATATTGGTTTCTGTGTCAAGGTGTTCGGTCTTGAGGCGGTTGACCTCGGAGTTGTAGAAGTAGCGGACGAGCGAAGTGCCGTGGTGGGTGCGGATGAACATACGTACCACATCGGGCAGCCGGTGTTCGCGAGCAAAGCGGTCGCCTTCTTCCACGTGTGCTATGACGGCTTTGGCAGCATCTCTGTTGCTCATTGCGAGCAGGGGGTTGTCGCCGCCGTTCTGGTTCTCGATGAACCAGCCGGGGTGTGCCAGTTTGCCTATGTCGTGGTAGAGTGCCGCCGTCCGCATCAGCAGTGCATCGGCGTTGATGCTCTTGGCGGCTTCGGACGCGAGGTTGCTCACCTGTAATGAGTGCTGGAACGTGCCGGGAGCCTGCTCCGCAAAGGTCTGCATCAGGTCCGAACTGATGTTGCCCAGTTCTACCAGCGTCAGACTGCTCACTAAACGGAAAGTCTTCTCAAAGAGATAGACGAGGCTGTAAACGGTGATGACCAACAGACCGTTCAGCACGAAATAGAGGTAGATATGCGGGTCAAGACGGCTGACATCGCCGGTTAGCATCAGGTTGTACAGGGTGTAAACAAACGTGTACGCGAGCAGGATATAGATGGCGGTGAACGCTAATTGCGAGCGGCGAGTAAGGTCTTTGAGGGACACGACGGCCACCATTCCTGCAGGCATCTGTAGCAGCAGGAACAGGTACGGGTCGGGTACCGACAGGGACACGAGCATCACCGTCGTGAGATGTACAAAGTAGGCGGTGCGCGAGTCGTAGAACATACGCGTCAGAATCGGTAGCCACGCAAAAGGCAGGATATAGATGAGCGATGCGTCTGTCAGTCGCAGTATAAGGGCGGACAGCAGTTCCATCAGCGCAATCAGCAGGCAGAAGAAAAGCGTTGCCCGCGTCTGTTCCCACAGAGGCCTGCGGAAAGTGACAAGATAGAGGACGAACAGCCCGACGAAGATGAGAGCCAACAGGCTGCGCCCCGAGTAGGACCACACGATATGCTGCCGCGATAGTCCGCGCTGACTATAGATTAGGTCGAGGGAATAGAGTCGCTGGTAGATGTCATGAGTGATTAGTTGCCCGTATTCAACCACTGTTTCGCCTTTCAGAACGGCTCCCTCGGTCAGGGAAACGGACTCGACAATGCCCTTATAGACTTCCGCGGATGTGAGGCTGTCGTATTCGAGATTGACCTCCATCTCACGTCCCGTCTGTTCGTATGCCATCTTGGGAGTATAGAGATGGGATAAGGGTACGGCTTTTGTCCTGTGCTGACCGTTAATGACGGTTATATGGTCGTAGCCGCCTTTCTCCACCTGCCGCATATCTTTAGCGGAAAGGATGGGTACGTTCTTTTGGTGGTCATTGGTCCAGCGGAAGCAGGGTGCGTACGACCGCAGCGCGTTCTGCTGTTCTTTGCGGATCGTCTCCTCGTCCTTGTACAGGGGGAAATCCCATTCGGCGGTAAGCGTTTCGTAGGTCCATACTTCCCCTTCCTCGTAGTGGTAAGGGAAACCGTTGTCGGGAACGGGTATGAGCAGCAGACTGAGTAGCGCAACGGCAGCAAAGACGATAATCTTGAGCGTAGCGGAAGATGCTGTCGTACGTTGAACGGGTATATTGAGTGAGGAAAAATGCATAGTGGCAGGTGTCTGTTTATCGGTGTTTCTCAAAGAAGGTTTGCATACGCTTTCGGCATTCGTCTTCTAATACGCCCTTTGTTACCGTACATTTGGGGTGCAACGCCTTGGGAGCAAAGGTCTGGAAGCCGCGTTTGGGGTCGTCTGCCCCATAGACTAATCGTGCTGTCTGTGCCCAGCCGATGGCTCCTGCGCACATGGCGCACGGCTCAACGGTGACATAGAGCGTACACTGGGTCAGGTACTTGCCGCCCAATGTCTGCGCCGCAGCCGTGATGGCTTGCATCTCGGCGTGAGCGGTCACGTCCTGCAGGGTCTCCGTCAGGTTATGCCCCCTGCCGATGACTTGCCCTTCGCACACAATCACGCATCCCACAGGAACCTCGTCTGCTGCGTATGCGCGGTCGGCCTCGGCAAGAGCCAGTTGCATATATCTCTCGTCGTCGCTCATTGTACCGTACTGAATAAGGAGGCTTGCTCAGGGTGTTGTTCGAGGTGGTTGCCGATGACCACGATGTCCGCTCCTGCCTGATACGCCTGTTCCATTTGTTTAAGATTGCATATTCCTCCGCCTACGATAAGTGGCACGTTGATAGTCTCTTTGACTGCTTGTATCACCTCTTGGCACACAGGTACAGCCGCACCGCTGCCTGCCTCGAGATAGATGAGCCGCTTGCCGGTCAGGCAGCCTGCTATGGCGGTGTCCACGATGGCTTCGATGTCCGTCTGCGGCAGAGGTGTAGAGCCGGTGACGCGTTGCACACTGCTTGGTCGGCCGCCGTCCAACAATATGTACCCCATCGGTATCGTCTCTATCCCCGAGTCCCGAACCTCCCGTGCCACGGCTATCTGCTGTCCAATCAGGTGCTCTGCGTTGCGGCTGGTCAACAGGGATAGGAACAGCAGTGCATCCGCCTGCGGAGTGAACTGCAACGGAGTGCCGGGGAACAGCACAACAGGCTTGTCGGTTAGGTCTTTCAGCCGCCGGACGGTCTCTTCGGTCATCTGCCGCGTGGCGGTGCTGCCGCCTACAAACAGCAGGTCAGACGCTTCGGCGCGCATCTGCAGACTCGTGTCCGATGCCGGCTTTTCCGGATCGACAAGCACTGCTAACAGTCTCTTGTGTTGCGCTATGTATTGTTCTACGTTCATGGGCGGTCATTTCCTCCATCGGAACGATTCGATCAGGGTCAGCATGTCTTCTCTCACGAATGCGGCGACGGGTGCTATGCTGTCCTCATTGGGGACGTTGCTGAAATAGACAGCACCTCGGAAGAAGTGCCTTACCGAATCGGTCAGGACAAACTGCATGGTGGTCGCTGTATTCCCCGCAAAATCAAAGGTCAGTCCATATACCTGTTCATCAGGATTGGAGTATGCCCTTTCGGGAATGGCGGACGCCTTGATGGTGTGCTTGTAGACGAACTCCATCGCGTCGTCTGACAGTTCCTTGAGATTGCCTTGTATGGCACGGTAACTGCAATGCACCTTGGCATTCCATTGCGGGTAGAGGATGTCAATCCAATACTTTCCACCCTCGTGCGACTGCACTTCCGCGTAGTCAGAAAGCAGGAACGAATAGGGAAGGGTGGGGACATCGTTCTGGTTGCCGTTGTAAGGTGTATAGGTGTGTTTGGGCAGGTCGATGCGGAAATAGCCGTACTCTTTGGGTACGGGCGGCTTGGAGCAGGATGCCAATACGGCGATGAGGATCACTATGACTGCCGTTCGTTTCATCTCGTTAGTCTTCTCCTGCGTAAAAGGCACGTTGCGCGGGGTCGCGACGGTCGTTGGCAAGTTGCTTCTGTATGCGTTTCCTGCCGTACTTGAACATCTGGAAGAAGAAGATATAGAACAGTATAACCACTGTGGTGGACCATCCGGGTTCGGCGTTCGCGGTCATCAGCAGCGCATCGTATGTGCCGTGCAGGAGGACGGGAACCAGATAGACGGCAAGGGCGGTTTTCAGACCAGAGTCGTCAAAGAAGAGTTTGGAATAGAAATAGCCCATAGCGACGGCAAACAGGAAATGCCCAGGTACGGCAAAGATGGCTCTTGTGATGGCTACGGGGACCCATACCTGGTGCGCTATGAGGTAGGCGACGTTTTCGGCTGCCGCGAATCCCATACTTACACATACGGCATAGACAATCCCGTCAAACCGCTCATCAAAGGCGGGGTTGGAGCGAAGCAGCAGATAGAGCATCAGCAGTTTGGCTGCTTCTTCGGGGATGGCGGCCACCACAAAGGCTTCTATCAGTGCTCCTTGCCATCCTTCGGGCATCACGCCGATAATCCATTGGATGACTATCTCCAGCAGAAGGGCGATAATGCCGGACACTATGCCGAAAGCGAATCCTCGGATAATTTGTGATACAGGCTCGCGCTGGTACTTGTCTTTGATGTAGATGTAAACGACAAGGAGAATGGCGGGTAGGATGCCCGCTAAAATGACAAGAAGCAGGTCTTCCGTGTTGGCGAAGTTTGGTTGTTGCATATTGATGATGCGTTAAAATTGCAATGCTGTTTTCGCTCCGATGAGCCATAGTGTTGTCCCGACGGAGTGTGTGTACAGGTCATTTCCGATGATGGTTGTCCTGTCGCGTCCTGTTTGTATGAACTGCGCTGTCCCGCCCACAAAGAGGGCGTTATTCTTGAGTGTGAACCGTGCGCCTGCACTCAGCGAGCCGGTCAGTCCGCCTTTGTTTCCTTTGGTGGCCAACGCATATCCGAACGAAGTGTTCACTTCGGCGCGGCATTTCTCGGAGGATGTCATTGGTATCGGCACCGCCACCACGGCTTGAAGCGGGATGAAATGTGCCGTTGGAGAGAGAAATGCTCCGGCGTAGCCCACGCTTCCGCCCAGGAATATGTCCTTCCCGGCAATGCGTCGCGTCCCTATCTGCAGTTCCGCCGTGGTCATTCCTCCGCATTTCTCGCCGCTGACGGCGGAGAGACCCGCGCAGACGGCGAGGCGGAAGGCGACAGGTCGGGAAGTGTCCTCCTTTTTGGTTTCGTCTGATGCCTCTTCCTCAATGTCTTCTTCAATGCGTTGTATGTCGCCCAACGGGAACTGGAACCGTTGCCCTGTTGCTGTCTGGAACAGGAGTATCTCTTCGGTCTGTGCCAGTACTTTGCCTGTCAGATGTTTGCCTGAGCGCAGTGTGATGCGTTCGGCGTGGAGGGACGCTGTTAGCATCAACAGACAGAGAATATGAAGGAGCGTACGGCGCATCGGAAATGGGTTATTGTTGGTCATCAACCAGTCGGAAATCTATTTGTCTGAGCAGTATGTCCGCCCTCACGCACCGGACGCGGACGGGGTCGCCAAGCGTGAATACACGCTCGGAGGATTTGTCGCCCTTTCCGGCGGATTTCCGGCTGTGCCTTTGTGCGTTTCGTGAGGCGGTCAGGCAGCAGTTCTTCTCGTCATAGTGCAGGAACATGCCCGGGCAGAGCGTGTTGATGGGGATGAGTCCGTCACATCGTGAGTCGTTCAGTGTGACGAACAGTCCGAAGTCGGTCACGCCGGAAATATATCCGTCGAATTCCTCTCCTACGTGCTGGGTTATCCACCGTGCCTGCATTTCCTTTATTGAGTCTCTTTCAGCTTGTGCTGCGGCTTGTTCCTGTTCGGAGCAGTGCTTGCACGCGTCTTCCAGGTCGTAATCGCCTACTTTCTTGCGTTCGCCCAGCAGGTATCGTGCCACGATGCGGTGAACCATCATGTCGGGGTATCGGCGGATAGGGGAGGTGAAATGCGTGTAGTAGTCGAACGCCAGCCCGTAGTGTCCTATGTTATGGGTCGAATAGACGGCTTTCGCCATGGCGCGGATGGTGAGCAGTTGTTCCGTGTAGGCGGGCAGGCGGTCGCCCATCCGCTTCTTGAAGCGTGCCAGTGTCTCCAGCTTCTCCTCGTTCGGCTTGTCGTGCACGCGATAGACCATCGTCTTGCCTGTACGTGACATCTGTTCGGCGATGGTGCGGTTGGCGAGCAGCATGAACTCCTCAATCAGGTGGTTGGCATCCATTGGCGGGGTGAAATATACCTCAACGGGATTGCCCTGCTCGTCAAGCCGGAAGTGTACCTCGTCCTGCTCCATGACCAGTGCGCCCTGTTTCTCTCTCTCGTGCCGAAGGATAAGGGCCAGACCGTTAAGCGTAGTCAGGGCTTCGCTCAAAAGGGACACCTTCTGCGGATTCGGAAGGTTCTGTACAGACTTGCCGTCCAGCAGGTCCTGTGCCTGTTCGTAGGTGAGCCGGAAATCGGAGAGAATGACCGTGCGGCACACCTTGGTGCGGAGGACTTGTGCCTGCGGGTTGATGTCGAAGAGGACGGACATGCATAATTTGTCCTCGCCCGGCCGCAGGGAGCACAGGTCGTTGCACAGTTCTTCGGGGAGCATCGGAATCACCTTGTCCACCAGATAGACGCTGGTGGCTTTGTCGTAGGCCTGGAGGTCGATGTCGTCTCCGGGCAGGACGTAATGCGTCACATCGGCTATGTGTACGCCGATGCGGAAATTGCCGTCCTCTTTTTTCTCGAACGAAAGCGCGTCATCAAAGTCTTTGGCTTCGGTGGGGTCAATGGTGAATGTGAGTGCATCGCGGAAGTCGCGCCGGCGGAGTATTTCCTGTTCTGTAATTGCCATAATTCGCGCAAAAGTAAGCCAAAATTTGGATACAAACAATTTTAAGCGTACCTTTGCACGTTTTTTGCACGTTTAGTAGTGGAAAATACAATCTGATAACCGTAAAACTGACAGACAATTAAATCATTCAATCAATAGTATGACTAAAATCAAAGTGAACAACGTGAACCAGCCTTCGTGGAAGGACGTGACGGTTCAGGCCAATCTCCCGGAGAGTTTGAAGAAATTGCAGGAAATTGCATACAATCTGTGGTGGGTATGGAACAGTGATGCCAAGAACATCTTCCGTTATATAGACCTTGATGTATGGCACAAGGCGCAGTCCAATCCGATTATGTTGCTCAATATTATGGGCTACGAAAAGATGATGGAACTCGCTCAGGACAAAAGTTTTATGCGGCAGTTGGACAGTACGTACAAGGATTTCCGGACCTATATGGACGTGAAGCCTGACACGAAGAAGCCTTCTGTCGCCTATTTTTCGATGGAGTACGGACTGACCCATATCCTGAAGATTTATTCCGGCGGTCTGGGCATCTTGGCGGGTGACTACCTCAAGGAGGCGTCCGACCAGAACATTGACATGACCGCCATCGGTTTCCTCTACCGCTATGGCTACTTCACACAGACCCTGTCGCCTGAAGGCCAGCAGATAGCCAACTACGAGGCGCAGAACTTCAACAACCTCCCTCTCACGCAGGTCAAGGAGCCGGACGGCCGCCCGATGGTCATCGAGGTGCCTTATCCCGAGCGCACGGTCTATGCCTATCTGTGGAAGGTGGCGGTGGGGCGTATCTCGCTCTACCTCCTGGATACGGACAACGAGTTGAACTCCGAGTGGGACCGTCAGATTACCCACCAGCTCTACGGTGGCGACTGGGAGAACCGCATCAAGCAGGAGATTCTGCTCGGCATCGGCGGTATGCTGACCCTCAAGAAACTGGGCATCAAGAAAGACGTGTACCACTGCAACGAGGGGCACGCGGCCTTGATGGGCTTGCAGCGTCTGGTGGATTTGGTGCAGGAGGAGCATCTGAACTTCAACGAGGCTCTTGAGGTGGTTCGTTCGTCAGGCTTGTACACGTGCCACACGCCTGTTCCCGCCGGTCACGACTACTTCGAGGAGGGACTCTTCTACAAGTATATGGGCGACTATGCCGCCAAACTGGGTATCGAGTGGAAGGACCTGATAGGTCTGGGCAGGCAGAACCCCGAGGACAACAACGAGAAGTTCTCTATGTCTGTCTTTGCGCTCAACACCTGTCAGGAGGCGAACGGCGTGAGTGAACTGCACGGCGAGGTCAGCCGCAAGATGTTCGCGCCCATCTGGCAGGGCTATTTCCCCGAGGAACTGCATGTCGGCTATGTGACCAACGGCGTGCACATGCCCACGTGGGCGGCGTCCGACTGGAAGGCGTTGTACCAGAAGACCTTCCCGAAGAACTGGTGGCATGACCAGTCGAACCCCGAGATGTGGAAGCCCTATCAGGACCTGCCCGACGAGGTGATTTGGAACACCCGTATGAGCCTGAAAGTGAAACTCATTGACTATATCCGTGAGAAGTTCCGTGACGACTGGATGAAGTCGCAGGGCGACCCCGCCCGTATCGTCAAGGCGGTGAACGAGATGAAGGCGAAGAACCTGATTATCGGTTTCGGACGTCGTTTTGCCACCTACAAGCGCGCCCACTTGCTCTTCAACGACTTGGAGCGTCTCAAGCGTCTGGTCAACAACCCTGATTACCCCGTGCAGTTCCTCTTCACGGGCAAGGCGCATCCTGCCGACGGTGCCGGTCAGGGGCTTATCAAGCGCATCATCGAGGTGAGCCGTATGCCCGAGTTCCTCGGCAAGATTATCTTCCTTGAGAACTACGACATGCGTCTGGCGAAGCGTCTGGTCAGCGGCGTGGATATATGGCTCAACACCCCGACCCGCCCGTTGGAGGCGAGTGGTACCAGCGGTGAGAAGGCCCAGATGAACGGCGTGCTCAACTTCTCCGTCTTGGACGGTTGGTGGAAGGAAGGGTACGTGGAAGGTGCAGGTTGGGCATTGACCGACAAGCGCACCTACGAGAACCAGGCGCACCAGGACCAGTTGGATGCCGCCACCATCTATCAGTTGTTGGAGAACGAGATTATCCCGATGTACTATGACAAGAACGACGAGGGTTATTCTCCCCGTTGGATTCAGGTCATCAAGAACTCCATCACCAAGATTACGCCCCGCTTCACCACCAAGCGCATGATGGACGACTACTTCGACAAGTTCTACAACAAACTCGCCCGTCGTCACGCCCTGTTGGCGGCGGAGGACTACAAGGTCGCGCGCTCCATTGCCGCTTGGAAGGAGAACATGGCTTCCCATTGGGACGATATAGAGGTGCTTTCTGTGAAGTCCGGCGATTTGGTTCACCACCAGCCCAGTGTCGGCGAGACCTACAGGATTGAGGTGGTGCTGGACACCCACGACCTGAACGACAAGGGTTTGGGCATTGACCTCGTGGCGGTACGCACTTCGCAGCACAACAACGACAAGCTCTATGACGTGCGTCCGTTGGAACTGGTTGCTTCCGAGGGTTCGCGCTTGACGTTTGCCATCGAGTACCGTCTCGACTATGCGGGTGCGATGCGTTTTGGTCTGCGTATGTATCCCAAGAACGACCTGCTCCCGCACCGCATGGATTTCTGCTATGTGCGTTGGATTGGTTAAAAACAGATTACAGATATGAATAAGAAGTTCTTTTTGTCGTTGGCGGCCCTGACCTTGTTGTCGGTGGGCTGTGTTATGGCGGACGGGGCGGCTGCGGTTGTTCCGTCGTCTTCTGTCCGCTTGAGTGCGGACAATATCGATGCTGTGCTTCGTGCCATGACCTTGGAGGAGAAGGCGCGTCTCTTGGTGGGCGTGGCGGATGAGGACTACGAGCCGGGCACGGCGGGGCGTCAGACCCAGTTCGTCTATGGCGCGGCGGGTGTCACCTATGCCATACCTCGTTTCGGTATCCCCTCTACGCTGTCTTGCGACGGACCTGCCGGTGTGCATATCGACTCCGTGCGTCCCGATGACAGCCGTCGGTATTTCGCGACGGGCTTCCCCGTGGCGAGTTGTCTGGCGGCGACGTGGAACGCACCGCTGGTGGAGGAGGTCGGAAAGGCGATGGGTAACGAGACCCACGAGTACGGATGCGACATCATCCTCGGCCCCGGTATGAATATCCACCGCAACCCCTTGTGCGGACGCAACTTCGAGTATTATAGCGAGGACCCCTATGTGACCGGTGTCATTGGCACCGCTTTGGTCAAGGGTATCCAGTCGCAGGGAGTGGGTGCCTGCCCCAAGCACTATGCCGTCAATTCGCAGGAGACCGAGCGTTTCAGCGTGGACGAACAGGTCAGCGAGAGGGCGCTGCACGAGATTTACCTGCGCGGATTTGAGAAAATGGTACGTGAGTCACATCCGTGGTGCATCATGTCGGCGTACAACCGCGTGAACGGTGTCTATGCGCAGTGCAACAAACTGCTGCTCACTGACATCTTGCGCGACGACTGGGGCTTCAACGGCATCGTTATGACCGACTGGATTGGCAAGCGTCCCGACCTCCCTGTGGAGGATGCCGTCAAGTCGGGCAACGACCTGATGATGCCGGGCTATCCCGTGCAGGTCGAGGACATCCTTTCGGCGGTCAGCGACGGCCGTCTCCCTATGGCGGACCTCGACCGCAGTGTGCGCCGTATGCTTGAGTTCATCGTCAAGACACCGCGTTTCAAGAACTACCGTTACAGCGAGTCCCCTGACAGGAAGGCGCATGCCGCTATCACACGCCAGACAAGCACCGAGGGTATGGTGCTGCTCAAGAACAACGGCGTGCTGCCCATGCGCACCACGGGCAGGGACACCGTCGCCCTCTTCGGCGTGAACAGTTACGATTTCCTCTCTGGAGGTGTCGGCTCGGGCTGCGTCAATGTGGAGAAGGTGGTGGATATGGTTTCCGGACTGAAGGCGCAGGGCATTGCGACCACGCCCGTTCTCACCGATATCTATCAGAAGTACGTGCAGTATGCGCGCGTCAAACTCATGGTGGACAAGAACCCCTTGATGTGGTTCCTCGACCAGGGACAGCCCAAACTGGACGAGATAGAGATTACTGAGCGTTGCATCCGTCACGAGGCGGAGGAGGCGTCGGCGGCTATTATCACCATCGCCCGTCAGGCGGGTGAGGGCATCGACCGCCAGATTGACGGCGAGTTCACGCTCACCGACCTCGAGCAGACGATGATTCAGCGCGTCAGCGACGTCTTCCACGAGCAGAACAAGCCCGTCATTGTGGTCATCAACTCCGGCTCGGTCATTGAGACCGTCTCGTGGCGTGACAAGGTGGACGCTATTCTCATGGCGTGGCAGCCCGGACAGGAGGGTGGCAACGCCGTGGCGGACGTGCTGACCGGCAAGGTCAGCCCCAGCGGCAGACTGACCATGACGTGGCCTGTGTCGGTCTATGACCACTGGTCCACCCGCAATTTCCCGCAGGATTACGACATGTATTCCTACCAGCGTCTGCAGCAGCGCCGTCGTCCCATCAAGGGCATCACCTATACCAACCACGAGGAGGGCATCTATGTCGGCTACCGTTATTTCGACACCTATAACAAGCAGGTGGCGTATCCGTTCGGTTTCGGCTTGAGTTACACTCAGTTCGAGTACGGCCAGCCGAAGGTGAAAATGCAGAACGACGTGCTGACCGTTACCGTCACGGTTACCAACACCGGCAAGGTGGCGGGCAAGGAGGTTGTGCAGGTGTATGTTCATGCGCCGGAGGGCGGTATGGACAAGCCTGCCAAGGAACTGCGGGCGTTTGCCAAGACCCGTCTGTTGCAGGCGGGTGAGAAGGAGACGCTGACGATGGAGATCCGCAAGTCCGACTTGGCGTCGTGGAGTGAGGAGAAGCACGGTTGGGATGTTGCTGCCGGTGACTATCAGATTATGGTTGCCGCCAACGTGAACGACATCCGCGGCACCGCAACCGTCAAAATCAAGTAATCCCCGTCCTCGTCCCCGAAACATCCTGTATCTTTTCAAGTAGCAGTCTGTATCTTATAATTGATAATCTTTCCAAGTAGCGTGAAGGTCCCCAATCCTTCACGCTTCTTGTTATATATCCCTCCCGCCCGGCACCTTCCCTGCACCCACCCTGCACCAGCCCGTCCCGCCTTGCCTCTCGCCAACCTCTTGCCCCGCATCCCTTCCTCTATGCCCCCGCACAATACCCCCTTGCAGACGATACGGATTAGTTATATGATAGCGTAGAAACAGCATATACATCCGTAGGATAACCGATAGATAACCGAAGGATAACCGTAGGATAGTGCTACTCCGACCGAAGGCATACCGTATTCCGACCTTGTTTCCGAACGGGTTAGGCTATTTTTTGCTATATCATTATGGAGAGGTATATATTTTGCATGAAAGTGACAAAAAAGTGAAATGATTTTGGGGTATTGGAATAATTGCTTACCTTTGCCGCGATATTTGTCTGGGTACGGTCGCTGTATGTGTCCGGACGCAGGCGGAAGATGACTGCGGTACTAACATAAAATGAAGATATAACGATGAAAAAACTTTTCCTTTCTCTTTGTTTGGCGGTTTCGGTAATGCTGTGCGCTTCCGAGCCTGCTGATGTGCTTCGTGCATACAATCGTGCAGGAGGCGGTTATGTGATTGTTGATTCGGAGGATGCGGTTGTCGGTTTCTCGGACAGAGGCTCTGTTAGTGCGGAGGATACGGATGATTTGTTTTTCTTGGGCAGGCAGATTGTGGTGATTGATGCGCCTGCGGATATGGAGCATACAGTCGGTTTCCCTGCTCCCGTCAAGGATTCGGTTGGCCCGTTGTTGGGAGACATCGAGTACAATCAGGGCAAGCCGTATTACAATATGACGCCCACGATAGGCGGTGTTCATTGCGCGACGGGTTGTGTGGCGACGGCGATGGCGATGATCGCGAGTTACTGGAAGTGGCCCAAGACGTGCAACGATGCTACGGTGTCTTATACTCCCGGCAAGGTGGGCGAGAAGGTGACATACGTTTATACGGGTCACTCGTTCGACTGGGCGAATATGAAGGCTCAATACACGGGCATCATTGCCGAAGACGGTGACTATCCCGAGTCGGAAGCGCAGCAGAATGCAGTTGCCGATTTGATGCTGGCGTGCGGCGTGGGCGTGCACATGAACTACGGCACGGACGGCAGCGGTTCGAATAGTAATAATGTGCCGAAAGTGTTCCGCGAGTACTTCAACTACAAGAACACGCTGGAGTTGCATGGTGTGGAGGATTTGAACACGCAGGGCAAGCTGGTGACAACTCTGATAGAGGAAATTGGCGCGGGTCGTCCGATATACTGCGACGGGTACTTGCAGAAGGACGGTCAGGACGATGGCTTCCACGCGTATGTCATAGACGGTTATGTGACGCTGCAGGGAGATGACAAGTTGTCGTTGCCTTATTTCCACTTCAATTTCGGTTGGGGCGGTCAGAGGAACGGCTGGTACACGATTACGGGTAGCCGCGACCGTTCGATTTATTCCTCGCTGAATGTTCTTGTCAAGTTGGAGCCTAATGCGCCGACTGCTTTGGAGGAAGCATCGTTGGTAAAGGACGGTAAGATTCGTGACTTGATGGGTCGCGAAGTACGGGAGACTGTAGCAGGTCAGTTGTATATACAGGACGGAAGGAAGTTCATAGCCCGTTGACGGTTGTCGGGGCTGGTAAGGGCTGTTTGTCCCGCTTCATACAGCATCAGGAAACGTTGGTTTCCTGATGTTTTGTAGGCATAACAAAAACGAAATACTAAAACTTACGATATTATGGCATTAACTTACATCACTGCAGAAGGATTGCAGAAAATGAAGGACGAACTGCGTTATTTGGAGGGCGTTGAGCGTCCTCGCGTGATAGCAGCGATAGCCGAGGCGCGCGAGAAAGGCGATTTGAGTGAAAACGCGGAGTATGACGCCGCGAAGGAGGAACAGGGGCACTTGGAGAGCAAGATTGCGATGCTGAAGGCGAAGATTATGGATTCCCGCATTCTGGACACCTCCGCCATCAAGACCGATGAGGTTCAGATTCTGACGAAGGTGCGCGTGCGCAACAAGAAGAACGGCGCGGAGAAGACCTACCAGCTCGTCACTGAAGGAGAGGCGGACATCAAGGCGGGGAAGATTGCGGTTACGACTCCCATAGCCAAAGGACTCTTGGGAAAGAAGGTGGGCGAGACGGCGGAAGTGCAGGTTCCGGCGGGTAGGATGGAATTTGAGATACTGGAGATAAGTTTGTAAATTCAGCGCGATATGACTATCTTTACACAGATTATCCGGGGGGATATACCGAGTTACAAGGTGGCGGAGGACGATCGCTTCTATGCGTTTCTGGATATCCGTCCGTTGGTGAAGGGGCATACGTTGGTTATTCCCAAGTTGCCGGAGCCGGAAGCGGACTACATCTTTGATTTGGACGACCGCTTGCTGGGCGATATGATGGTGTTCGCCAAGCGTGTGGCACGCGGCATAAAGGAGGCTACGGGCTGCAAGCGCGTCGGCGTGGCTGTCCTTGGTATGGAGGTGAACCATGTGCATATACACCTCGTTCCCCTCAACAAGGAGACGGACATGCTGTTCACGAATCCCAAACTGGATTTGCCCTCGGACGAGATGTGCGTAATAGCCAACTCGATTGCGGAGGCGGTAGAGCATCAGGAATAAAAGTCAGGACACATTACAAACAAAAACAAATATAAAGTAATGAAAACACAATTTTCAGGCAAGACACGCACGGAGAGCGACTTGATTGGTGAGTTGCAGATTCCCGTGGAGGCATTGTACGGCGTTCAGACGCTTCGTGGTATTGAGAACTTCCCTATTTCAAAGTTCAAGTTGTGCGACTATCCCGCATTCATCAACGGTTTGGCTTACACCAAACTGGGTGCGGCGATGGCAAACCATGAGTTGGGATTGCTCACCGATGAGCAGTTCAAGGGCATCAAGCAGGCATGCGAGGAGATTCTTGCGGGTCAGCATCACGAGATGTTCCCTGTGGATATGATTCAGGGTGGTGCGGGTACTACCACCAACATGAACGCCAATGAGGTGATTGCCAACCGTGCGCTTCAGATAATGGGGCACGAGCCTGGCGAGTATCAGTACTGCAGTCCCAACGACCACCTGAACTGCAGCCAGTCCACCAATGATGCCTATCCTGCTGCCATTCACATGGGGCTGTATGCAACCCATTTGGAGTACAAGAAGCACTATGAGGCGCTGATTGACAGTTTCCAGAAGAAAGCCGAGGAGTTCAAGAACGTGCTGAAGATGGGTCGTACCCAGTTGGAGGATGCCGTTCCGATGACTCTTGGTCAGACGTTTGGCGCGTTCGCTTCCATCCTGCGTGACGAACTGAAGCACCTTGACGATGCTGCAGAGGAGTTCCTGACAGTCAATATGGGCGCTACCGCCGTTGGTACGGGTATCTGCTCCGAGCCCGGTTATTCGGAGAAATGCGTGAAGGCGATGGCACAGGTTACTGGCTGGAACGTTGTTCTTGCCGAAGACCTTGTGGCCGCCACCTCCGACACCAGCTGCATGGTGGGCTACTCGAGCGTTCTGCGCCGCATTGCTACCAAGATGAACAAGATTAGCAACGACCTGCGTCTGCTCGGCTCGGGTCCCAAGTGTGGTCTGCACGAGATTGACCTGCCCGCCCGTCAGCCCGGTAGCTCCATCATGCCCGGCAAGGTGAACCCCGTTATCCCCGAGGTGATGAACCAGATTTGCTACAAGGTGATTGGCAACGACCTCTGCGTGGCTATGTGCAACGAGGCTGCCCAGATGGAGTTGAACGCTATGGAGCCCACGATGGCGCAATGCTGCTTCGAGAGCGCGGAGATAATGATGAACGGCTTCGACGTGATGCGCAAGTACTGCGTGGACGGCATCAAGGCGAACGAGGAACGCTGCCGCAACTATATCACAGGCTCTATCGGTATCGTTACCGCCCTCAACCCCATCATCGGTTACAAGAACTCCACCAAGATTGCCAAAGAGGCTATGGCTACCGGCAAGGGTGTTTATGAACTGGTACTGGAGCACGGCATCTTGACCAAGGAGGAGCTGGATACTATTCTCTCGCCGGAGAATATGATTCGTCCCGTGAAACTCAATATCAAGCCCCGCCGCTGATGAACCTGGTGTTTGCCACCAATAACATGCACAAGTTGGAGGAAGTAAGCAATATACTTCTTTCAACTTGTCATATTTTGTCGCTGCGTGACATCGGCTTTGAGCAGGACATCGAGGAGACGGGCAGGACATTGGAGGACAATTCCCTTCTGAAGGCCCGTGTGGTATGGGACTGGCTGCGGGAGCATCCGCAGACGGTTCCCGTTGACGGTGTTTTTGCCGATGACACGGGTCTGGAGATAGCCGCTTTGGACAACCAGCCCGGTGTCCGTACTGCCCGTTGGGCGGGGGAGGAGCACGACGATGCTGCCAATCGCCGCAAGGCGCTTCGCCTGCTGCATGACAAGCAGGACCGTTCGGCGCGTTTCCGTACTGTGATTACTCTTATTACGGCGAAAGACAACGTCGGCGCGGAGACAAGTCCGATAGCAGCGCAGGTGGAAGGCCGTGTGGAAGGGCGTATGGCGGAGCAGGAGAGTGGGGATGGAGGCTTCGGATACGATTCGCTCTTCATTCCGGACGGCTACGACAGGACTTTTGCTCAGTTGCCCGCCAAAACGAAGAATGCTGTCAGCCACCGCGCGCGTGCCGTGCAACAACTCAAACTGCTGCTTCTATGAAAAGGCTCACAATCACCTTGCTCCTTGTCGTGTCCGTATTGTTGGCGAAGGCCGATGAAGGGATGCACACGTGGAAATCGCATATCGCCTACGGCAACGTAAGCGAAGTGGTTCATACGGATGACGCGGTGTATGCTTTGGCGGGGAACGGTCTTGTCCGGGTGGACAAGGCAACCGAACAGATGACCTGCTACTCGAAGCAGGACGGTTTCCACGGAGCAAGCATAATTCACATAGGTTATGACCGGCAGAGCCAGTCGCTCGTCGTTCTGTACGAGGACGGTCTGATTGACTTTGTGCAGGACGGAAAGATAACGGCGCTCTCTGACTTGCAGTTCAAGCAGATGAGTGCATCCAAGAAAGCCAATTCACTATACATCCACGACGGCAGGGCGTATCTGGGTATGCAGTTCGGCGTGGTGGTAGTCAATATACGCAAACAGGAGATAGTTGATACATACTATATAGGACAGAACGGAAAGGATGTGGATGTGCGCTCGGTCTGCTGCAGCGCCGACTCGATATATGCTTTGACAAGCGGGGGGGTATATGCGGCGGATAGAAAGGCCAATCTGCTTGATTTCAATGTGTGGAAGAACTGTCAGCCCTTGTCTGCCGAATCCTATCAGGACATCACGTACTTCAGGAACCGTCTGTATCTCTTGGCGGATTTGGAACTGAATGTCCGCACGGACGACGGTTGGCAGTCCGTGTCCCCGGAGATGCATTTCTCCGGTTTCAGGCAGTCAGACGGGCATCTGTATCTGATGCAGGGCGGTCCTGCCTTGGTGGAGTATATTCCCGATGCTGGGTTGGACATTATTGCCTCGCCTTACTATGTCTCTGACGTGTTGAACGACAACGGCACGTTGTGGTATGCTGCCGGCAAGTCCGGAGTTGTTCGCCACGATGCGGACGGGACGCAGGCGTTCTTCCCCGAGGGGCCCTCTGTCAATTTTCCTTATCGGATGAAGGTGGTGAACGACCGCCTGTATGTTGTCCCGGGAGCGCGATGGGCGTCACAGGAGTTCCGTGGCGGCTATGTGATGATTTATGACATCGCGGCTGACCGTTGGACGAACATTGATTTTGAGACAATCACGAACCGTATAGGCACGTTGGCGATGGACTTTATGAATGTGGCGGTTGACCCGTTCAACAAGGAGCATATCATCGTGACGAGTTATGGTACGGGTCTGTATGAGTTCGAGAACAACGAGCTTGTCGGCTGGTACAACCACCTCAATAGTCCGCTTGAAACGCGCGTGGAGGGGGCTGATGCATTGCTTTACATACGTACCGATGCCGCCATGTTTGACGACGACGGCAACCTCTGGCTGCTGAATATGGGCAACAACCCGCTGCACGTCATCTCGCCGCAGCAGTTGCTTGCCGCCCGCAGTCAGGAAAAAGCATCGTGGAACAGGTACGGCCTTGTCACGAACAAGGGCGTTGTCCTTCCCGTGATGACGGGTGGGGAGATGTTCATTGACAGAAGGAACAGCAATTGGAAGTGGATACCCTACGTGCGCTTTAACCCGGGGCTGATTCTCTATGACGACAACCACACGCCTTTCTATCAGGGCGACGACAACACGTGGTTCACCAATTCGTTCGTGGATCAGGACGGCAAAACGATTACGCCTGCTTCCGTGTATGCGGTGGTGCAGGATTTGGATAACGACTTGTGGGTGGCGGCTGACGAAGGATTGTTTATTATTCCCGCCAAAGTCGATTTCCGCACTTCTAATAGTTGTATGCGCGTGAAGATTCCGCGCAACGACGGCACCAATCTGGCGGACTACCTGCTCGGCACTGAGCGCATCAATGCCATTGCCGTGGACGGTGCCAACCGCAAGTGGATGGGGACGGAGAGTTCGGGACTCTATCTGCTTTCTGAGGATGGCACGGAGACTCTCGAGCATTTCACCATCGACAATTCTCCTCTGCCTTCCAATCAGATTCTGTCCGTAGCCATTGACCCTCGTTCTGGCAGGGTGTTTGTCGGCACGGGAGCGGGGCTTATTTCCTATCAGGGCGACGCGACCGAGGCGGAGGATAGTTTCTCGCAGGAGAGCCTGTATGCGTACCCCAATCCGGTTCGGCCGGATTATCAGGGTGTCATCACCATTGCGGGGCTGATGGAGGAGACTGTCGTCAAGATTGTGGACAACGGCGGTAATCTTGTGTGCCAGACCCGCAGCAACGGCGGACTGGCGGTGTGGGATGGTAAGAACGGCAACGGCCAGCGTGTTGCGTCCGGTGTCTATACCGCTTTCTGCAACGCGCCGGACGGCAAGAACCACGCCGTGGTGAAGATTCTTGTTATACATTAGTATGTCCCGCAATCGCTTTCTTTCGGCGGAATACGTGTGGCTGGTGACGGTGGTTGCTGTCTGGAACACGCTCTGTTTCGTCCTGCCTGATTTCTTCGACAACCCTGCTGACGGATGGAAAGGCGTGCTGGCCATCGCTTTTTACGTGACGGCTCTGGCTGTCGGTCAGTTTGCCATTGCCGCTGTTCTGTCGCTCAATCGTTATGTGGCGGCGGTCTGTCTGCCGCTGTACGGGATGTTGGGGGCGGTGGTCTCTTATTACCGTGTCGCCTTTCACGCCACGGTCAACCCCGTCCTTGTGGATGCCACGCTGCACACCAATATGGGCACGGTGTCCGGGGTCGTCTCGTGGCAGCTCGCTGCCTGGTTCGTGCTGCAGCTGGCGGTCTCGCTTCTTTGGGTCAGATGGCGCTGGCGTATAGGTCGTATTCCTTTCCCGTGGGCGGTGCTGCTTGTCAGTGTCGGGCTCTTTGCGCTGTGGTTCTGGGGCAATGGCAGGCTGCACAGGAGCGCGGGACAGCGCTATCCTGTGCTTGTCGTTCGCAGTGTGGCGGAGTATGTCGTGCTTCAGCGTACCCGCAATCTTCCTCGCGAACTGCCGGAGGTGCGCCTTGTGCATCCTGTTGACTCGCTGGACATAGTGATGATTATTGGCGAGGCGGCGCGTGCCGACCATCTGAGTCTGAACGGATACGGGCGGCAGACGTGCCCTCGTCTGTCCGGGCGCGCGAATGTGGTTAGCCTGCCGCATATATGGTCCCAGCATACCCATACGGCATCCAGTGTGCCGCATATCCTGACCCCTGCCGATAGCCTCTCGCCGGAGAAAGCCTACAGCATGTGTTCCTTCATCTCCTGTCTGTCGCGTCAGGGCTATCATACGGCTTGGGTTAGCAATCAGGACTACGGCAGGACCTATGCCTCGTTTATCTATGAGGCGGACACGGTTGTTTTCCCCAATGCCTCCAAGACGGTCTTTGTCTTCCATCCGTGGTACGACTTGGACTTGCTGCCCCCTTTGAGGGGTCTGCTGCGGCAGCAGCCGGGGGCGCATCGCCTCTATGTGTTGCATGCGATTGGCTCCCATTGGTATTACAACAACCATGTTCCGGACAGTTGCGGGCGCTTCCTTCCCACGGTCACCAACCGTGTCTTTGCGCAGAACGACTCGATGGCGCTGGTCAATTCCTACGACAACACCATCGTCAGTATGGACCTTTTCGTCGATTCGGTCATCTCCTTGTTTGCGGACAGGAACGCCGTCCTCTTTTACCTCTCCGACCACGGCGAGTCCTTGGGTGAGGATGGCAACTGGCTGCATGCAGCGGGAGCGGAGGAGACAAGGTATCCTGCGGCCTTGGTGTGGTATTCTGACAGGTACGCGCAACTCTTCCCCGACAAGGTCGCGGCGTTGGAAGCGAACTGCACGAAGCGGTATCGTACCGATTATCTGTTCCCGAGTCTCCTTTCTGCTGCCGGCTTACGGGTCGAAGGGGCGGATGCGGAGAACGATTTGTTCCGTCATGAGTAAGGCGCGTATCCAATGGGCGGACGGGATGAAGGCGGGTGGCATGCTCGCTGTGGTCCTCTACCATACCGGCATTCAGGCGGATGTCAGGAGTATGGCGTATCTGCTCTGTCTGCCTGCGTTCTTCTTTGTCGCGGGGTGCTTTGCGGATGCAAGGATGAATGTCGGGATGTATTTCCGCCGCCGCACGCTCCGTCTGTTGGTTCCGTATCTCGTCTTCGGCATTCTCGCTTGGCTGGCATGGCTGCTTGTGGGGCGCCGGTTCGGCAGCGATGCGGGGACGCAGACGGCTTGGTGGGAGCCCCTTCGGGGAATCCTCATTGGGCGCAGCGAACGGCTGGTCCAGGACGCTCCTCTGTGGTTTCTGCCCTGTCTTGTCGTCATGGAGTGGCTCTATTACCTCATCGCCCGTCTGCCTTCTCGCTGGTTATGGCCCGCTGCCGTCCTGTTGGCTGTCGCCGGATACTGCTTGGGCGAAGTGTGGGGGTGTCATCTCCCGTGGGGCGCGGATACGGCGATGACGCTCCTTCCGCTTTATGTCGCAGGATACGCCTTGCGCCCTTGGCTGCAGGGATTGCCCTCCCGCATGAACCCTGTTTGGGGCGTCTTGCTTGGTGTGGCTGTCATTGCCTGTATTTTTGTGGCGTGGTATTACAATCCCGGCATCAAACTCTCCTATGGACGGTACGGTCATCCTCTCCTGTTCTGTTTGGGTGAAGTCTCGGTGGTGGCTTTCTGGTATCTCTTTGCGCGCGGAATGGGGCATGTGTCCTGTTTGTCGCGGGCGTTGTGCTGGTTCGGCAGGAACACGCTCTGGGTGCTCTGTATGCACATACCTCTTTTCGGCGCGGTGAAAGGATTGCTCCTTGTCTGCGGTGTGCCTCTTTCCTTCTATGCTACAAACGAAGGAAGCCTGCTTCTGTGGGCAGGCTCCCTCATCATCTGTGTGCCGTTGGTTCTTTTCCTGAATCGGTATATGCCTTTCTTGGGCGGCAGACTGCCCGGAAAGGATGCTCAGGAGTGAATCAGGCGGAGGAACTCTTCGCGTGTCTCAGGGCGCGTGAAGGCTCCCGTGAAGTCTGATGTGGTGGTCAGTGAGTGCTGTTTCTGCACGCCCCGCATCTGCATGCACAGGTGTTCGGCTTCTATTACCACCATCACGCCTAACGGGTTCAGCGTGTTCTGTATGCAGTCTTTTATCTGTGTGGTCATGCGCTCCTGCACTTGGCAGCGGCGTGCGAACACATCCACCACGCGCGCTATCTTGCTCAGTCCTGTAATCTTGCCGTTGGGGATATAGGCTACGTGTGCCTTGCCGAAGAAGGGCAGCAGGTGGTGTTCGCAGAGCGAGTAGAAATCGATGTCTTTCACTACCACCATCTGGCGGTAGTCCTCCTCGAACAGTGCCGAGCGAAGGATGGCTTCGGGGTCCTCGTTGTAGCCTTTGGTCAGGAACTGGAATGCTTTGCCCACGCGTTCGGGGGTTTTCTTCAGTCCTTCGCGTCCGGTGTCCTCGCCTATCTCGTTAAGGATGGTGCGCACGTGACCGCCTATCTCGCGGGCGAGTGTTTCGTTGGGTGTGAATGCTTGTAAGTCCATTGCTGTCTTGTTTTGCCGCAAAAGTACGCTGTTTGTTTCATATAGGCAAAATAATGTGTCTTTGCCTTATGGAAACAGCCTGTACCTCCGTAACATATACGATAGATACACGATAGATATACGATAGATACACGATAGATATACGTTAGATATACGATAGATATACGTTAGATATACGATAGATAAACGAAGTATTAAGCGGGTTTCACCGAAACATCATCGGTGTCCGGATATAATAAGTGACGCTCCAATGGAGATTCGTCATTCAACTCATCACCATTGGAGCGTCAGAATTACAGCAACTGTGTCTTATGCCTTTTTCCTTCTGTAGATAAACAGTCCGTAAGCGGCTGCTATCAGAAGCAGACAGAGCGGTTCGCCTACGGGAACGGGATCATCCACTTCGCCTACGCCGGGATCATCTAACCCTCCACGGAGCGCCCCATAGTTTGAGCCGCTTGTCAAAGAGTTATTTGCATCTTCGGCATAGGGGGTGCTTCCGTCCAGCAATGGGGACGTGGAGCGGAACCGGTAATCGGGAAGCGTGCTGCCGTCGGCCATCGGCGAATTGCTTCGCCACGAGGGGGAAGACTGCGTGAAAGCCCATGTCGAAGATAGAGAGAATTCCATAAGCATAATCATCCCTATCACAATCATTCTTCTGTACATATTGAATCGTCTCTGCATAGTTTACTGTATCTTTTGTCCGATGGTTGTATAGATATGTCCGTTACGTATGATAAACACATGTCCGTCCTTGACAAACTTGACCGCTTTTTCGTCAGCAGTGTTGTACTGGATACCCGTGGGGATTGACGGTTCTGTCTGTTCTTCGGGTTTATAGCCCGGGCGGCGGATATAGTACCGTATATCGTGGTTTTCCTGCGGCGTTTCTATGTCTATGCAGATACCGTCTATTATTGGGTACTCGGTGTCCGTAAGCGAATCCCAGAGAACCAGCGGTCCGGTAACCGTATTGACGCCGGTGAACCACAGACGGGTCACGGGGGCGAAAGACAGGTCGCTCATATAGAACGATATCGGCACGTACAGGATTTCGTCACGCAGGTCGATACTGAGGCCGTTGGTGCCTTCCACGGCGTAGATGTTGAACGGCGTGGCGGGGGCGGAGGTAGCGGAGTAGTTGTCAATGTTGATGGTCGTCAGCATGGCGTCCTCACCTTTGAGAATCTCTGCGTGCCAGCCTTGTCCGAGCAGGAGGCGTGAAGTATAACGTTGCGAAACAGAGTTGATGGCTGTTACGGTCATTATGCCTCTCAGCGGGTCGCCTCCCCTTCCTCTCAACGGGGCGGGAAGGAGTAGCGGGCGCTCAATCTGACTGGCGTCTGTGACGATGCGGTTGGTCTTGAGTGTTACCTCAAGTTCTGTGGCGGCGTCATCTTTCTTCTTGAGTACGATGGCGTGCATCGGCGGAATATAGCGCGTTATCGAGGTTATGGCTTCCGGCTCTGTCAGGGCTCCCTTCGTTATGGTATAATACTGCCCGTCCGTACCGACATAACCTATCTCGTCTTCAAGGATGTCTATATTATCCTCGATGAAGCCCCAGATGTCGATATAACCCATAGTGGGGTTGCCGAAGACGAAGGTGGTGGCGGAGGTTCCGTTGGTGAGGGTGTAGCTTTGGCTCGTTGCCTCTTTGCCGGGGTAGAACGCCAGTTTGCCCACTTTGTCCGCGCCGCCTGCCTCTTTTGCCCGCAGCGCACGCAGATTGGGTTCATAGAGTTCATATACCTTATTGCCGGATCTGGTGTAGTAATAGTAAATGTCATCATTCTTCGGGAGGCGCACCACTGCATCATCTTCAGACTTAGTGCTGCAAATTACGGCCCAGCCTTGTGCGGGCTGGAGGGATAGCGAGAGGGCGTTGGTCACTTTCGACCATTCGGCGGACTCTGTTTTGATGGTATCCACCTTGGTACCATTGCTCTGGCGGATAGCGTCCTTGTTGTAGAGCGAGAGCCAGAAAGTGGCGTTACCGGTGGTGTAGTTACGGCCGTTCGCGTCGAACTCGCCCACACTCCAGGTGTGGACTTGCTGTGCCAGTTCGGCATCGGACATAAAGAGATCGCCGGATAGGAGACCTTCAACAGGCGCAGAGCGGAGAGCCCACTTTTCATACGGTGCCGTCAAGTCGGCTATGACGCTGTCGTATGCCAGACGCTGCTGCTGGCTCAATGCTGCGCCGGGCAGGAAGCGGATGGAATGGCACGTGTTGTACTCGAAGCCTACCTGCTTGATGGAATCCGACGAAGGTATGCTTGCGGGGTCAGGCAATACGGGATAAGGCCTTCCGTCCGTCATAGGCGGTATGACCACATACGTGGACGACAGAGGTGCAAAGCGTGCGTCTTCATGGATAGGTGTGTTCGTCTGAACTATTCCAATCCAGTTGTCGGGATTGTTCCAGCGGTTATCTTCTCCCTGCGGGTCCCAACGCAGGTAATCGGGCACAACACCTACGGTAAAGGGCACCGTACCTACAGGACATTCTTCGAGACCTGCCCAAGAAGACTGACCGAGGGTGGTCATCATCTGAATACCGAAAGTATAGTAGTAACCTGAGCGCATCGGGTAATTATTATTGGGTGCAGGCACGAGGCGGAGTGTATCATTACCGTTTTGGTAGTAACCTATATTTTCCGCGTCCTTGTTCCATTTTCTATCCGGCATCAGCGAGATGGTGTGTACACCTTCACGGTAATCGGGGTCGTTGGTAGATAGGAACATGATAGTATCCAGAGCCACCCTCAAAGAAGCCGTACCCTCGAAGAGCATGAGCGAGTCAATAGGAATGGCAAACTCGGTATTGGCTTTCTGTGCATTGGCGAGTACCACAATCGGATACTGGGATTCTTCTTCTGTACGGTTCAGACCACCGATAATCATCGGGATACCACCACCGAGACTTGATTCGAGTGCTATCTGTACAGGAGTAGGACATACTTCTATATTCAGATGCTGCAAAAGCTCCGAACCTGTACCCGGAATGGGGAAGATGGTATATTGTACGGTAGCATTGACCGGTGTGACGATGGTCAGGTTGGGCTGGTAGAGTATGAGGAAGCCGTTGTTGACCATGTTTTGGAGTATGGTATAAGGATTCAGATCCGGATCCGAGAGAGCCACACCTCTCTCCAACTGTATGCGTTCCATTTCGGCTCTGCTGACTTCGGAGAGTGTTTTGGCGTGCTGATTGGTGTTCTCCGTACCAAATTCGTTTTCGGCGCGAAGAATCTCCTTTACCACTTTCATAATGTCGCTGTACTTGTACCCGTAACGTGCCTCGCTGGAGACTTCGGCTGTATCGCCATAGAGCAACCAGTCGTTGACGCAAGAACCAGTTATTTCCTGCGGTGCCGCGTGGTCAAGGAGCAACGTACCTTTGACGTGGAGAGATACTTCATAGGTGGTGTTGGCACACATATTCGTTACCTCCTTGTCGGGTTGTTCTTCTCCGTTAAGGGTAAGCATCATACGGTTGCGCACTTTGAGTTCGCGCGTCAAAGCGCAGCGGCTTCCCAGTAGTTCCCTGTAGGAGCCTGCCATGTGCACCACATAGGTATTGTCAGACACCATCTTAGCCGTATGTATGACGTACATTACGGGACGAATGGAGTCGTCAAGGTGCTCATAGATATAGCCCTTGCGGAATACTTCACCTCCGGCATCCAGTGTGCGCTCGAACTTGTAAATAAGTTCCTGCAGGTTGGCGAATACCGAGTCTTCATCTTCGGGGTGGTAGTAACGGTCGGGCATAGGAATCTTACCATAAAGTGTGTCCTTTGCACCCTCGCCTACACCAGGACATATATGTTCGTCATAGTAGTGGTCTTCCAAAGCGATGAAGGTAGAGTCCTCTTCCGGAGTAATCTCCTGGATGGTGTAATACTCATTACCGGCTACATATACGTCTTCGGTGAATCCCTGGTAGTCCACACGGAGTACGACGTGGGTAAGGGAGTCGTTCTCGTGGTCCGCCTTACAGGTTGTGTTAGCCTGATAAACCATCAACGGGGGTTTGGTAGCGAAGATGCACATATCGTCAATGATGAAGTCGTTACCGTCATCGTTGGATGCCATATTCACTACGCGTACGCGGAAGTTGTTGTAGTTCTTTTCCTGCTCAATGGGGAAGAAGATCTGGTACCACTTGTTAGCTTGAGGCAAATCACCTGTCATATAGGAAGTGATATCCTCCCATGTATTACCATCCAACGAGCCTTGTACGGCGAAAGTGAAGTTCGGGCAAGTCTTACCTGCCTCGTTACCCGGGTTAGCCACATATCCTGAGAAGTACATTTTCTGTCCTTCGCAGAGGTTTGATTCGAGAGAGAGTGCAGCGACCTGACCTGCGGATGACATACCGTCGCAGAAAATCATGTATCCGTTCTCTGCGCCACCGTGCTGCTCCATCTTATGCCAATAGGTACCGAAAGATGGTATGCGGTTAATGAGGTTATACTCACCCATATTAGCGAGGTTCGTCAAGCCGTTCTTATTATGCGGACGGTTATCCGGCAGATCGGCAGTCCTCGGATAGGCGAAACCGTAGGAAGCGTCCGCCCATGGGAGCGGGTTAGGATAAACCGTGTATTCTTCACCCGGCTTGTTGTAATCGAAGTTCAGACGCTCCAGTACCTCGAAGTTCTGCTCTATCTCGTCGTTAGGGATAATGGCTTTGTCCACGCCGCCTACTTTCGTCTCGAGTTTCGGACCATATTTATCGGGGCGATGGTAGATGATAGTGTAGCGGCAGATATTGAACCAGTAATCGCCCTCATTATTAGCTTCGGAAGCCGTACCCACATTGATAGAATTTACACTGCGTGAGCGCAGGCAGTAAATGACGGTATCGTTATCGCGTCCGGCAGGAATACTACCCTTGGCAGGCACGTTCAGGAAATCGTTCGCCTCCGTAACAGAATACGGGCAGGAGGTGTAAGTTTGAGTACGGGGATTATAAGTGTACCAACCGCATGGGACATCCCATCCTCCGCACCAAATCATAGAATCCTGACGCATCGGATCTCCTGCCCACGTAGCCCAGTTATCGTCGCGCATATAGTAGCCCAAGAGCGACTCGGAGTGCTGACCCTTCTTGACATTGTCATAGTTATATCGTTGTTCGGTCTTAAGGAGCAGACGGTTGCCAATAGGTGCCATAACCGTATGGTCTTCCATATATTTCAGGTTGCGAGAAGAGGAAGCGATGGTGTCTTTGTATCCCTCCAAGATTTGCGCCATCTCTGTCCACGGGTGGAGTTCATAAACTTCACGCAAGGAGAGTGTCGGTTCGATAATCTTCTGCATGGTATCCAACTTAGCCGTATCTACCTGATTGATATTCTTCATAGACAGCGGGAGGTTGTCGTAATAGACACTGAGGTCCACTGCATAGGTAACGGTGTCTTTGTTGGTGGGCGGATAAACCATAGGTGCTTTGGAAGGCGGGTCTTTACGTGCATTGTAGTCAGCCGATGGTACATGGAAGACTGTATAGCGTCCCTGCGTAACCAGTTTCTTTCCTTTGGAGTGGTCTTCTTCATCCACCCAAACGGAGTCACCAATAATACGGAATGGGAAGTTCCATTTACCTACATTGGTAGGCGCGGTCTGCCATTTTGCATCGGGTATATCCATATCCTCTTCACCCGGCTGGAGCGAATGCCACCGCCACCATCCGTAGAAGTTACGCTCGCGTATAGGCAGTTCGACGCGCTGGTCGGTTGACTGTGCAGCGTTAGAGGGGTTGTAGTAATAGATAATATTCTTATTCTCATGTACCTGCTGTATTCCATCCGCGAGCGGTTGTCCGGAAGCGCCTTTAGAGTGAATGAGTACCTGGTTGTTGGCATACTGGAAGCGGCTTAACTGGGCTACGCTGACACGGAAGTTAACGAATCGGAATCTGTCGTTCACATTCATTGCGTAGGCAAGATAGAGCGTAGCGGAGCGCGGGGAGCGGATACCATTACCCAAGCAGCGTACGGTGATGGTATGTGCACCGATGCTGCTTATCTCGCACCAGTCGGGGCTGTTACCATACTCGTCAAGGAGTCGTATTTCGGAAAGGTCCACATCGGTGAAGTCCATAAGGGATGTATGGTCATCGCTTTCACCCGTATAAGAAACGACTTCGTTGTCAGTACCGAGTATGTGTGTGCCGAAGCGGTGGTCGGTAGAGAAACGGAACGTATGCTCGTCGTTGACTCCTGTTGATATATCAGACGGGAATACATAGTTGTATTCATCGTTCGCTACCACACAGATGAGCGAGTCGTAAGGCACAGAATGGTAGGTTTTGCGTATGAGCGGAATCTTGAGGTGAGCATCGTTGATGGATGTATAACTACTCCATTTGTCTTTGAAGCGATAAGCGGGAGCGTCGTTTTGGAGCGAGAGGAGTACATCGAGTGTGTCCACTATGTCCACGAAAGGTCCTGTACCTGCGGGATAGCGTACTTCGGTAGGACTATCTCCTGCGGGAGTGACAGTAGTAACGAGTGTACCGGCATTGGTTGAAATGCTCAATCCGCCGGCACCATTAGCGAAACGGCTGTCTGAGACGAGAGTGATAGCATAGTTGGTTTTCCAGTCGTTACCGGCAGAGATAAGGTCGGCTATGTCAAGTTCATCTTCGCGGCAGCAGTAGGTAAGCGTGTTACCAAGCAACATCGAGTAGTTGCGGTAGGCTTTATAACGTGTCTGGACAGTGTGACTTGCTGAGTTGTTATAATCGAACACAAGTTCGTTGTGGTTCGGATAATCGCCATTATTGAGGAGGTTGTATTCCTGCATAAAGTAACTCCAAGAGAAGGTAGTTGCCTCGTCAGCATCAGTAGTAAGAACGAGCTTCGGTTGTTCGGCAACAAGAGTTAACCTAAGGTAATTGTCTGCGCCGTACTTGATTTTAACCTGCTCCTCGTAGTTGGCATTATCGTTGAGATACTCATTGACGTATTCGTAAGTGAGTGTAGCGGGTCCACTGCTTGCCAAATCAGGTTCTGAAGAGCCGTTGATGACGAAATACTTGTCAATACCGTATTCGGTCTGCAGCGTGAGTTGGTGATTAGCCTGACTTACGTAGGTATATCTCCACGGGGTGATATACTTGGTATCGGAGTTGGCGGCATTGGCGGAGCCTTTGATCAGTTGGGTCTTGCCGTCTTCTTTCTTGTAGAGTGTGTTTCCTTTGAGTTCATACTGCCGGAAGATCAGTCCTCCTGAACCCGCCATAATGAAGTAGCGTTTTCCGTTGAGTACCACCGACCAAACGAGTTCCGTTTCGCTCAATGTGGTTTGCATGAGCGGCACTTTAACCGAGACAGGATAAGTGACTGCATCAATTGTTACAGAGGTGGAAACTGTGAGCGTGTCGTAGTTGATACCGGCACTGTTGTCCGCTTTGGTTACGAGTGTGACGTGGTCGTTGAGTGTATGCTCGTTATCTATACGCAGATATGCGCCTCCGCTGCTGAAGGAACAGAATCCAGGTGCAAGGCGAAGCGATTCGGTTGCGTCTGCGGAGGTCAGGATTTCTTCATCAAGCACATTCCCGTCGGTGTCGAGCAGTTGCCGTGACGTAACTTTGGCGAGTGTGAAAGTGATTTGTTTGCTTACTCCTTCGAGGGGGCTGAAACTGTATTTTTTATACTCGGGTGTGAGAACGAGTTTTGTTTCCACTGCGCCGTGGTGCGTGGTCTTGGTACGAACGATGATGTCTCTGTATCTTGAGCCGTCGGGATTGATGTGCAGTCCGGGCGCACCCTCTCTCCAACGTCCGTAGTACTCTTTGATTTTGACCGGTCCTCTTGTAGAAAGGGTAATACGGATGGTATCGACGATGTCGATATAATTACCCTCGTAGAGTACATCCACGGGCGTGTTCATACCACTGGTGACAAGACGTCCGAAATAGCTTTTTTCCAGACGGTCGTTCATAACGGGTTTGTCTTCTGCCGACACAGCTTCTCCTAAACTCTCCACACGTGCATCGCGGATATATTCAAAGGTTTCTTCCAAGCGGTAGTTGGCATTAAGGCTCAACTGCGTATAGTCGGTAATGATATTCTTCAGATTGGGATGGAAGTAGATTGTTTCGTCATCTATTGTGGTTCGCGCCATAAGTTGTTTGCCTATGAGTTTGGACCATACCGGCTCCTGCAATTGTTCGTCATGGTGAATGCCGAATACTATTTCGTCTTTCCATTCGTTGGTTGTATCAGGAATAACGACATAGTGTTCATCGGCTACCCGTACTCGTGAGAGTTGGAAGACGGTAGCGTTGGCTTCGGATGCTTCTCCGTCGAACTGGTTGTCGGCAGCGTTATACTTGACATAGGAGACACTGCTGTTAGAGCGTTCGTCGCGTGTGAGTACATCATTCACCTGATGCAGATAATGGGTGGAACGGAGTTTGGTGTTCTTGACATCAGCGACACTATAGTCGGGCCATCCGGCAGTAGAAGTGAACAAGCCCGCCCAAGTAGTATTAGCGAGCAAGGTATTCGGGTCGGTATAATACAGCCCGAGGTACTCTTCTTCTGCCGGTGCAAAGTTTTCGTAGAAGAGGAGTGAGTCTATGGCTCCATGTCTCATTTCGCGTCTCGGGTCGAGTACCATTTCACCCGGTCCACACAATGCATTATTGAGGAGTTTGAAGGTATTGATATAGTTATTGTCGATGTTTTCGGCGTTCGCCATACCCTGCCACGTGTTGGTCCAGTCGGTAACGCTCCGTGCCTGTGAGTAACGCGGTGCGGCGGTACCCGGGTGGGTAAGGAAGTAGGTTTTACCGTCGTCTTTCTTGAAGGAGACGGCTACATGTATAGTACCTGTATAAGTGGCGATGGCGTAGAGCGTAGTAGTGCCTGCGGGTAAGTTGAATACAGTCCCAGGGAGATAGGTAGTGCCCGATCCGTCGGCTGCCGTGTTCCATTCAGTGAAGTTGAATCCTTCGGACAGACGCGGTTGTTCCACGGTAACAGATGTTTCCCCGTGAAGCGGGTACTGGTCAGGGAGTTCCAATCCCAAAGCGCCGTTGTTGTCATAATGTATATGACGGTCGGTGTTGGCAGGCACGAACTCCATAGCTCCGTTGGGTGAGTCGTCAGTAACGTATATACGTGCCCAACCGTCACGGTCGATAATCGAACCGCCACCGACAACCGGCACAGACGTACCTACGACAGGAACACTCCACCCTTCGATATCCGCGCCCTCGTCTTGTGCGTCATATTCGGAGCCGGTGAACATGGTAGCCTTGATGGTGAGTGCGGCATATTCGGCAGTGATATGCCACATCTCTTCGCAAGTCCATACGGTACCGTCTTCGTTAGGTCTCATACGTATGTTTCTGCCTGTATTGGTACGTAGGAAATATCCACCCGGCTGGAACTCCACGCCGAGGTTCTGTTTGCTCGTTTGCGTCGTATCCACAACCATACGTCCGTAAGCGCCTCTCGGAGCGGGGAGTCCCAAGTGCTGGATTTTCAGCGTGTCTATATTCTTGAACTGTGAATCAAACGCGTCACCTTGGCTTGTATGGCAATACTTGTTCTGATATCCCACATAGTAATAGGTGCTATCCGGTACGGGTACGTACATCCAGTCAGAAACATAGTACTTGGTATCCTCAAGCCGCTCCATACAGACGAGACGGTCGATGGTATAGATCTTCTTCTTGGTGGTGTACGTAGCGGGGGTGACGGCAAAGTTTTTATTGTACTGTACAAAATCCTGCTCGTCGTATGCGAAATAATACGAATCCGCGCAAGTAGAAGTCAACGGGTCATTCAGCACATACAAACGGAAGATTGTACGCGGGGTTGCATGGTGTTTATCTTTATTACCAAAAGCATACAATGCCTGACCCGGTCGAGCCGATGCTTCATTGTTACTATAATTTATAGTACCAAGCGTTTTATTGAAACCGACCAGCGAAGCATTGGTGTAAGAAACAGGAGAGTTGCCTCGCGGTATATCCAGCCAATAGACTTCGCGATAAGGCAGTCCCAAGAAACCATAGCCTTTCTCACCATTGAATCGGCCTTGGGCATCTTGCGTTCTTCCCTCTAAGGTTGCTAATGTCCCGTTCGGGTCAAACGTGGTAACGGTTGAGCGGTTGGTCGGCACAACAAAGATCGCGTTACAGATATTGGCATTGTTTGCTTCTCTGGTCAAATCGCCCTGATATCTAAAGGAATTGCCGGCAGAGGTGAGCAAGGTATATGAATCGCCTCCGGGGTTGGTACTCCACATGGTATAGGCGATACCATCCAACGGATAATTTCTTCCGCTGTAAAGAAACGTCACAGGGTCATCAATCGTCCAGATAGAAGAAGATGAGGGTTCCGTTGCCGCAGCATCCTGCGGAATCAACTTGAGGAAGTTACCTTTATTACCATCCCAGTTCGTGTAACCGAAATAGCCGCCCGTATAACCCGGGTAATGGCACACGAAATACTCCTCTCCATTCACCATCGTGGACAGCAATATCTGGTCACCCGGTTTGAGATTGACCACCAGACCACCATCCGTCGGCGTAAAATCATATACTGCTGCGACCGCCCTGACAGGCAACCAAGCGAACAAGAGCAGAGCCAATCCGACCCTTGCGTAGGCATTGAAACTTGCACACATACCTGATAGCACACCCCGAAAACGCGTGACCTTGCTACCTGATAATACCTTCTTTTCCATATATCGCATTTATTTATTCGCTTATCGATCGGTTAAATAGAATGGAACGCATATACATACTTGCAAAGTATGCATACACGCCACACTCTTCTACATCTCATTATACCGCACTTGTATCAACAACCTTGTGATTATCAGTCAATTACCCCCCCCCCGCGTTGTGTGTTTCACTCTGTGGAAAGACGGTTTAATTAAACCTAAAAAATCGCGCGAAGTTACTGCATATGTATTTAAAAATGAAATAACTTTACGAAAAAATGTAAGTGTGCGTCATCTTTGTAATGTGCGGATGGCATTTTTTTTTGTTTTGACTGATAGATTTTGGTGCTTTCCCGCCTCTATGGATATGTAAAGGGCAGGAACTGGGGTGGCCGGAAACTTTCGGGGGGTATTGCGTATGTGGACGGGTGTGTGTATTTTTGCGGCGTTTTAGTGAAGATAACAAGCATTATGTATCATCGTATCTTACTCAAGTTGTCGGGCGAGAGCCTGATGGGGCGGCAGGGCTACGGCATTGACCGCGAGCGGCTGGAGCAGTACGCCGGACAGGTCAAGGAACTGGCGGACACAGGATTGGAGATTGGTATCGTAATCGGCGGAGGGAATATCTTCCGGGGATTGAGCGGTGCGCAGAAAGGTTTTGACCGCGTGAAAGGTGACCAGATGGGTATGCTGGCGACCGTCATCAACTCGCTGGCGTTGTCCTCCGCCTTGGAGGCGATGGGGCAGAAAGTCAGGGTGCTGACGAATGTGCGGATGGAGCCTGTCGGCGAGTTCTACAGCAAGGAGAAGGCGGTACGGCTTCTGGGAAAAGGGAATGTGGTGATATTCGCCGCCGGTACGGGCAATCCGTACTTCACCACCGACACGGCATCATCGCTCAAAGCCATTGAGATTGAGGCGGACATCCTGTTCAAGGGCACCCGTGTGGACGGTGTCTATACCGCCGACCCGGAGAAGGACCCGAGTGCGGTCAAGTTCGATGAGATTACCTACGACGAGGTGCTGCGCCGCCGGCTGCATGTGATGGACCTGACCGCCATCACGATGTGCATGGAGAACGGTATGCCCGTCTATGTGTTCGATATGGACACGCCGGGCAATCTCCGCCGCGTGGTGAACGGCGAGCGTATCGGCACGCTTGTGAAGCCCTGAAATCAACCCGTAAACCCATAAACCCATAAACCCATAAACTCATCAACCCATATAACCATTACCTTTATGATAGAACCCAAACAGATTCAGGCGCAGGCTACGGAGCAGATGGAGTCCGCCGTGGCTTATTTGGACGACACGCTGGCGCATATCCGCGCAGGGAAGGCGAGTACCCGTATATTGGATGCCATCCGGGTGGATTACTACGGACAGCAGAGCCCGTTGTCATCCGTGGCGACAGTGACGACGCCCGATGCGCGCACTATCCAGATTCAGCCGTGGGACAAGAAGATGCTCGGAACGATTGAGCGCGCCATCATCAACGCCAGTATCGGACTGGCGCCGAACAACAACGGCGAGGTGATCCGTCTGGTTATCCCCCCGCTGACAGAGGAGCGCCGACGCGACCTCGCCAAGCAGTGCAAGGCGGAGGCGGAGAACGCCAAAGTCAGCATCCGCAACGCCCGGCGCGATGCGATTGACACCCTCAAGAAGCAGATCAAGGAAGGTCTGCCCGAGGATGCGGAGAAAGACGCCGAGACGGAGATGCAGAAACTCCATGACAAGTTCATCAAGCAGGTGGACGAGGTGTATGCCAAAAAGGAGAAGGAGATAATGACCGTCTGATGGTCAAACGGTTCCTGTTTCTTGTTGTTTTCTGTTCTTTGCTTGCCTCACGCGTTGCGGCAGGCGGTTTGCTGCGGCTGGGCAGGATTGTGGACGGTGCGCAGGATCTGCCTGTCTTGGCTGTCCCTATTATATCGTGCTCTCCGGAAACGAACTGGGCTTTCGGTGGCGCGGTGCAGGGCTATTTCCGGTGCGGAAACCGTGCGGAAACATCTATGGTCCAGCTGACTGGCGCCTATACGCTGAACAAGCAGTGGTATATCCATAGCAAGGGCAATGTTTATGTGGGCGAAGAGTATGTTTGGCAGATTCAGTACGATGCGGGGTATCGCGATTATCCGGACATGACCTATGCGATGGGCAACCGGTTTGAAATCAAGCCGGCCATATCGTATGCCTCTTACAGGGGATATGTGCGCTCAAGTGCTCTGTGTGCCGTTGGCATGGGGTGGTCCGCCGGACCGCAGGTGCATTATTTGTATGAGCGCACCGACGGTGTTCAGCCTACGGCGTCGATGCTGGGTCTGGGTGGGGTCGTGCGGTACGACACGCGTGACGCTCATTACTATCCGCATACTGGTCTGTTCTTCCAGTTGTCGGGTTTCCACTACGAGTCGTTTACGTCCGGGTTGTCCCGTATGGGACTGGTCGCGACCGATTTGAGGCAATACGTCCCTTTGTACAAGGATTTTCTGTTCGCTTGGCAGTTTCGTAGCGAGTGGTCAATAGGTACTGCCGCCAACCGTCCCTTCCAGTTGTTGCCCGCGTTAGGCGGAGAGGACCTGATAAGGGGTGTGCGGATGGGAATGTTCCGCGATGACGCGCTTATGGCGTTGCAGGGCGAGCTGCGCTTCCCGCTTTTCTGGCTGTTCAGCGGTGCTGTTTTTGCGGGGGTGGGGGATGTGTACCATTATAAGGACTGGCAGTGGCGGATACCCAAGGTGGGGTACGGCTTGGGTGTCAGGCTCAAGATCAACAAGGCCAATATCAACGTGCGTGTGGATCTGGCGCGCAACAACCTCTACAAGAGTTGGACTGCGCGCGAGAGTTACTCGTTCTACCTGACAGTGACAGAGGCTTTTTAAGACAATATGAGAGGACTTGTTATAAAGACGACAGGCAACAGTTACACGGTGCAGCCTGCGGATGGCGGCGGGCTGGTTACGGCGTATGTGAAAGGCAATTTCCGCATACGCGGCATCCGTTCGACCAATCCGGTGGCGGTGGGCGACTACGTGCAGGTGGAGCGGCTGCCGGATGGCACGAACTGGATAACGGACATAGAGGACCGCCGCAACTATATCATCCGCCGCTCGGCCAATCTGAGCAAGCAGACACATATCCTTGCCGCCAACATCGACCAGGCGGTGCTGCTGGTCACGGTGGCTCACCCGGTGACTTCAACCACATTTATTGACCGCTTTCTGGCGACGGCGGAAGCGTATCGTGTCCCGGCGGTGCTGCTGTTCAATAAGACGGATATACTTACGGAGGATGAGATGCGTACCCTTCAGGAGTGGCAGGAATTGTACCGCTCTCTTGGATATGAAACCTTTGCCGTCTCAGCGACACATCTGGATGCCGATACGGTACTGCCGTTGTTTGCGGGCAAGGTGAGCCTGCTATCGGGCAATTCGGGCGTGGGCAAATCGACGCTGCTGAATGCGGTTGCGGGTAGGGAGATTACGCGCACGGCTGAACTGTCTGCGCAGCACGATTCGGGTATGCATACGACCACCTTCTCGGAGATGTACCCGTTGGAAGGTGGGGGCGGGTATATCATCGACACGCCCGGCATCAAGGGCTTTGGTGCGGTGGCTATGGAAAAGGAGGAGATTTCGCACTACTTCCGTGAGATATTCCGTTTTGGGCGGGCGTGCCGCTATGGCAACTGCCTGCATCTGGGTGAGACAGGTTGTGCGGTGATTCCGGCTGTTGAGAAGGGCGGGATAGCGTTGTCGCGGTATGAGAGCTACCTGTCGCTGTTGGGCGACTGCGAGGAATCGAAATACAGATAGGAATATGATTCACGTAGAGCATCGCGAAGGCAAGGATTACGTCTTCTGTCCGTTCCGCCGTAAGTGGGTTCGTCTGACCCCGGAAGAGGAGGTGCGCCAGCGGTTTCTGCTTGTGCTCGTGGAGGAATACCGATACCCCGCTTCGCGGGTGGCGGTTGAGGCGGCGCTGCCTTCCGGCCAGCGGGCGGATGCGGTGGTGTATGACAGGTGTTTGCAGCCGGTGATGCTCATCGAGTTCAAAGCGCCTTCGGTCGCACTGACGGGGCAGACATTGGATCAGGCGGCGGTCTATAACCGGATGCTTCACGTGCCGCTGCTGGTGCTTCACAACGGGACTCAGACCGTTGTGGCGAAAGTGGACGCGGACACGATTGTTTTTTTGAGTGATATACCGGAATATGGAGAGAATAATTGAACTGAACGACTTGTTGGATACCGCTGTCTTTTACGGTATGAACAACCAGAACATTTTGTGCCTGAAGGCGCAGTTCCCTGCTGTGCGTGTTGTGGCGCGCGGCTCGACTGTCAAGTTGTCGGGTGCGGATGGCGATGTGGCGCGCTTTGAGGAGGCGTTGCGCCTTTGTGAGCGCCACTGCCTTCAGACGGGGCATCTGACCGAAAAGAGCGTGTTGCAGGTCATTCACGGCGAGATGCGCGAAGAGAGCCCTGCGGGGAATCTCATCCTGTACGGCGTTCACGGGAAGGCGATTGGTGCGCGTAGTGAGCACCAGCAGCAGCTCCTGCGCGCCTATACGCAGAACGACCTGATGTTTGCCATCGGTCCTGCCGGAAGCGGCAAGACATATACGGCGATTGCCCTTGCCGTCCGGGCGTTGAAGAACAAGGAGGTGAAGCGTATCATCCTGAGCCGTCCGGCGGTGGAGGCGGGTGAGAAACTGGGATTCTTGCCCGGCGATATGCGCGACAAGATTGACCCCTACCTGCAGCCGCTCTACGATGCGCTGCAGGATATGATTCCGGGGGCGAAACTCAGCGAGTTTATGGAGCGGGGAATCATTCAGATAGCCCCTCTTGCCTTTATGCGCGGGCGTACGCTGTCGGATGCTGTGGTCATACTCGATGAGGCGCAGAATACGAGCATACCGCAGATTAAGATGTTCCTCACGCGCTTGGGAATCAACGGGAAGATGATTGTTACGGGCGACCTGACGCAAATCGACCTGCCTCCCAGTCAGCGCTCAGGCCTGTCGGATGCCGTTGACCGCCTGCAGGACACGCAGGGTGTCGCCGTCATCCGCTTCACCGACAAGGACATAGTGCGCCATCCGTTGGTGGGACGTATCGTGCAGGCTTACCGGAAAGATGTTCCCCCGCAGGAGGCGAAAGATTAGGAGACTGAGGGTTGGTTGTATTCCAAACAAGAGGCATCCGGAGTTTTAGCAACTCGGATGCCTGTCTTTAGTGCAGAACCCTGGATGCAGGTTCTGTGTATATACGTAATCGGAATGCCTTAAATAATAGCCTCGTAGCCGGCAGCGTCAAGCAGGGTGTCCATCTCGCTTGCGTCCTTCACGGCAATCTTGATCATCCAGCCTTCGCCGTAGGGGTCGTTGTTCACGAGTTCGGGTTGGTCGTTGAGAGCCTCGTTCACTTCCAGCACTTCGCCGGTAACGGGCATGTTCAGGTCGCTGACGGTCTTCACCGCTTCCACCGAACCGAACACTTCGTTCTGACCAACGGTTTCGCCCACCGTATTGATGTCAACAAACACGATTTCTCCCAATTCAGACTGGGCATAATCGGTAATACCCACGTAGGCCTGATCGCCCTCAAGGCGAATCCACTCATGATCCTTCGTGTACTTCAGATTTTGAGGAATGTTCATTGTTATTGTGTTTTTATTGATTTTTTGGTCTTGCGCTCTGTGCCGTCGTCGCCGCTTGTTCTCGCCTGCGCTGACAGACGCTCGTCATTACTGCGGGGTAATCTGCTGCTCGCCAAGGATGGACATGGCGCAACGGAAACCGATGGTGTTGGAACTCTTGTCCTGATCCAGATAACGACGGGTGGAGGGGTTGAGCCAGTAGATACGGTCTTTCCACGAACCGCCCTTATAGACGCGTGCTGTCTTCGAAATACGGGGTGCGAGAATGTCCGACGGATCCACCTTGAAGTTGGTGTCCAAATCCATGTGCAGATAAACCTCCTTCATGATGGAGTCGCGTTCCAAAGGATAGTCGGTGGGGATGAAAGCGGTTGAGTCTCCGTCTTTCCAGTCGCGCTTGTCCTCTTCAAACGAATAGGTAATCTCGATGCAGCCGATGGAGTCCATAATCATCCTTCCGTTCTCGTCACGCTTGGGCTGTGAGAAGATATTGCCACGGAACGAGTTGTACTCGGAGGTCTCTTGATAGGATGTCTCACGATATACGTCCAATACCCATTCGTTGACGTTACCCGCCATGTTGTACAGACCGAAGTCATTGGGCAGGAAGGCGTCCACAGGACCTGTAATCACGTAGTTGTCGTTCAGTTTGCCGCTCATACCCATCATGTCGCCTCTGCCGCGTACGAAGTTGGCCTGCAAACGTCCGATGTTCTCCTTGCTCAAGTCTCTGGGGTGATAACCCGACCACGGATAGACTTTGCCCTCGATGCTCAGACCGTCATCCTGCGCATACGGCGCATAAGCGGCGAACTCCCATTCAGCCTCTGTAGGCAGACGGAAACCGATGACCAGAATGCCGTCACCGTGATTGACCTTACGGGGTTGGTTGGTGTATTTGTCTATGATGGGGCGGTTACCGTATTCGGGCTGGTACTCGTCGGAGTTGATGTACTTTTCGGTATTGAATACAAAGTGCTGGCGTACCCATTCATACGGAGGATAGTATTCCACACGCACTTTCGTTGAGTCTTTCGGGTTGGGGAACTCTTTGGAAACCATCTTGAAACCGGGGTGCGTGCGTTCCCATTCTTGAACCTCCGCAGGACGGTTGTCGGCTTCCTGTGCCATACCTTCCTCGCCCTCTTCGCCTTCTTCCTCGTATTCCTCTTCGTATTCCTCTTCCTCACCTTCGCCTACTGCGACAGGTTGTTCGGCGGGAGTGCGGTCTTCCTGATAAATCAAGGGAGCCAGCTCGTTGAAAGGCGGACGGGCTATCTCGCCGCATGCCCACAGAGCCAGCTCATTGACGCGGTCGGTACGCCATTGGCAGTATGCCATTGCCTGGTTCCAGCTGACTCCGACTACGGGGTAGAAACTATATGCAGGGTGGTGGAAATAGAATTCAAGATACGGCTCGTTATAAGCCAGTTCCTCGCGCCATACTGTTGTGTCGGGCAACGCTTTTTTTACCAGTTCGTCGTTTGTCCTTCCAAAGACAACACGCATCCAACGGAGATACTCGTTCCAGTCAAGATTGGTAATCTCATACTTGTCCATATAGAACGAACTTACCGTAACGGAACGTGACATATTATCGCGCGGTGCGGTGATGAATTCGTCTTTTTCCCCGATGGTAAACGATCCACCCTCGATGGCTACCATACTGGACGGCGTGCCGTACGAGACACCTTCAATTGCCTCAAAATAAGTAGTTTTCTTGTCGTAGTAATTCCAACCGGTAGCGTGAGAAACCTTGGTGTTCAACTCGCGTTTGCTGCATGCGCCTAGCAGAACAACCAGCGCAATCAGTACGATTTGAGATACTTTGTTCATATACGTTTTTTTATACTATTTCCGTTTCAGCCCGCAAAAATATGTTTTTTTTGTAACGTACACTAAACTTTTCAAGAAAAATCTTCAAAAAAAATCTTTTCAGGGTATTATGTGGCTGTTTTCTTGCAAAAAGTGGGGATTTTCGTACCGAATACACAAATTTTTGTACTTTTGCGTGCCAAAATTGGAGTTATGTATTCCGTCCGCATTGGAAAACAACTGCTTGAACTGTCCCACCCGCTCGTGATGGGGATTGTGAATGTTACCCCCGACAGTTTCTCCGTTCATTGCTCTTCGTGCAAGGAAGCCGAGATTATGTCGGTTGTTTCCGGTATGCTGCAGGCGGGAGCCGGCATCATCGATGTGGGCGGCTATAGCACCCGTCCGGGAGCCGCCTTTGTCAGTGAGGATGAGGAATGGCACCGTGTCAGCGTGGCTCTGCGCGCCATCCGTTCGGCGTGGAGCGGTGCGGTCGTGTCGTTGGACACGTTCCGCAGCTCGATAGCCCTGAAAGCCGTTGAGGAATACGGACCGCTGATTATTAACGATGTGTCCGGCGGGCTGTGGGATGAGAATATGTTTGATGCTGTTTCGCGCGCGCGCGTCCCATATATACTTACACATACACGCTGGGTCACGCCGCAGCAGGCGTTGTCCCCCGCCGAAGATGATGTGGTAAGCGAGGTGCTGCATTTTCTTGAAGAGCGTCTTGACCGGTTGCACAGGATGGGTGTCGCGGATGTGATTATAGACCCGGGGTTCGGGTTGGGTAAGACGGTGGAGGAGAGTTTCACGCTGCTTCGCGAACTCGCCGTGTTCCGCACCCTCCATTGCCCCCTGCTGGCGGGATTGTCACGCAAATCAATGCTGTTCAAGCCCCTTGATATATCGCCCATGCAGGCACTGAATGCCACCACCGCTGCCAACACGCTGGCTCTTGCTCACGGAGCCGATATCCTTCGCGTACATGACGTGCAAGAGGCGCAGCAGGTCGTGCGGATACACCGGCTGACTTTTCCTGATTAACCCGTTTTGACCGATTCACTCTGTATGATATTCCCTCCGTTCACACTCAAGGATCTGATTGATATACTGCTTATCGCCACCATCCTGTATGGTGTCTTCCGCTTGCTCCGTCACAGCGGTGCGGTGAATCTGTTCTGGGGCATACTGGTCTTCATCCTGACGTGGTTTATTGTCAGTTATGTGTTCCGTTTGGAACTTACGGGCGCGCTGTTTGACCGTGTTATCAGTGTCGGTGCGATTGCGCTCATCGTCATCTTCCAGAACGAGATTCGCACGTTCTTCAACCGTCTGGGGTCGCGTATGGGCAATATGCCTCGCATGTTCCGGACACGCTCATCCGACGAGACACGGCAGGTGCTGCAGCAGGTGGTCATAGCCTGCTCCCACATGGCCCGTCAACGCACTGGCGCGCTCATCGTTCTGGCCAACAATCAGGACTTGGCAAGTTATACGGAAACAGGCGAACATGTCGATGCGCTGGTTTCCACGAGGTTGATAGAGAATATCTTCTCCAAGAATACGCCCCTGCACGACGGTGCGCTTGTCATTCGCGGGAACCGTCTGGTCAGTGCCGCCTGCGTACTGCCCATCTCCGCCAACCGCAACCTGCCCAAGCATTACGGACTGCGCCACCGTGCCGGACTGGGCATCTCCGAGAAAACCGACGCGGTAGCGGTTGTGGTCAGCGAGGAGACGGGAAAGATATCCGTGGCGCACGACGAGAAAATAACGGAGGTGGAAGTGGACGAACTGCTGGATGTGCTGCTCGTCGCGCTTGATTTTACAAAAGCGAACTAACTTATTTATAACTATGGCATACAAACGAACATTGGTCACATCGGCTCTTCCTTATGCGAACGGGCCAGTTCATATCGGTCATCTGGCGGGGGTGTATGTGCCTGCTGACATCTACGTGCGCTATCTCCGCCTTCGCGGTAGGGATGTGCTTTTTGTCTGCGGCAGCGACGAGCACGGCGTGCCGGTCACTATCCGCGCCCGCAAGGAGGGGATTACGACGCAGCAGGTGGTGGACCGCTACCACGAACTCATCAAGCGCTCCTTCGCGGATTTCGGCATCTCGTTTGACATTTATTCCCGCACGACGAGCGATGTGCATCATCGTTTTGCCTCCGACTATTTCCGCCGCTTGTACGACAACGGCAAGTTCATCGAGCGGACCACGGAGCAGTTCTATGACCCTGAGACGGGCGAGTTCCTCACCGACCGCAACATCCGCGGCGAGTGTCCTCGCTGCCATTCGCTGGGTGCCTATGGCGACCAGTGCGAGAAGTGCGGTTCGACCCTGTCGCCCGACGAACTCATCAATCCCTACAACGCCATCAACGGCAATCCACTTGAGAAAAAGGCGACCTCCCATTGGTATCTGCCGCTGGACCAGTACCAGCAGTGGCTGGAGCAATGGATACTGGAGGAGCACAAGGAATGGCGTCCCAATGTCACCAGACAGTGCAAGTCGTGGCTGGACAGCGGGCTCAGGCCCCGTGCCGTGACGCGCGATTTGGAATGGGGTATCCCCGTGCCGGTGGAAGGCGCGGACGGCAAGGTGCTGTATGTCTGGTTCGACGCGCCCATCGGCTATATCTCCAACACGAAGGAGCTGTGCGATGCGCAGCCGGAGAAGTACGGCAAATGGGAGACATGGTGGAAGGACAAGGACACGCGTCTTATCCATTTCATCGGCAAGGACAATATCGTGTTCCACTGCATCATCTTCCCCACTATGCTCAAGGCGGAAGGCTCGTACATCCTGCCGGACAACGTGCCTGCCAACGAGTTCTTGAACCTCGAGGGCGACAAGATTTCCACCTCGCGCAACTGGGCGGTATGGCTGAACGAGTACCTTGACGACTTCCCCGGCAAGCAGGACGTGCTGCGTTACGTGCTGACTGCCAATGCGCCCGAAACCAAGGACAACGACTTCACGTGGGCGGATTTCCAGGCGCGCAACAACAACGAGCTGGTGGCGATCTACGGCAATTTCGTCAACCGTGCCTTGGTGCTGACCCGCAAGTACTTCAGCGGAAGGGTGCCGGAGATGCACGGACTGACCGACTACGACCGTCAGACCATAGCCGATTTCTGCGATATAAAGAACCGCTTGGAGTGCTTGCTGGAGACGTTCCGTTTCCGCGACGCGCAGAGGGAGGTGATGAACCTTGCCCGCATCGGCAACAAGTACCTTGCCGACACCGAGCCGTGGGCCACCGCCAAGACGGATATGGAGCGCACAGCCACCATACTGAACATTGCCTTGCAGATTGTCGCCAATCTGGACATCGCTTTCGAGCCTTTCCTGCCGTTCTCGTCCAGGCGGCTGCGTGATATGCTGAATGTCACGGACCTGCGTTGGGAGCAGCTCGGACAGATGGATATCCTGCCTGTCGGTCACGAGCTGGGTGAGGTCAGTCTGCTGTTTGAGAAGATTGAGGATGCTTCTATTCAGGTGCAGTTGGACCGTCTGGCGCGTATCAAGGCGGAGAACGAGCGCCTGCAGAAAGAGGAGGACATGAAGAACTGGCGGCCCGCGACGCTCAAGGGCGACACTTCGATAGACGATTTCGACAAGATGGACATCCGCGTGGCGACCGTTCTGGACTGCCAGCCCGTCAAGAAGTCCGACCGCCTGCTGGCTTTCCGCCTCGATGACGGCATGGGCGGACGCACCATCCTGAGCGGCATCGCGCAGAGTTATCCCGACCCGTCCGTGCTGATTGGCAGGCAGGTGCTTTACATCGCCAATTTCCCGCCGCGCAAGATGATGGGGCAGACCAG